>CAISYI010000035.1 GCA_903889595.1 uncultured beta proteobacterium
AACTTGATGTTTTTGACTGTGTATTGTTCACCTTCAAAAATTTTAATGGTTAAGAAAACCCCTTTTTTATCAGGAGAAATGGATACTTGAGTTGATTCGATATTAAATTCAAGATAACCCTGATTTAAATAAAATGACCTTAGGGTTTCCAAATCAGCGGTCAACTTTTGCTTGGAATAAAGGTTGTTCTTGGTATACCAAGAAACCCAGTTTCCTACTGACAACAGCATTTCTTCCCGCAACTTACTTTCTGGAAAAACTTTATTTCCAATAATATTAATTTGAGCAATCTTAGAAACTAAACCTTCTTCAATATTCATGAAAACTGAAACTTGATTACGCTCCCCTGGGGTCACTGTTGTCACAATTTCAGAATCATAAAAACCCTTACTAACGTATTGGCGCTTAATTTCCTGCTCAGCACGATCAACCATAGATTTATCGTAATAACGAGCCTCTGCAAGTCCAATGGCACGCAATGCTTTAAGGATAGCTTCCTTATCAAACTCTTTCATACCAGTAAAGTCAATCTTCGAGATTGTGGGTCGTTCTTCCACAATTACAACTAAAACACTCTTATCGTTTCTGATTTGAACATCTTTAAAAAATCCAGTATTGAACAAGCTTCTAATCGCATCGGAGCCTTTTGAATCATTAAAGGTATCGCCAACTTTAACAGGTAAATAACTAAAAATAGTTCCAGCCTCTATCCTTTGAAGTCCCTCAACGCGGATATCTTTAACCACAAAAGGATCTGCCGCAAAAGCAGATGACATAGATAATAAAGAACATACAAAGCATGCCCAAAGCGCAACAATATTTTTTAAGTTATTTTTAGTATTCAACGGAGAGCTCTTCAATTCATTAGGAATCATTTAGTTAATTTAATATTGTATAAGGTTAATGGAACGGTATTTAAAACTTGAATCAATTATCCATTAAAAACTTTTAAAAAATCATTATAAAAGGCGATGCAAGTCACCGTAATAATCCCTACAAGGCCAAGTTTAATGGCTAAAGCTCTAAACTGCTCAGAAACTGGACTGCCGGTCACAAATTCCCAAGCATCAAAAACTAATTGCCCACCATCTAGCATCGGTAAAGGGAGTAAATTCATAAGTCCAAGACTAATGCTAATGAGGGATAAAAAACCAAAATACGCAATAATTCCCGATTGAGCAGATTTACCAGCCATTCCAGCAATGCCAATTGGGCCAGTTATTTGTCGAACGGAGGCATCTCCAGAAATTAATGCCTTGATACTCATCAAAGAAACATATGAAATATCATAAACTCGCTCTGAGGATAGTAAAAGTGCCGTCGGAACATCAACTTCTAATTTAAATAGCAAATCCATATCAGTTTTCGACGGAATTAAACCTAATTGCCCAAATAAGTCGCCTTGAAAATTAATTTTCTGAATTTGTTCAGCTGTGAATTGAACACGATATAAACCCTTACCCTCGTGATCTAACTCTAATACGAAGCCCTTTTTTTCAAATACAGTTTTTAAAAGCTTCCAACGTAATCTATTCCAACTTTTAATCGAATCTGTTTGAATAATTTGTTCTGTTGTTGAATCAAGTTCAGCAAAGCCTCTGACTTCATCTCCCTCAGTAATACCAAGCTCTGCAGCGATGGAGTTGACAGTAGGCTCACTCAAAATTGGCCTCAACTGGATCGGTGAACTTAAAAATAGTGCCGTTAATAATAACCAAGCAAGAATAAAATTTGCCATCGGGCCTGCTAACACTACGAGAGAACGTTTCCAAAGCACTTGATGATTAAAAGCACGAAGCTTTTGCTCCTCAGTAAAAATCTCTCCATTTCGATTGTCGAGCATTTTTACATAACCACCAAGGGGTATAGCTGACAATACAAACTCTGTGTCGTAAACATTCTTTGGTTTTTTGCGCCATAACACTGGACCAAACCCTATCGAAAACCTCTCAACAGTAATACCGCACCATTTTGCAGTGATAAAGTGTCCAAATTCGTGAAATCCCACCAAAATAAAAATGGCAATCAGAAAAGCCAATAGAGACATAGTTAAAAAGTTCTTTGTATATGTTTAGAAGTAAAGTCTCTGACTATTTTATCTGTCTCTAAAATTGTTTCAAGATTTTCAACATTACTAATCTCTAGTGTATTTAAGACATGATCAACGACTTCATTAATGTGGGTAAATTTAATTTGTAAGTTTAAAAAAGCAGCCACTGCAATTTCATTTGCAGCATTCATCATTGTGGGGGCTGTGCCTCCTTGACCAGCCACCAATCTTGCTAGCTTTAAAAGTGGGAATCTTTGATCATCTAGTGCATGAAAGTTTAAGTTCGATATCATTTCAAAGTCTAATTCCCGAACTCCAGAGGATATTCTATTCGGCCAACCAAGTCCGTAAGCAATGGGTGTGCGCATATCTGGAGCACCCATTTGGGCAATGATTGAACCATCGATATAACGAACCATCGAATGGATAATACTTTGGGGATGAATAACTACTTTAATTTTTTCTGGCGGAGTATCAAACAACCACATCGCCTCAATTAACTCCAGCCCTTTATTCATCATGGTTGCGGAATCAACAGAAATTTTTCGACCCATCGCCCAGTTGGGATGTTTACAAGCTTCAGAAGGTGTAATATCTGGAAAACTACTCAAGTCTCTGTGTAAAAAAGGCCCGCCAGATGCAGTCAGTAATAACTCTTTTACTGCAAGATGTTGTTGAGTTGAGTCTTGACCAATTTGTTTTTGAGGCAAACATTGAAAAATTGCATTGTGTTCACTATCAATTGGCAATAATTCTGCGCCAGTTTTTCGAACTAAATTAATCATTAACTCGCCTGACATTACTAATGCTTCTTTGTTAGCCAGTAGTATTCTTTTGCCAAGTTGTGCGGCTTCTAGAGTGGGTAACAAACCTGCAGCCCCAACAATTGCAGCCATTACAGTATCTACTTGAGTTAATCGAACGGCTTCAATTAATCCATTTGGACCATGTAATACAGTCGTTTTAGTGGAACCGATTAAGTTCCTTAACTTGTTTGCTAAATCGAGGGTACTTACCACAGCAATCAAAGGTTTGAACTCAATGCATTGAACTGCTAATTTTTCTATTTGAGTATTTGCTGATAATGATGCGACACAAAACTGATCAGGATGTTGACGCACCACATCCAAAGTATTTTCACCAATTGAACCGGTTGATCCTAAGATACAAAGTTGTCTCATAAAATCACCCTTAATAAAAGCGCAGCAATTGGTAAAACAGGCAAGATGGCATCTATCCGATCAAGCACCCCTCCATGTCCTGGTAACAAATTACTACTGTCTTTAACTTTAGCGATTCTTTTTAATAAAGATTCAAATAAATCACCCACCACACTCATAAATGCCAAGAACACACCGATTAGAAGTGCACTGAACAGAGAAAAACTAGGATCACTCAGCATTGAAAAAATAAGAAATATAAATAAAGAAACGATTAGAACTCCGCCAAGCACTCCCTCCCAAGACTTTCCGGGACTAATATTTGATGCTAACTTATTCTTACCAAATTTTCTTCCAACAAAATAGGCCCCTATATCAGCACACCAAACAATTCCTATTGTGCCTAAAAATAACCATCGGCCCTCGTCTCGGATAACCATGGCTGCACAAAATACACCAATAAAAATAATAAAACCTAGAATGGATAAAAAGGTAATCCATTCTGTTAATGGCACGCTTAAACTCTTTTTTAAGAAAAAAGGAACGATAAATATCCACACAAATGCCGAAAGGTAAATTGGATAATGGAACAGATAATTCTTTGATAAGAGAAAATTAGATTCAAAAGAATCTTGATGTTGGCCGAGCAGAAATACTAAACAAACAAAAATAAGAAAGGCATATATTACTGGCGAAGATTTATTAGAAGGCCAAAGAAACCTCCCCCACTCCCAAGCTGCAATCGACAGTATAACGATGAATGAGAGATACAAATCCAGCGCTGGCAATAAGAGAAAGATCGGAGCAAACAGAATCAAAAGTACAAGTGCAGTTAAAACTCTTGCTTTAAGCATTTTTTACAATTTGACTTTCCAATAGTTGATGACCTGTTTGTCCGAATCTTCTTTCACGGAAGCGATACCAAGTTAGTGCATCAGCAAAGGCTTTTTGATCAAAGTCTGGCCAAAATATCGGTGTGAAGTACATTTCGGTATAAGCTAATTGCCATATTAAGAAATTACTTATACGTTGCTCCCCACCGGTCCGAATAAATAAATCTGGCTCTGGGGCATAGGACATCGACATGTAAGGAGCTAACCATTCTTCCGTCATGTTCTCAGGAAGAATATCTGGGTTATTTTCATAAGCTAATCGCATTGCATTCAGAATATCCCAGCGACCACCATAATTAGCTGCAATGGTCAAAACAAGACCCGTATTATTTTCAGTTAGTTGTTGAGCATTGGCAGCACTTTTACGAATCGGCTCAGGAAAAGCAGATAAATCTCCAACTATCACTAACTTCACATTATTTTTGTTAATAAGATTAATTTGCCGCTTTAGAACTTTAAAAAACAATCTAATTAGAAAACTAACTTCATGAGAAGGCCGACGCCAATTCTCAGTGCTAAACGCAAAAAGAGTTAAGTATTTAATGCCGTATTTAGAACACTCTTCGACAATAGTCCTAACAGTTTCTACCCCTTTTGAATGGCCTGCCACTCTGGGTAAAAAACGTTGGTTCGCCCAACGGCCGTTACCATCCATAATGATGGCAACATGCGATGGAATCGCCTTAGGTGGAGGAACTGCGAGTGTAGAACTCTTAATCGTTGTCGTCATAAATTGAATCATTAGAGAAAACTCTAAACGGTCATAATTTCTTTTTCTTTATCTTGCACTAATTTATCAACTTCCGCTACAAATTTATCAGTTCTTTTTTGGACATCATCTTGGCTACGACGCTCTTCATCCTCTGAAATCAACTTGTCTTTCGTTAATTTCTTTAGGGATTCATTTGCCTCACGACGCAAATTACGAATTGCAATTTTGGCATCTTCTCCTTCGGACTTGACAAGTTTAGCTAAATCTTTTCTTCTCTCTTCTGTGAGAGCTGGCATTAGTACACGAATCACATTACCCTGAGCTGCTGGATTAAGTCCTAAGTCAGAATCTCTGATTGCTTTTTCTACTACTTGTAACATGGGTTTTTCCCAAGGAGTTACAGTAATCGTTCGCGCGTCAGCAAGACCTAATGCCGCTACTTGAGAAATAGGAGTTAGATTACCGTAATAATCGATTTGAATATGCTCGAGTATTCCCGTATGAGCTCTACCAGTTCGAATCTTAGCCAAAGACCCCTTAAAGGAGTCAATCGACTTGATCATTTTTTGGTCTGCATTTGAGATAACTTCACTTGATGACATTTATTACTCCTTCGTTAGACATGTACTAGGGTCCCCTCAGGTTCCCCATTGACCACTCGCATTAATGCGCCTGGTTTCAAAATTGAAAATACTTTGATTGGTAATTCACGGTCACGACACAAGGCAAAAGCAGTAGCATCCATCACCTGTAAGTTTTTAACAATAGCCTCATCAAAAGAAATCGTATCGTAGCGGGTTGCATCAGGATCTTTTTTAGGATCACTTGAGTAGATTCCATCGACTTTTGTTGCTTTGAGCACAATATCAACATTCATTTCAGCTCCACGAAGCGCCGCAGCAGTATCGGTCGTAAAAAATGGATTGCCTGTACCTGCTGCAAAAATGACTACTTTACCTTCATTCATGTAGCGAATCGCTTTGGGACGAATATAAGGCTCAAGCACTTGGTCCATTCTAAGTGCTGATTGCACTCTAGCTTCAACACCTTTTTGACGAAGTGAGTCTTGCAGAGCTAAGGCATTCATCATTGTTGCTAACATACCCATGTAATCTGCAGTTGCCCGATCCATTCCAGCGGCTCCACCAGCAACTCCACGGAATATATTTCCGCCGCCAATCACAATCGCCAACTTAACGCCCGATTCAACTACCTCAGCAATTTCTAAAACCATCGCTTCGATCGTTGAGGGATTAATACCGTAAGAATCATCTCCCATGAGGGCTTCACCAGATAATTTTAATAAAACACTTTGATAAACTGGCATAAACTCCCTTTTCTTTAGAGGTACAGATAATTACTATTATAAATCGCTAAAAAATAGGCGCTATAAAAAGCGCCTATTCAGATAATGCTATAAGCGTCTATTTAAGATGCGTTTTTTGCTGCTGCGACTTGCGCTGCAACTTCTGCAGCAAAGTCGTCCTGACGCTTCTCAATACCTTCACCAACAATATACATCGTAAAAGATTGCACTGTTGTGTCATTTGCCTTTAACATTTGCTCAACAGTTTGTTTGTCATTCTTTACAAAAGTTTGATTCAAAAGTGATACTTCTTTTAAGAACTTCTGTACTGAACCTTCAACCATCTTCGCTACGATCTCAGCAGGTTTACCTGATTCGGCCGCTTTTTGCTCAGCAACACTTCTTTCAGCAGCAATCTTGTCAGCTGGAACATCAGCTGTTGATAATGCAACTGGTTTCATTGCTGCAATGTGCATTGCTACGTCTTTAGCGGCGACTTCATTACCTTTGAACTCCACTAGAACACCGATACGGGTACCGTGGATATATGAGACTAATTGGTTTTCACCAGTAATTCTCTTAAAACGACGAATTGAAATGTTCTCGCCAATACGGCCAATTAATTCAGCACGAATTTCTTCAATCGTTTTACCATCGATTGTTAAAGCAGATAAGGTAGCAATATCATCATTCGCAATATTGTTCTTAACTACTAATTCAGCGCAATCTTTTGTAAATTTCAAGAAGTCATCGTTTTTAGAAACGAAGTCTGTTTCGCAATTAATTTCGATTAAAACACCGGAGTTACCATTAATAAATGAAGTAATTACACCTTCAGCCGTAACTCTAGAAGCTGCCTTGCTAGCTTTACTGCCTAACTTAACTCTTAAAATTTCTTCCGCTCTAACTAAATCACCATCTGCTTCAGTTAAAGCTTTTTTACACTCCATCATTGGTGCGTCAGTTTTTGCTCTTAACTCACCTACCATCGCTGCTGTAATTGCCGCCATTATTCCTTCCCTTCTTCAATAGCCACTTCATTTTCTTTAATAGAATTAAGCACTTGTGTTACAGCGCTTGCCTTCCCTTCAAGAATTACATCAGCCATTTCACGAACATATAAAGCAACAGCTTTACTTGAGTCATCGTTTCCAGGAATAATATAATCAACTCCTTCAGGGGAATGATTAGTATCCACTACTGCTATGACAGGAATACCAAGCTTTTTAGCTTCAGTTAAAGCAATTTTGTGATAACCGATGTCAACAACAAAAATAGCGTCTGGAATACCTGCCATATCTTGGATACCGCCCAAAGATTTGGCTAATTTCTCAACATCACGCTCATTCATTAAAGCTTCTTTTTTAGATAAACGTTCCCAATCGCCGGCTTCACGTGCTGCGGTCATTTCTTTTAAACGCTTAATCGAACCTTTAACAGTTTTAAAGTTAGTTAACGTACCGCCTAACCAGCGTGCATCAACATAAGGCATGCCAGCGCGTGCAGCTTCTTCAGCAATAATTTCTTTTGATTGACGCTTTGTTCCAACAAAAAGGATTGTTCCGCGATTTGCTGAGATAGATTTAGCAAATTTAAGAGCATCTTGGAATAAAGGAAGCGTCTTTTCTAAATTGATAATATGGATTTTGTTGCGATGACCATAAATATATGGGGCCATTTTTGGGGACCAGAAACGGGTTTGATGGCCAAAGTGGCAACCAGCCTCGATCATTTCGCGCATGGATACTGACATTTTTTTCTCCTAAGGGTTTAAACTAAAGCCAAATCCTGATTACGCTAAATAACGTCACCCCGGATGGTTTGGCTTGCGATTCTTTGAATATGAAATAATTAATAATTAATTAGACCGTTGTTCAAAGTTTCAATATTATAAGACATTTTTGAGATAATTACCACATAATGAAACCATTGTTTACCAACACAAAAGATCTCGACGGCATGCGAGAAGCAGGTCGATTAGCTAGTGAAGTGCTTGATTTCATTACTCCTCATCTGCAAATTGGCATTAGTACTGAGTCAATAGACCGCCTTTGCCATGAATACATGAGAGATGTGCAAAAAACAATTCCAGCGCCGCTCAACTATCAACCGCCTGGTTACCCTCCTTTTCCTAAGTCAATTTGTACTTCAGTTAATGATGTCATTTGTCACGGCATACCTAGTGATCGCATCCTGAAATCTGGAGATATCGTCAATTTAGACATCACTGTAATTACCGAAGCAGGCTTTTATGGTGATACAAGCCGGATGTTTTTAATTGGTGAACCCTCCATACTTTCTAAACGTCTTTGCCAAATTACCTACGAATGTATGTGGTTAGGTATCGCTGTGGTTAAGCCAGGAGCTCGTTTAGGCGATATTGGCTATGCCATTCAAAACCACGCTGAAAAATCAGGATATTCCATTGTTAGAGAGTATTGTGGACATGGTATTGGTAAAGTATTCCACCAGGACCCTCAAATTCTTCACTATGGCCGCCCAGGTCAAGGAGAAGAATTACTAGAGGGGATGACATTCACGATTGAACCAATGATTAATGCAGGACGCAGAGATATTCGTACTATGCCTGATATGTGGACAGTCAAGACTAAGGATCGAAGTTTGTCAGCGCAGTGGGAGCACACCGTCTTAGTCACAGCAACTGGCGTTGAAGTCTTAACCAAATCAGATGGTTCTCCAAAGCCGCCAGAGATTGTTAAGAACAACATCAACATAGCTTAAAAAGACTTTTACTGATGAATAAGTTTGCAACCCTTAAGAGTTTTATCTTCAAAGAATTTAGTGCCAGTGGAAAAGTAAACCTTCTGACAAAACAACTCAGCAGAGCAGCCCAAACTATCTTAGAAGAAGCTTGGGTTGAAGCTGGACTCTCTGACTTTCCAATTGCAGTATCACCTTGTTTGGTTGCAGTTGGTGGGTTTGGACGAGATGAGTTATTTCCTTATTCAGATGTTGATATTTTGGTTTTACTCAACTTTGGTATCGACCAGCCTGAGTTTAACCTTTATAAGGATAAGTTAGAAAAATTCATTACCCTTTGTTGGGATTATGGATTAGAAATTGGTTCATCAGTAAGAACAGTAGATGAGTGTATCGAAGAATCTAACAAAGACATTACAATCCGTACCGCACTTTTAGAATCCAGGTTTCTCTGTGGTAACCGAAAACTTTACCAATCGTTTACGTCCAAGTATGACGCCGAAATGGACCCAAAATCTTTTTTCCTCGAAAAACTTTTAGAGTTGCGTCAACGTCATCAAAAATATCAAAATACCCCTTACTCTCTAGAGCCGAACTGTAAAGAAAGTCCGGGGGGATTAAGGGATATCCAAGCGATTCTTTGGATGACTCGAGCTGCTGGCTTTGGCTCAACGATTAATGACTTAAGTATTAGGGGTATATTAACTCCAAGGGAGACGAGAGAGTTAAATAAAAACTTTAAACTCCTACAAACCATTAGAGCCCACTTGCATCTAATTTCGAATCGTCGCCAGGATCAATTGATTTTTGAAGTACAAACGCCTTTAGCGGCATGTTTTGGTCTTGAAGCAACCTCAGCAAAGAGGGCTAGTGAACAAATAATGCGCAGGTATTACTGGGCAGCAAAAGCAGTAAATCAACTGAATGAAATTCTCATTCAAAATATTAAGGCATTAATCTTTCCAAAAGAGGCTTCGCGCTCCATACCCATTTCAGAACATTTTGTAGAGAAAAACAATCAATTAGATATTATTGACCCTTTATTTTTTGAGCGTCATCCAGAGTCAATTTTCTTGGCATTTTTGACATTCTCTCAACATTTATCGCTAGACGGATTCTCTAGCCAAGCTCTGAGGTCTTTATATAACTCGAGAGAGTTAATGGATAAAAAATGGCGCGAAGCCCCTCAAAATAGAGCTCAATTTATCGAAATCATTAAGCAGCCAAAAGGTCTTACACGCACCCTTCAATTAATGAATCAAACGAGTGTGCTGGGTCGATATCTACCACCATTTAGAAAAATTGTTGGTCAAATGCAGCATGATTTATTTCACGTTTATACAGTTGATCAGCACATATTGACCGTTCTTAAAAATGTACGTCGATTCTTTGTTCCTGAACTAGCTCATGAGTTCCCCTTTTGCTCTCAGTTAGCAGCTAATTTTGATAAACCATGGTTATTAGTCTTGGGCGCACTCTTTCATGACATTGCCAAGGGTCGTGGAGGCGATCATTCAGATTTAGGTAAAAAGGATGTTCGTATATTTGCCAAGCAACATCAATTAGCATCTGAAGATTCAGAACTCGTATCTTTTTTAGTTGCTGAGCATTTATCGATGAGTCAATTTGCTCAAAAACAAGATATCACCGACCCTGAAGTAGTCCAAGCATTTGCTAATAAGGTAAAAGATGAGAGACATCTAACAGCACTTTATTTACTGACGGTAGCTGATATTAGGGGGACAAGTCCCAAAGTCTGGAATGCTTGGAAATCGAAATTATTAGAGGATCTTTATAGGATAACTCTCAAATTTTTGGGTGGCGCAAGATACGATACCCACTCTCAATTAGAACAATGTCAGCAAAAAGCACAAGAAATTCTCAGATTACATGGTTTAAGAAGTGATGCGCATCTTGAACTTTGGCAGCAATTAGATATTGGATTCTTCTTAAAACACGATCCGGAAGATATTGCATGGGTAACTAGACATTTGTTCAATAAAGTTAAATCTGAAAGATCGATTGTCTGTGCTCGAATTTCTCCAATTGGAGAGGGTTTGCAAGTATTTGTCTACACAGCAGATCAAGGCGATTTGTTCGCTAGAATTTGCTCATATTTCGACAAGAGTAAATTTAACATCTTAGATGCCAATATTCAAACCACTAAACATCACTATGCTTTAGATACTTTTCAAATCAGTTATCTTGATGGTTCTGAAATTGCTTCTTACAGAGATTTGATTCAAATGATTGAACATGATTTGACAGAAATAATCACTAGAAACCTGGCTTTACCTGAGGCTTTTAAAGGCAGAATTTCAAGACAGTCCAGAACCTTCCCTGTACAACCTTTAGTTAGCTTAGTGCCTGATGAAAGAGGAGATTCTTTTATTCTTTCTTTATCAGCAAGCGATCGAGTTGGTTTACTTTATGGAATTTCTAAAGTACTGGTTAAACATCAAATTTCACTTAAATCAGCTCGGATTAATACTCTTGGCGAACGAGTTGAAGACACATTATTACTCGAAGGTGAGAAATTAAAGCTAAATCCTAAATTGCAAATTCAATTAGAAACCGAGTTATTTGAAGTACTAAGTGTTTGACACAATACAAATTGAAAGGCGAAGATATCTAATCTGCTTCGCCTATCAGGCCTAACATCGTCTCCTCGTCAATCACGGTGATATTGAGAGCTCTAGCCTTCTCGAGTTTACTCCCAGCATCAGTGCCCGCTAATAAATAACTAGTCTTGGAAGAAACCGCACTAGAGACCTTGGCACCATGTTTTTCTAGCAATAGTTTTGCCTCATCTCTAGACATAGTTGGCAATGTTCCAGTAATCACTACGGTTTTATCCTGAAAAGGCGAATCAAGGACTATTTCAGAAATTTCTTCTGGATTGACACCACTCGCTAATAACTGCTCAATCACTTCACGGTTATGGCTTTCTGACATGAAGCTAATAATTGACTGTGCCACGACTGGTCCGACATCTCTAACCTTCAATAAGTCCTCTAATGAAGTATCCATTAAAGCTTCAATTTTTCTATATGACTTTGCTAAATCTTTTGCTGTTGTTTCACCAACGTGGCGTATACCTAAAGCAAAAATAAACCTTGCTAGGGATGCAGATTTTGAGGCGTCAATCGCATTCAACAAATTTTGAATTTGTTTTCCTTCAGATAAATCTTGGCCTTTTTTTTGCTTACTAGGATCGTTAGCGTTGACATAAAAAAGTTGTACGAGTTTATTTAGACTATGTTGTAACTTGTACAAATCAGCTGGATTAGAAATGATATTTTCTGCCACTAATTTATCAACAATCTTCTCACCTAAACCATCAATATTCATTGCACGACGATGCGCAAAATGAATAATTGCTTGCTTTCTTTGCGCAGGACAAAACAATCCCCCTGAGCATCTTGCAATAGCTTCACCAGCAAGCTTTTCTATATGTGAGTTACAAATTGGACAGGTTAACGGAATGTTATAAGGCTTTGTATCTTTTGGGCGTCGCTCCAAATCAACGCTGACAATTTCTGGAATCACATCACCAGCCCTACGAACTATGACGTGGTCACAAATTCGAATATCTTTCCGTGAAATTTCATCTTGATTATGCAAGGTCGCATTAGTGACTGTTACTCCACCTACTAAGACTGGATCAAGTCTAGCTACAGGAGTTATAGCCCCAGTTCTACCAACTTGAACTTCAATTGCTAACACGGTAGTGAAAGCTTCTTGAGGTGGAAATTTATGCGCAATCGCGAACCGTGGTGCTCTTGATACATAGCCTAATTGATTTTGAAATGCATAGCTATTAACTTTATAAACTACCCCGTCAATGTCATAAGGGAGGAGTAATCTTTTTTCACCTATTTGCTTAAAAAAAGCCATTAATTCAGAAACATCCTTCGCAACACATCGTTCCTCGCAGACAGGAATCCCCATCTCTTGATAACGATCAATTAATTGACTATGGGATATTGGAAGCCAATTTCCTGGGATCAACTCACCTATGCCATAAGCAAAGAATGATAACTTACGACTAGCGGTTACTAAAGGATCTAACTGCCTCAAGCTACCTGCGGCTGCATTTCTTGGGTTTGCAAATTCTTTTGCACCCAGCTCTCTCTGATTTTGATTGAGTTCATAAAAATCAGAATGTCGCATGAATACTTCCCCACGTACTTCAATTCTCGTTGGGATATCTGAACCTATCAGATGTTTAGGAATTGCAGTAATCGTCTTAATATTATCAGTCACGTTTTCACCGGTACTGCCATCACCTCTAGTAGCTGCTCTGACTAATTTGCCATTCTCATACAGAATAGAAATTGCCAGTCCATCAAATTTTAGCTCGCAAGAATATTCGAGTAATGGGCTTAATAAGCCTTCCTGGCAACGTTTATCAAAAGCAATCGCTTCTTCCTCTGTCAATGCATTATTAAGGGAAAGCATTGGAGTACCGTGAACTACTGGTGAAAAAACCTCATTTGCATAACCACTCACTTTTTGTGATGGTGAGTCTGAAGAAATCCAGTTCGGATACTCTTTTTCTATCTCAAGTAATTCACGAAATAGCTGATCGTATTCAGCATCAGGAATTTGCGGAGCATCATTCAAGTAATAAGCTTGATCATGCTTTGCAATCTCTTCTTTTAACCTTGAATACCTAGTTTTGATTAAATCTGACATAACAATAGCAAACTTAATTAAAAAGTCTTAATGCAGATGCGCTACCAGGCTCAATTTGACGATCTCTCATTAATTGGTAAATTGGTTCAAGTTGGTTTTGAATATTTTGTGTCAATAAAATACTTAAGGGTTGGCCGTTGTCATCTAAAAGTCTGCCATCAAGTTCTTTAGCTAGTTGTTGTCCCACCTCAAGCATTTTAATAAAAGGATTTAATTCTATTGGAATAAGGGGAACGTCAAAACTAAAATAAATTTGATCAATTCGCATTGTTTGAAGGTCATCTCTTAGAAAGTTTAAAGCGGCTACTTGGGCTTTAAATAATAAGACATCCTCAAACATATAGTTAAATGAAGACCCTTCTCTAGATAAGATAAAACCATGACTCAAAAGTTTGCTTTGGATTTCAGAACATTGCCAACTCAACATATTGGAAGTTAAATTAAATCCTAATTGAATATCACATTGAATTGCAAACTGATCTAAATCAGTTGCATCATTCAAAATATCATTTAATGGAGGTATATCAATTTCCGCATCAAGCTCTTGTGAAAGATTTTGTACAAGGCCAATAAACTCTGATAAGTTATCAGGTCCAACAGGCCCCCTTCTATTAGCAAGTTGAAGACCTGCCTGTAATTCTCTATAGACATTGTTAAACTGAACTAATTCCCATGAAGAATTGGCAGGGCTAGTAGATGAAGCTGACTCTGGAAGACCCTCGAACACTACACGTAAATTATCTATCTTTGAAAGCTTCTGAACGCATTCAATGATTTCGGCCCCGTTTACTGGCAATGAAAAACGAAAAGCGACTACACAATCAATATTAGGGTCAATTCGTGAAACATAATTGTTTGTTTTAAAGATTTCAAAAGGCGTTATATCTTTATCAAACTCACTTTTCGAATTAATTTCCGTAGTAACTGGAGTGGACGCTTTAGCATCTTTCAAAAAGCCTAAAAAAGGTTCCTTACGTTGTGTATCTGAGATTTCATCTGTTCGATTCTCAGTTGAATAAGATAAATTCTGAGGCGAATCTTCTTCGATATTTTCAGAGGTAACGGGAATTGGGGAGGAAGCTTGTAATTCTTTTTTTAACTTCGATTTTTGGGCACGCACCAAGTTATAAATAATAATCGAAATTATGATAATTACCCCAATGAATACTAGGGCAAGTTGTAAGTCAATTTGATCAGTAAAAATGAAATTGTTCACTCGTTACATCATTCTAAAGTTAAGCAATTTGAAGCAAATTAGATGCGGATTGCAAATCAACTGCTACAACCCTCGAAACTCCCTGCTCTTGCATGGTAACACCGATTAATTGGTTAGCAATTTCCATCGTAATCTTATTGTGTGAAATAAATAAAAATTGCGTATTTTTTGACATTTTGGCAACAATATCTGCATACCTAGCAGTGTTTGCATCATCCAAGGGTGCATCAACTTCATCCAACAAACAAAACGGGGCTGGATTAAGTTGAAACATTGAGAAAATTAATGCAATCGCTGTTAACGCCTTTTCACCACCAGACAATAAATGGATTGTGGAGTTTTTCTTACCCGGAGGTTGAGCCATTACTTGCACACCAGAGTCTAATATTTCATCACCTGTCATGACTAGTTTAGCGTTACCGCCCCCAAATAAGGCAGGGAATAACTGAGAGAAATGTTTATTGACCTCATCAAAAGTACCCTGTAAGAGTTCACGCGTTTCACCATCAATTTTTAAAATTGCATCCGTTAAAGTCTGAATCGCTTCATTTAAATCAGCGGATTGTGCATCTAAAAATCCTTTTCTCTCTCGAGAGGACTTCAATTCATCTAAAGCTGCCATATTCACTGGACCCAAAGACTGTATGCTTTTCTGAATTTCATTGACTTGAGACTGCAAGAGATTGACCTTAACACCCTCAATGATAAGCTGTGAAATCTCCTCAATATTGGCTTGAGATTCTTCTAATAAAGCCGCAAATTGTTCAACTGTCAATCTAGCCGCTTGTTCTTTTAACTGAGCTGCAGTGATATGCTCACGTATCGGATTAATTGCTCTTTCAGTTATTAGTCTATTTTCATCGAATGATTTTATGTCGAACATTAAACCATCAAAAATAGTTCGTGCTTGAGTTAGGTTTTCTTCAGATTCGGAGCGTTGTTCCAACAAATCTTGTAGTCGGTCCTTATTCTCAACACTACTGACTTGTTCTAATTCCAACTGATTTTGTGTCGTCTTTTGATCAACGATTGTTAATTGCTCCTGAGCTGTTTGAATATCTTTGGTGAGATCAACTTGACGCTGCTTTAACGAACGCAAAGTAAAACTAGCCTCCTGCACTGAAGTCAAAATATCTTGACGTTTTTGCATGCCAATCTCGCGACTCGCAATTAAAGCTTGATTTTCATTTTGCAAAAATTCATAGGTACTTGACAGTTCTTCTAACTGTGCAGAAATTTCCTCAGACGAAGCCGTATTTTCTAACAAGGAGCTTGCATGTTCTTCAAGTGCATTCTGCGCATCTTGTAAGCTATTGTTTAACAGTTCTGCTTTTGATAAATAATCAATCTCAGCCTGTCTTAACTGCATCGTTTCTACTTCAAAACGATGGGCATCCTTAACTGCTTGCTGAGCATATAAACGATCTTCTTGAGCTTGGGCATAAGCGGCTTGATAGTTCGACTTTGCGGAACTGTTTTCAAGCTGCGCTTCCTCAAGCATCATTAAGTCTGATTTAAGTTGTTTTTCTAGATCTTCAATTTCTTTGGCTCTGGCAATCAAACCAGCCTGTTCATTATCTTCAGCATAAACTTGAACGCCAACACGAGAAACAATATGCCCAGACTTAGTGACAAAAATTCCTCCAATTGGCAGATCCTTTCGTTTTGCCAATGCTTCACCTACAGCATCCATCACAAAAACATTGTTTAACCATTCGTTAATAACATGGGTAAGACCCAAATCCTTAACTTTTACCCGGCTCGCAAATGGAGTGAATTGGCTATTTTGTGGTGTTTTGTTAGATTCCTGTTGAGTGTTATGTTCAAACCAAGCAACCCGTCCAGGTGGTTTTTGATCCACAAAAGTAAGGACAGATTCCAGCTGTGATGACTCAATCGCACCTAATCGCTCATGCAAAATAGCCTCAATCGCAGGCTCCCATCCTGATTCAACTTGAATTTTTTGCCACAACCTCGGTAAATTAGCTAAATTATTTTTATCTAGCCAAGGTTTTAATTTTCCTTGCGCCTGAATTTGAGCTTGAATATTTTTTAAGGCATTTAATTTTGCTTGCGTTTGACTAATTGTATTATTGGCTTTTACTAAAACTTCTTGTGCCTTTGTACTTGCTTGTTCAGCTTGAGGAATATTTGCCTCTGCTTGTTGTTGCTTTAACTGGGCTTCATCTCTTTTCTTAATGGCATTTTCATTTCGATCCATCGCCATTGCAAGTGCTTCTTCATCAGGTTTAATTAATTGATCTAATTCAATTTTTAAACGTGCAATGCGCTGTTGCGTTTGTTGCGATTGAATTGATATCCCTTGTGTTACAGCACTTAATCTGGCGATTTCTTTTTCTTGTTGGTTAATGGATTGTCGAGTTGATTCAACCTTATTCTTAGATAAATTCCATTGCTCCTCAGTAATAGACATATCTGATAGATGCTGAGCTAATAGTTCTTGAAAAGTTGCTTCTTTTTCAAGGGACTCCTCAATTTCTTCCAAAATTAAAGAACTTTGCTCTTGAGCAAGTTGAAGTTGCGTATCCCATCGGGTTTGTTGATTTGCTAAATCTACCAATTGTTCAGTAAGTCGCTGTTTTGAGTTATCGTTAAAACGCATTTCAGACTCTATCTGAGAAATCAATGCGTTAACTTCATAAAGCTTGCCTTGAGCATCATTGACTTCATTTTGTAAATCAAACTGAAGACTACGTTTAGCTTCTAATTCAGATTCAACAGATCTTAACTTAGCTGTGAGTTCTTCAAAAGCTAATTGCTTTTCTCGAATTAACGCCGATTGAATACTTTGTTCTTGCTCGCCTTCTTTTTTTCTCATTAACCATAACAAATGTTGCTTTTCTGTCATGCTTTTTTGATAAGTTTGGAACTTCTCGGCAACCTCAGCTTGAGATTCGAGTTTTACTAATTGACTATCCAGTTCCCGTAAAACATCCCTTACACGAGTAAGGTTTTCTTGAGTACTTTCAATACGGGACTCTGTTTCTCTGCGACGCTCTTTATATTTAGAGACACCTGCAGCTTCTTCAAGGAAAATCCTTAACTCCTCGGGCTTTGCTTCAATAATTTTAGAAATCATGCCTTGGCCAATAATGGCATAGGCACGAGGGCCTAAGCCCGTTCCTAAAAACATATCTTGAATATCTTTTCTTCTAACATTTTGTTGATTAATCAGATAGTTAGATGTGCCATCTCGTGTCAAAACACGTTTTACAGAAATTTCGCCAAATGCAGCCCATTGTCCTTGTGCTTTGCCGTCAGTATTATCGAAAACAAGTTCTACGCTTGCTCTTCCAGATGGCTTTCTGAGTCCGGACCCATTGAAAATGACGTCCTGCATGGACTCTCCACGCAATTCACTCGCCCTAGATTCTCCGAGTACCCAACGTACAGCGTCAATAATATTAGACTTACCGCAGCCGTTCGGACCTACCACGCCTATTAATTGACCAGGTAAGTCGAAGTTTGTAGGGTCTACAAAGGATTTAAAACCAGCAAGTTTGATTGATTTAAGTCTCACAGCAATAAATTTTTAGTCGAATAAACAAAGATAATAGCAAGAGTTGGCAATATTCTCTGACTTTTATCAATAAAAAGTCTTCACGATATAAAATAGTACTTATTATCTTACTGAAATTACTACAATTACCTAATTATGACAAATACAAACAATCAGCCTTTAGAAAACCTAATTAATCATGCTTGGGACGACCGTGCCAACATTAATCAACAAAACGTTACCGCAGAATTAAAAAATGCAGTAGCAAGCGTTATAGAAGGATTAAATAACGGCAGCTTGAGAGTTGCTACCAGAATCAGTGTAGGCAACTGGACCGTGAATCAATGGGTCAAAAAAGCTGTACTTTTATCATTCAAGTTACAAGATAACGAAGTAATGTCTGCTGGCGGTTTTACGCAGTTTTACGACAAGGTTCCTAGTAAATTTGCAGACTATACAGCCGCAGATTTTGCAGCTGGTGGCTTTAGAGTGGTTCCACCTGCCATTGCTAGACGGGGATCATTTATTGGTAAAAGCGTTGTTTTAATGCCATCTTACGTAAACATCGGTGCTTATGTAGATGAAGGATCGATGGTTGATACTTGGGCAACCGTTGGATCTTGTGCACAAATTGGTAAAAACGTTCACTTATCAGGTGGTGTTGGTATTGGCGGAGTTTTAGAACCTGTCCAAGCTGGCCCAGTCATTATTGAAGATAACTGTTTTATTGGTGCTCGTTCCGAAGTTGTGGAAGGCGTAATTATTGAAGAAAACAGTGTTTTATCGATGGGTGTATATATTGGTCAAAGCACCAAGATTTATGATAGAGAAACTGGTGAAGTACATTATGGAAGAGTACCTGCAGGTTCTGTTGTAGTTCCTGGTTCTATTCCTTCAAAAGATGGCAAATATAGTCTTTACGCTGCGATTATCGTTAAAAAAGTAGATGCTCAAACTCGTGCAAAAACAGCTATTAATGATTTACTTAGAGATTAATTATTTCCATGTCGATCAAAATTTTTGGGATACCCAATTGCAATACTGTGAAAAAGGCACGTGATTGGCTATCAAGCAATAATATTTCCTATGAATTTGTTGATTTTAAAAAACAAGAACCAACCGAACCTCAATTGCAAGATTGGTTAGGAAAGGTTGAACTCGAAGAGCTAATTAACCGCAAGGGCACCACTTGGCGCTCACTCTCTGTAGAGCAACAACAATTGGCACAAACCCAAGCTGGAGCTATTGAATTAATGATTTCTAAACCTTCTGTCATTAAACGTCCAGTA
This sequence comes from uncultured beta proteobacterium, assembly GCA_903889595.1. Classification (GTDB taxonomy): domain Bacteria; phylum Pseudomonadota; class Gammaproteobacteria; order Burkholderiales; family Burkholderiaceae; genus Polynucleobacter. The sequence continues at coordinate 19,566 of CAISYI010000035.1, forward strand.
CTTCAATCTGATGATCAAATAATGTTGGGATTTGATGATATGAAATATGCCAATTTTTTCAAATAAAACTTATGTCAGAAATTCAATTAACTACTACCCAACAATTAGCACAAGGTCTTATTGCGCATCCCTCAGTAACACCCCTGGATGGCGGGATTCAACAGTTAATTGCAAGTCGATTAAAGCAATTAGACTTCAGTTGCGAAACCATTATGAGCGGACCAGACGATTTTTTGGTTACCAACTTGTGGGCTATACGCAGAGGAACTGACGGGGCTCAAGCTAAATGTTTAGTCTTTGCTGGACATACCGATGTAGTGCCGCCTGGCCCATTAGATAAGTGGGATAGTAACCCCTTTGTTCCAGTAGTTAAAGATGGCGTTTTATACGGCCGAGGAGCAGCGGATATGAAAAGCTCATTAGCCGCGTTCGTCGTGGCAACGGAAGAATTTGTCCAGCAGTATCCTTCGCATGCAGGAACAATCGCCTTTTTATTAACCAGCGATGAAGAAGGCCCCAAAAATACTGATGGTACAGTTGTCGTCGTTAATAAATTAAAAGAAAGACAAGTTAAACTTGATTACTGTATTGTTGGAGAACCGACCAGTAATAAAGTTTTCGGTGATACGATCAAAAATGGAAGACGTGGATCACTATCGGCCAAATTAAGTGTAAAGGGAATTCAAGGCCATGTCGCCTACCCACACTTGGCTCGTAATCCAATTCATCAAGTTGCACCTGTTTTAGCTGAGTTAGCCCTTATTCAATGGGATAACGGGAATGAATATTTTCCTCCTACAACTTGGCAAACGTCTAATTTCCAAGCTGGTACTGGTGCAACTAATGTAATTCCTGCAGAGGCTGTGATTGATTTTAACTTTCGATTTGCCTCAGTAAGCACTGCATCTAGTTTAGCCAAACAAGTAGAAGATATTTTAAATAAGCATCAACTAGAGTATGAAATATCATGGAACCAAGGTGGTGAGCCGTTCTTAACTCCAAGGGGAGAATTGTGTGATGTTTTACAATCCGCCATTAAAGAGAAAACCGGTGTAGATGCGGAGTTATCGACTACTGGCGGCACTAGTGATGGTCGCTTTATCGCAAAAATTTGTCCTCAAGTAGTTGAGTTTGGACCAATCAACGCCACTATTCATCAAGTAAATGAAAATATCAACATAGATGATATAGAATCATTAAAGGATATTTACTTTACAGTATTAAAAAAATTAATGATTCATTAAGCAATCTTTATAAGAGACCTCTGTATACCCTTGGAAGAAGACCCACAAAGTTTTGATCAAGCCATTGATCAAATTACTGAAATTTTAAATGGCTCAAATGTCTATTTTGGTCATGGTGCACCCGAAGCGGCTAGTGAAGCGCTCTGGCTGATAGCACACTGTGTTGGAATTTCACCGGTTCAAGCACTAGATCACATGGATGAACCTTATGATGCAGACGCTTATAGCCAAGCATTAAAAATTGTCGAGGAGAGGATTCAGACCAGAACTCCTCTCGCTTATATATTAAAAGAAGCTTGGCTGATGGGTCACTGTTTTGAATGTGATGAGCGCAGTATTATTCCCCGATCGTTTATAGCGGAATTAATCACTCAAGGTGATCTCGATGATTTCTTACCCCCCGATGGGAAAGCCTTAGATTTATGCACTGGTAATGGCTCTTTAGCAATTCTTCTTTCTTTGAATTATCCAGATATCCAAGTTTGTGCAAGTGACATCGACTTAAATGCTCTCGCCCTAGCTCAAAAAAATATTCTTAACTACGAATTGTCAGAAGTTATAGAAATTATTCATAGTGATTTATGGCTCGATTTACCTGAGCCCAATGAAGAGAATCGATTTGATTTAATTGTTTGTAACCCACCTTATGTCAATCAAACTACGATGCAAAAGTTACCTGCAGAGTATTTGAAAGAACCTTGGCTAGCTCTAGATGGTGGTGAAGATGGAATGTATTTCATTCGCAAAATTATTCAAGATGCGAAGAATTATTTAAATGAAAGAGGAGCGATAGTCATCGAAATTGGTAACGAATACGATAACTTCATCAACGCTTTTCCAGAATTAGAAGTCCAGTGGCTTGAAGTATCGAGTTCTAATCGTCAAGTTTTACTCATCTTGGAAGAAAATCTTCCTCAATAAAAATTTAAATCTACTTAAGATTCAATTTAACTTATGTCAAATTGTCGAATAAGCTTGGTTAATGTCGTTCTTATTTCAAGTGGTATTGAGGTAGGTTTTTGATCACGACGGTCCACGTAAACATGAGTAAAACGGCCTAAGGCACATAGTTTTGGTTCGTCATTTTTAAAAACACCTAATCGGTAAACGACGCTTGAATTGCCTATTTTTTCGACGGCAATGCCTACAAAGACCTCATCAGGAAATGCGATTGATGAGAAAAATTGACAATGGTTATCAACCACAAGACCCACTACCGGACTTTCCTCAAAATTAATATGACCCTGCTCTAACAAATTTAGATTAACAGCGGTGTCAAAAAAAGAAAAATAGACGACGTTATTAACATGTTGATAAACGTCATTATCTGACCAACGAGTGGAGATTCTGACAATTTTTGGAAAATCATCGCGAGTTAAATGAGGTGCTTTCGCCATCGTAATATTCTAAATACTAAAAATCACGAACCAACTGTAAAGCAACTTCAATTCTTTCAACAGCATGAATTTCCATTGACTCAAACTGAACACCTTTAGGCATATTGGCTTTTGGAATAATCGCTTTTTTGAAGCCTAACTTAGCTGCTTCCCGCAATCGTTCTTGCCCTCTAGGACAAGCTCTAATTTCACCGGCAAGACCTACTTCACCAAAAACGACTAAGTCTTTAGGTAGGGCTTTATTTTTCAACGAGGATTGAATTGCAAGTAATACAGCTAAGTCTGCAGCAGGTTCTGAAATTTTCACCCCACCCACCGCATTTAAAAAAACATCTTGATCAAAGCATGAAATTCCGGCATGACGATTCATCACAGCTAATAACATTGCCAAACGATTTTGTTCTAGGCCAACTGCCAGTCTTCTAGGATTAGGGATGTGAGAACTATCAACTAGGGCTTGAATTTCTACTAGGATTGGCCTACTCCCCTCTTGCGTAACAAGAACACAAGCTCCGGGTACTGAATCACTACTTTGGGATAAGAAAAGTGCCGATGGATTATTGACACCCTTTAACCCTTTTTCTGTCATAGCAAAAACGCCTAGCTCATTGACTGCGCCAAAACGATTTTTAATTGCTCTAACTAATCGAAACGAAGATTGCGTGTCCCCTTCAAAATATAGAACGGTATCTACAATATGCTCCAAAACACGTGGTCCGGCAATATTACCTTCTTTAGTAACGTGACCGACTAGGATTAAAGAAATCCCGGTTGATTTAGCTAATCGAGTTAGTTGAGCAGCACATTCACGAACTTGCGCAACTGAACCTGGAGCTGAAGTTAATTGATCAGAATAAACGGTTTGAATCGAGTCAATGACAGCAACTTTTGGCCTGGCTGTTTCAAGAGAATGTAATATTTTATCTAACTGAATTTCTGGATATACGACTAAATCTGGGGCGTCGCTATCGATTCTTTTTGCTCTAAGTGCAATTTGAGCTGCAGACTCCTCACCACTGACATACATTACTGGAATGGATTCAAGACTAAGATTTGCGAGAGTTTGTAATAACAAAGTGGATTTTCCAATACCAGGATCTCCACCTATAAGAACTACTCCAGCATCCACAAGTCCACCGCCTAAGACACGATCAAACTCAGAAATCCCTGTTGAAATTCTTCCAAAATCCTCAAGCGCAATTTCTGAGAGCTTTTGGTTAGGGGTAGTTTTAGCAATACTCGCATACCGATGCTGGGTCTTTTGCTCAATGGTTTCTTCTAGGGAGTTCCACTCATTACAAGCAGGACATTGGCCCTGCCACTTTGGGAAGTCAGCACCACAGGCATTACAAACATATTGAGTTTTATTTTTAGCCATGGTTAAAAAGGAGAAGTGTTGCGGTTTTCTTGGGCTCGTTTTGCAGCATCTTTTCGACGCTCCTCAACTTCCGCCTCGCGGAGTGCTTTTTCACGTTGCTTTTCCTCAAAACTTGCACGGTTGTTGGCTCTAATTTGCACTTGCTTTGGGTCAGCCCTTTCAGCCAATCTTTGCTGCTCCTCCTCATCTTTAAGGGCCTTTTTTATATCCCTTTGACGTGTATGTAGGAGGTTTTCTTGTTCAAAAAGATCTTTTTCTTCTCTTTGTAATTGTTTTTTTGCCTTAGTCGTGCACCTTGTCGTAAAAAACAAATCTTTGCAAGCTTGAACATCTGAATCATATCGAAACTTTAACCAATCTCTTTTTAAATCCAACTGATCTTGAATTTGATCTAAGTTTAGAAGTTCATTATCCAAGCTTGGATTGGCCTTTGCAAATGTAATAAAACCACAACATATCAAAAAGCTAACAAGCCAATGTTTGAGCACTGATTTTGATCCTTTAACCAAGCTGCAAGGCTAATTGGTAAAGATTAGTTGATCTCGCGCCGCTTCTGCAAAACGCCAAAATAGGTTTTGGTAACGTGTCCAAAAATTCTGCCATCTGTTGGACCTGAGCTTGAGTAATCTGACCGCTGATGACTGGTAGGTAAGCAAAAGATAACCCAGCAGATTTAACCACTTGTTCGATATCAGTGTGTAAGGGTTGATCTAGCCCACCTTCGAAATCAGGTCTGTTATCGATCACGGTCTTATAGCCTGCAGCTACAATTCCTGGAATATCCTCAGCAAAAATCTGCCCAGCAGTTCCAAATTGGCTATTATGTGAAATGATTGATACTGACATGTTGATTCCTTTATATAAAGTAGGCGTTAGGTTATTTGATTAATACTAGCAAACAATTACTGAATCTGAGATAGCCCTAGAGACAAGTCGTTGATTAAATCATCAACATGTTCAAGGCCAACGGATAAACGAACTAAACCTTCAACGATTCCAGCCTTTTCACGATCTGCTGGAGGCATCCGACCGTGCGTGGTCGTAGCAGGATGGGTAATTGTTGTTCTCGTATCACCTAAATTTGCTGTAATAGAACAAATTTTCGTTTGATCAATCACGGTCCAAGCATTTGGTCGTCCACCCTTGACAATAAATGAAATCACTGCCCCGCCCATCTTTTGCTGCTTCATGGCTAGAGCGTGTTGTGGATGTGACTCAAGACCTGGATGCAAAACACGTTCAACAGCAGGTTGATTTTCTAGCCATTTAGCAAGCTCTAAAGCATTTTGACTTTGCTTCTCAACACGCAGACTTAGGGTTTCAAGGCCTTTCAACAAAACCCAAGCATTAAATGCTGACATGGTAAAACCAGCACTCCGATTAAGGGTAAATACTTTAGAAATAAATTCTTTTGATCCTAAAATAGCACCTCCAAGAACACGCCCCTGCCCATCTAAAAATTTAGTTGCTGAATGGGTTACAACATCTGCTCCAAGTTTTAAGGGCTTTTGAAGTATAGGCGAACAAAAACAGTTATCCACTACAAACAGTGCATCATGCTTTTTAGCAATTTTAGAAATACCTAAAATATCTGCAATTTCAGTCAACGGATTAGAAGGACTCTCAATAAAAACCATCCTTGTATTCGGACGCATTGCGTTTTCAAATGCCTGCAAATCGACTAAATCAACGTAACTTGTTTCAATACCAAAACGGGAGAAAATATTACTAAATTGCTGGATAGTTGACCCAAAGACAGCCCTAGAGCAAACAATATGATCACCCGTCTTAAGATGTGCAGCAGTAATAGCAAAAATAGCAGACATACCTGAGGATGTGGCAATACAAGCCTCAGCTTCTTCTAAAGCTGCTAAACGATCTTGAAACATCGACACCGTCGGATTTGTAAATCTTGAATAAATAAACCCTGTTTCAGCGTTGGCAAATTTTTCTGCAGCCTCTGCAGAGTTCGCATAGACAAAACTGGAAGTAAGAAATATTGCCTCTGAGTGCTCATTAAAATTAGATCTTAATGTACCAGAGCGAACAGCTAATGTTTCAGGGTGTAAAGGCTTAGAAGAAAAGGAATCAGTCGTCATGGAACTTCGCTTTGATTAATCTTGTTGGGTTAATTGAAGATGTAGTTGTGATCTCGAAAAATCAGAACTGTCACTAGCTCGATCAGCCATAGATTCTGGATTAATTCTAGAGGCCTCAAGAGCATCTAAGTAAGACGCGCTAATGTTTCCAGTAACATAAACGCCGTCAAAACAGGATGCATCAAAATTTGTGATGATGGGGTTAATATCTCTGATGGCTTGTTTTAAGTCCTCAACATCTTGATAAATCAGTTGATCAGAACCAATCATGTCATTGATCTCCTCTGTAGTGCGACCATAAGCGACTAACTCACTACGTGTTGGCATATCGATACCGTAGACGTTTGGAAAGCGAACAGGTGGTGCTGCTGAGGCGAAAACAACTTTTCTAGCACCTGCCATCCTAGCCATTTGCACAATTTCATAAGAGGTCGTTCCACGTACGATTGAATCATCAACAATTAAAACAGATTTATTTAGAAATTCAACACGCATAGCATTTAACTTTTGACGCACAGATTTCTTTCGAACAGCTTGACCAGGCATAATAAAAGTTCTACCGATATAACGGTTCTTAAAAAACCCCTCTCGATATTCAATCCCTAAATGTTTGGCAACTTGCATCGCTGCCGGACGACTTGAATCAGGAATTGGCATTACAACATCAATGTCACTAACATCAGTTTCACGGCTAATTTTTTTAGCAAGATAATCACCCATCTTCATACGTACATCAAATACAGATACCCCATCTATACAAGAGTCTGGTCTGGCTAAATATACATACTCGAAAATACAAGGATTTAATTCAGCATCAGCCACAATTTGACGACTAGCAAAATTACCGTCTAGGTCAACAAAAATTGCCTCTCCTGGTGCAACATCTCTGACGAAGTCGTATCCAATACCTTCAATTGCAACAGATTCAGAACTAACCATCCATTGAGTTTTACCTTGGCCAATATCCATTCTGCCAATACATAAAGGACGTATACCATTTGCGTCACGAAAAGCCAGTAGGCCATAGCCAGCAATCATACTAACGACCGCAAAAGATCCTTCAAGACGACTATAAACTTTTTCAAGTGCAGTAAAAGCAGAATTTGCATCTAATGCAATTCCTTCTGTTGAGTGCTGAATTTCATCTGCTAGTACATTAAGTAGTACCTCAGTATCAGAACTTGTATTGATGTGCCTACGATCCCGATAAAACATCTCATCACGAAGAGTCGCTGCGTTAGTCAAGTTTCCGTTATGTGCCAACACGATGCCAAATGGTGCATTAACATAAAAAGGCTGAGCCTCTTCTTCACTACTCGCAGAACCAGCTGTAGGGTAACGAACTTGGCCAATTCCAGCTTTACCGATAAGGCTTCGCATATTTCTAGTTCGGAAAACGTCCCTAACTAAACCGTTCGCTTTATGCATATAAAAAGATCGGCCATCAGTTGTCGCTATTCCAGCTGCATCTTGCCCACGATGCTGTAATAGTAGTAAAGCATCATAGATTAATTGGTTTACAGGTTCATTTGCAACAAAACCGACAATTCCACACATAATTTACTTTCTAGTTTATTTGGATTTTCTAATATCAGTAGAATTTAACAATTGATTCGCCCAATCCTCGGGAAGCCAACTATGAAAAACTCCGACGAGAGTCTCAATTGGTGGTCTCGTTATAGCATCTTGCCATTCATTTGATTTTGGAAGGTCAGTTAACGCTACTAAAGCTGAAATGACAACAACGATCAAGACACCTCTAAATGCGCCAAAAACACCACCCAACAAACGATCAAATAAGGACAGGCCAACGGAAGATATTAATCTTCCCAGAAAGCCTGTAAGAATTTTTCCTAAAATCAAAGCACCTAAAAATACTAATGCATAGGCCAAAACCACTTTAATCGTATGACTAACGGCTAAGCTATTAAGTGCAAGATCAATTGCTTTTTGGTAATACGTTCCTGACACATAAGTAGCTAAAATCAAGAAAACTAATGATAGAGCTTCTTGAATTAAGCCACGAACCAAACCCACTAGAATTGATAAAAGCACAATTCCAATAACAAAAAAATCAATGGTTGTGAAGGCGATATTACTCATAAAATTTATTTATTGATTTCAACAATTGTGGGAGAAAGCTTCAAACCTACTAGTGCACTAATTTTTTTATCAGCACTAACCGCTTCTTCTTTTGATGCAAAAGGACCAGCTTGAATAAAATACATAACTCCTGAATCGGGAGCTTCTCTTTTTTTCTCAGATACTTTAGTCGGTATATTCAACTCTTTAATCTTAGCTGTTACTTCTTTAACACGATCGTAATTCGATAAAGTAGCGACTCGTAAAATAAACTTTGCACTTTTATTATCCAACTTGGGTGCAGGACTCTGCGAATTTACAATCACTTCACCTGGATCAGTTTGAATGCTCCCTTTCTTAGGAACCGATTTCAAAGATTCGTTACTTTCAGTGCTTGCTTTCGATTTTTCCTGAACAGGAACTGCTGAGTTTGAATCTGGTTTATCTTCAACAGATTTTTTAAGAGATAAAACTTTTTCATTAGCTGGATCAATTAGAGACGGCTTAGCTGTATTAGTTTGAGGATTTGTATCAATGGCATTTTTAGAGATTACCTTTTCTTCTTCCAAAGGGGTATCCATATTATTAGGGTTGTTCGTAACTGACTGAACTACCTTTATAACAACATCATTGTTAATTTTTTTGGGTTGTGCATCAAATAATTTAGGCAAGCCAATTACGGCAATTAACAATAATAATCCTGCACCAATCAATCGGTGTCTGGCTCTTTGTACCTCAGGATTTTCGGTCAGAACATCTTCATTTTCCAATTCAACTTTGGATTGACGTGGCCGAAAACCAGGCTCAATTTTAGCCTGCGTTGGCTCAGGGGATTTCTTTTTGAAAAAAGATGAAAGTGAAATCATGCAGTCAAGTAGTCGTATTTACAATAGCAAACACAAAGTTTTTTATTCATTAACAAAATTTTCCAATACCTATTTTTAAACGCTTAATTAGAAAGCTTATTAGTAAATTAATGTTTTTTATTCTTTCGGAACTCTAATACACCAGATACAGTGAAGAAAGATCCAAACACTACAATTCTATCATTTTGATTGACCTGATTAAGGCTTTTTTCGTATGCTGTTGCTGGTGCGTTAAAAACTTCGACACCTGAAATATCACTATCTTTTACACCAAGCTCCCTCAAACACTGAGATAAATGCTCAGCTGAAGCAGCACGAGGAGTTGGCAAATCAACACAATACCAAAAATCCACTATTTCCAGCATGGGTTTTATTACAGCATTAATATCTTTGTCTTGCATCATCCCAAAGATTGCATAGGTATAAGGGAAATAACCCATCTTATCCAAACTTTTAGAAAGAGTTGCACTAGCATGTGGATTATGAGCGACATCTAAAACAATTGTTGGCTGACCGGGAATAATCTGAAACCTACCTGGAAGCTCAACCATTGCAAACCCATTACGAATAGCTTGGACACTAACAGGAAGTTTATCTCGTAACGCACATAGAGCAGCTAATACGCCTGAAGCGTTTAGAAGCTGATTTGCTCCTCTTAACGCTGGATATCCGAGCCCTGAAAATCTTTTACCTCGGCCATTCCAAGCCCATTGTTGTTGATCACCTTGAAAATTAAAATCAACGCCTAATTGCCAAAAGTCCGCTCCAATAGCTTTAGCATAATCAATCAGGGTTTTAGGTGGCAATGGATCAGCACAAATCGCTGGCCTACCAGCTCTGAAGATTCCTGCTTTTTCTAAAGCAATTTCTTCACGTGTATTACCAAGGAAATGTTGATGATCAATATCAATGCTTGTCACAATCGAACAGTCAGCATCAATGATATTGACTGCATCTAGACGGCCGCCAAGGCCCACCTCTAAAATCACAACATCAACTGGAGCCATTGAAAAGCAAAACATGATTGCTAGGGTTGTAAATTCAAAATAAGTTAAGGTTACTTCGGGAGCAATACTTGCTCTTGCTTGTTCTACAAGCCGAAAATACTTCAGTAAAGTCTCAGAGCTGAGGTTTTCGAGATTGATTCTTGCTCTCTCATTAAAAACGGATAAATGAGGAGACGTGTGGCAAGCGACTTTATAACCGGCATTTGCAAAAATTGATTCAAGGAAAGCGCAAGTTGAACCTTTTCCATTCGTACCACCAACGATAATGACCGGCACCTTAAATTGAAGTTCTAATTTTTCTTTTACTTGATTGATACGGGTTAGTCCCATATCAATTCCAACAGGATGGGCTGACTCTAAATGAGCTAGCCATGCATCTAAATTGTCAAAATACATCGGGGTCACAGCATTCATAAAAAGTTTATCAACAATTCAAATTTCAAACTGTGCTTTATGCAATCAATTCTTGGGGTTGTTTAAGCAAAAGTCCCAAAAGCTGAACGATTTCTGTCCGCATTTCTCTTCTGTCAACAATCATATCAATCCCACCTTTTTGTAGCAAAAATTCAGCTCTTTGAAAACCTTCAGGTAACTTTTCGCGGACAGTTTGTTCAATCACTCGTGGGCCAGCAAAACCTATTAAGGCACGAGGCTCTGCCATTACAACGTCTCCCATAAAAGCAAAACTAGCTGAAATACCACCCATCGTTGGGTCGGTTAAAACGCTAATGTAAGGTAGCTTTGCTTTTGATAATAAAGTTAACATTGAGTTTGTTTTAGCCATTTGCATCAACGATAAAAGGCTTTCCTGCATTCGAGCACCCCCCGTTGAGGATACACAGATAAACGGTACTTTCTGTTCAATTGCCATTTGTACGCCTCGAGCAAATCGTTCTCCGACTACCGAGCCCATTGATCCACCCATAAACTCAAACTCGAAACAGGCAATTACTACCGGCAAACCATGCATCGTGCCACCAAATACAACCATTGCGTCAGTTTCACCGCTAGACTCCATCGCTTCTTTGAGGCGATCGGGATATTTTTTTGTATCTTTAAATTTTAAAGAGTCAACCGGAAGAATTTCTTGTCCAATTTCATATCGCCCTTCAGGATCGAGTAAAAAATCTAGCCGAAAGCGTGCTTTAATTCGCATGTGATGGCTGCATTTAGGGCAAACAGACAAATTAGCTTCTAAATCAGTTCTGTATAAAACGTCTTCACAAGATGGGCACTTAACCCACAACCCCTCAGGCACAGATTTCCGATTAGCAGGATTGCTTGGTTGGATATGCGGTGGAAGTAATTTATCAATCCAACTCATTTGATTACCCTAAAATAAAGTTATGCATCTAGCGCGGCACGAATTTCTGTCAGAAATTCTTTGAGTAATTTTAACCCTGTTTCAGGGGGCGCAGACTCTAATAATTGAACAATTGCACTCCCAATTACTACTGCGTCAGCGGTTTGACTCACAGCTTTTGCAGTGACTGCATCCCGAATTCCAAAGCCAACTGCAATTGGAGTATTCGTTTTCGCACGAATATCACCAATAATGGAGGTAATACTCGTTGTATTTAAATTAGCAGCTCCAGTAACACCTTTTAAAGAGACATAATAAATATAGCCTTGGGCAGCATGCGCAACTTGTTCAATGCGACCAATACTAGATGTTGGAGCTAACAAGAAAATAGGATCAATCCCTACTTTTTTGAGTTCATCAGTAAATTCAACACACTCCTCTGGCGGATAATCGACGATTAAAACACCATCCACGCCAGCCTTAAAGGCAGTATCAGCGAAATGAGTCCATCCCATACGTTCAATGGGGTTGGCGTAGCCCATTAAAACAACTGGAGTGTGATTATTATTTAAACGAAACTCTTTTACCATCCCAATACATTTTTCTAGATTGACCCCTTTTACTAAAGCACGCTCAGAGGCTCTTTGAATGACTGGACCATCTGCCATTGGATCTGAAAATGGGATACCAAGCTCAATGACATCCGCTCCAGAGTCAACTAAAACATGCATCATTTCAACGGTTATTCCAGGATCAGGATCACCCGCAGTAATAAACGGGATTAGTCCCTTTCTTTTATTTTTTGCTAAATCTTCAAATACTTGTTTTATTCTCGACATGGACTTCAATTTCCGTTTTTTATATTTACAGTTTTACTTTGGTATGTTGAGCGACAGTATGCATATCTTTGTCACCACGTCCCGAAAGATTGACTAAGATAGTTTGATCCTTAGGCAATGTTTTTGCTAATTGACAAGCATAAGCGATTGCATGACTTGTTTCGAGGGCCGGAATAATCCCTTCGATGCGACAACATTGATGGAAGGCTTCAAGGGCATCATCGTCAGTAACGGCAGTATATTGTGCGCGGTTAATATCTTTTAACCAAGCATGCTCGGGACCTACTCCAGGATAATCAAGGCCTGCAGAAACCGAATGAGTTTCCATAATTTGGCCATTTTGATCTTGAATTAAATAAGTACGGTTACCATGTAAGACCCCCGGAGTTCCAGCACATAAGGCTGCAGCATGGCGACCTGTAGCAATACCATCACCCGCAGCTTCCACACCAATTAATTTAACATCAGGATAATTAACATAAGGATAAAAAATACCCATTGCATTAGATCCACCACCGACACAGGCTAAAACATAGTCAGGCTGCCTACCTGTCATCTCAGGCATTTGTGTAATGCACTCTGTACCGATGACACTTTGAAAATCTCTGACCATCATAGGATAAGGATGTGGACCGGCAACAGTACCAATAATATAGAAAGTATTTTCTACATTCGTTACCCAGTCACGCATTGCTTCATTTAAAGCGTCTTTTAATGTTTTAGAACCCGATTCAACAGGGACTACTGTCGCGCCTAATAAACGCATTCTATAAATGTTTTGAGCTTGACGCTCAACATCAACACTACCCATGTAAATAATACATTCCAGTCCAAAGCGCGCGCAAATGGTGGCTGTTGCAACTCCATGTTGACCTGCACCAGTTTCAGCGATGATTCTTGGCTTACCCATTCTTTTGGCAAGTAATGCTTGACCGATCACATTATTGATTTTATGAGCGCCTGTGTGGTTTAGATCTTCTCTTTTGAAATAAATTTGCGCACCACCAATCTCCTCACTCCATCTTTTTGCATGATAAATAGGGCTTGGTCTGCCAACAAAATGTTTTAGCTCACTATTAAACTCCGCAACAAACTCAGGATCATGTTGATATTTTGCATAAGTTTGTTTTAACTCTTCTAAAGCAAACATTAGGGTTTCAGAGACAAATACCCCACCGTAGGGACCGAAATGACCGCGTTGATCTGGAAAATCGTACATATTAACTGCCTTTAAATTATTTGAATTGATCTGTTAAACGAACTGCATCCACGAATTGTTGCATTAAATTAACTTCTTTATTTCCCCGGCTGATTTCAACACCACTAGAAATATCAACGCCTAAGGGATGAAAATGAGCAATTGCCTCAGCTACATTGTGAGAGTTCAATCCACCACTCAAAACGACCCGATGCGCGTTTTCTTTTATCCATATCTTTGGTATTAACTGCCAATTAAAGGTTTCTCCACCACCGCCGTATCCCTCGACCACTGCATCAAGGATCCACGCAGTACTATCATTATATTCAAGGCAAAAATCTTGCAGTGAAAACTGATGATCAATTCTCGCAGCTTTCATCCAAGGTGTTGATTGAGCAATTTCAGCACACCGCTTTGCTGATTCATTACCGTGAAATTGCCAAATATCAACCCTCACCTGGGAACGAATTTCTGCGATTAGTTCATCACTCGGATCTACAACTAGAGCAACGACCTGGATCTGATCATTTAATATAGAAGTCAATTGTAATGCTTGTTGGGGTGTGACGTATCGTGGACTAGGTGGAAAAAAAACAAGGCCAATTGCCTCAATGGCGAGAGTATTGGCAGCAATCATATCCTGTGGCTTACTTAAGCCACATATTTTAATATTGGTATAACCATCCTGACGTTGAAGTAGTCCCATTAATACGTCCTTCATACTTGATTTGGATTGTCTAAACGGTCTGAAAATGCAAGTTCTAACAAGTGTGGTGGAATCACGCTATAACCCAAATTAGGCTCTGGTATTTCAAAATTGTTAGGATACTGTACTTTTACTAAGTAAAGCCCGTCTGCTGAGAAAGTTGGCGCTGCAATCTTGCGACTGCGTTGCTTAATTAAGTAAGCTATCCACTCTGGAGACTGCCTTCCTTTACCCACCTCAATCAAACTTCCCACGATGTTTCTGACCATATGGTGTAAAAATGCATTCGCTCTTAGAAAAAAATAAAGCCTTTTATCCTCTTCAACAATATTAACTTGATAAACCGTCTTAATTGGCGTTTTGCTTTGACATTCTGATGACCTAAAGCAACTAAAATCTTGTTCACCAATTAAATATTGAGCCCCTTTGCGCATCGCTTGTAAATCTAAACTTTTGCCAAAAGGCAACATTACATAACCTGCTTTTTTATTTAATAACGGTATCTTAACTGCAGACGAAACTAAGACGTATGCATAAGATCTCTCATGAGCACTGAACCTAGAATGAAAATCGAATGGCACTTCTTTTGCCCACTCTACGCTTACAGTAGATGGTAAATAGGTATTTATACCTCTTATCCAAGACCACATTGGGCGGTTAATTGAGGTGTCAAAGTGCACGACTTGTCCCAAAGCGTGTACACCAGTATCCGTGCGACCGGCCACAGTTACTCGAAATGTATCATCAAGCTTACCGCCAATGAATTTAAGAATTGCTGCTTGCAAAACGTCCTGCACCGTATTTTTGTGTAATTGACTTTGCCAACCTAAAAAACCGGTTCCATCATATTGAATACCTAGAGCAACTCGATAAAGATTGTCTTGCATCCGATCTTCGACAGTTTAGGCAATTTGAAGCAAATATTTTTTTGCTTCACGAACAACATCAGAACTACCATCTGAGCCCAAACCAACAATTTCTTGTAAAAGAATCTTGGCCGTAGGATAGTCATGGATTTTTATGTAAGATTTTGCAAGATTCAAGCGTAATTTTTGATCAGAAATACTGGGGATATTTCTATGAGGCTTAGCATTATTAATTGCAATACCATGATCTTCGTTTTTTAATGAATTCAAGGGTGTAGAAGTCGACGATGAAAGAGGCGAATCCAAGTTCAAATCGAGCGTTTGAAAGATATTTTTTGCAAAGCCAGGTATTTCTTGGGCTGAATTACTTAATGGAGATTGCCTCATCAAATGGGAATTGCCTTGGCGAAAGAAATTCCCATAAACAAAAACAACGAATAAGCCAAAAACAGCGAGTAACTCCCAAAATGCATTTGTATGACTGCTAAAAAACGTAGATATCTTATCCCAGTAAGAACTGCTATCTGACTGTTTCTTTAAATCTGCGATATTTTTTTTGATTTCTGTAATTCTGATTTGCGCTTGTTCAATCACCTTCTTCTGAGCAATCAATTCTTCTTCTAGCTTTGTCTCTAGCAATGCTTTGTCAGAAACAGCTTCTGATGAACTCAACAATAATCTATCTTGGCCAGTTGAACCAGAAGAGTCAATAATTTTCTCGGAAGGCTCCTTCCATAACTTGAGCTGGAAGTTTTCCTGAGCATTTGAGCTAAAAGTTTTTGCTTCATCAATCGGGATGGATTCAATCATGGATTGACTAGGAATTTCTAATTGTGCACCTACTTTTAGTCTATGAATATTACCAGCGATAAAAGCTTTGGGATTTAATCTAAAGATGGCAGTTAGAGCTTGTTCAAAAGATGCCTGCGGTAATTCCGGCATCAGAGACTGAGTAATTCTCGAAAGATTATCACCTGGATTGACAGTAACTGGCGTTTTGTTTGAGTTTAAAATTGTATAAACTCTGATTAGTTTCCCCCCTGTCCAACTAACCTCTATCAGTATTTCATTAAATAATTCTTCAATTGGAATCGGTTGATCCGTTTTAACCAAAATGACGGTGGGCAGTTGATTTGAGGTTCTTTCTATTGATAAAGAAAAATTATCTATATCTGTCGGCTCTTTTAATCCATATTGCTCATAGACTTCACGTGCAGGAAAATTCACTTTGAGTTGAGATAACTGCCTCAACTCTTGCTCATTTCCTAAAAAAGCAATCTTTGCATTAAAGGGCTCTGACCCATTAGATAAGACCTGGATATTTCCCAAAGTCAGACACCAAACACTCGAGCTCAAACAAACCCCTACCAACAGGATTAGTTTAGTGAACCATTGTGTTTTTGTGTGCAATTTAAGCCTCTATCAAAATACGTAAAATTCTTCGAAGAGGTTCAGCAGCTCCCCAAAGAAGTTGATCGCCAACTGTAAATGCGCCTAGATACTCTGGTCCCATAGCAAGGTGATGAAGCCTACCTACTGGAATTTGCATCGTTCCGCTTACGGCTGCTGGAGTAAGAAATTTCTCAGATTGCTCACGATCGTTTGGCACAACTTGTACCCACTCATTGGCAGAAGCAATAATCTGCTCAATATCTTGAATGGCGACATGTTTTTTTAACTTAATTGTCAAGCCTTGAGAATGACAACGCATGGCGCCAACACGAACACATAATCCATCAATTGGAATACTTCCGGGTTGTCTAAAAGGTGGCATACCTAAGATCTTGTTACATTCTGCCCCCCCTTTCCATTCTTCCTTGCTTTGCCCATTATCAACTGGAACATCAATCCACGGAATTAAGCTTCCTGCAAGAGCTGTATTTCTAAAATTCGATTTAGGAAAAGATTCAGAACGCATAGTTTGAGTTACTTTACGATCAATATCTAAAATTGCAGAACTAGGTGTACTCAAATCATCCTGGACACTTTGATATAAAGCACCCATTTGGTTTAATAACTCACGCATATTTTGCGCACCAGCTCCTGATGCAGCTTGATAAGTCATGGCAGAGACCCACTCTACTAAATTAGCATTAAATAAGCCACCAAGACCCATTAACATAAGACTAACTGTACAATTTCCACCAATCCAATTATTACGACCATCAGCTATTGCTTGATTAATCACAGGGCGGTTAACTGGATCCAAAACAATTACGGCATCATCTACCATTCTCAAGGTACTTGCAGCGTCAATCCAATGTCCTTGCCACCCAGCACTTCTCAGTTGACCAAATACTTCTTTGGTGTAGTCGCCACCTTGGCATGAGATGATGTAATGACATTGTGACAATGCTGCAATGTCGTATGCATCTTTGAGTTTTTTTTCATTTTTAGTAAGGACTTGACCGTTGATTAATGGTACATCACCACCAACGTTACTCGTGCTAAAGAAAATAGGCTCGACATGATCGAAGTCCTTTTCCGCAATCATACGTTCCATGAGGACGCTTCCAACCATACCGCGCCAACCGACAAGACCTAATAATGGAATCGACATACAACAACAGTCCTTAAAAAAATGAAAAAGATTTCCTATTTTAATACCAGAGTCATATAAGACCCTATCAAAAATAGAATAAAACGACAGAAAACCAATAATTAGCTAAATTTGTCGATGATTAAACAGGAATGAACTACCCTAGATATTTAAAACTAATAGGAATTCACACTTAGAGTAAGTTAAAAAATTCAAGAGCGCTTCAAAAAAGATACCTAATTTGACAGCGCATCTAGAACTGCTTGACCCATTTCTCTAGTGCCCACCTTTTTCGTACCATCGGTATAAATATCACCAGTACGATAACCTTGAGCTAAAACCTTTTGCACAGCATTTTCAATTCTAGTGGCTTGCTCTTCAAGTCCAAGCGTGTACCTTAGCATCATGGAAGCAGACAATATAGTGGCTAGGGGATTAGCGATTCCCTTACCCGCTATATCTGGCGCGGAACCATGACTCGGCTCGTACAAGCCCTTATTGTTAGCATCTAAAGAAGCTGAAGGTAACATCCCAATAGAGCCCGTTAACATGGATGCTTCATCGGATAAAATATCTCCGAATAAATTACCTGTTACAACAACATCAAATGCTTTTGGCGCTCTAACGAGTTGCATAGCGGCATTATCCACATACATATGGGTTAACTCAACGTCTGGATATTCTTTACCCAACTCAGTCATGACATCACGCCACAATTGTGAAGTTTCTAAAACATTTGATTTATCAACGCTACAGAGTCGACGTTGCCGCTTTCTAGCTGCATTAAAGGCAACTTGGCCAATCCGAATAACCTCAGGCTCACTATATCTCATGGTGTCAAAACCTTCTCTGGTTCCTGGAAACAAACCATCGGTAGAAGTTCTAATGCCTTTTGGAGAGCCAAAATAGACGTCACCATTTAACTCTCGGACAATTAGGATATCTAAACCAGCAACAATCTCGGGCTTCAATGAAGATGCAGCCGTTAGTTCTTTATAACAAATAGCAGGACGCAGATTAGCAAATAAAGACAGGTGTTTACGCAAACCAAGAATTGCCTGCTCAGGCCTTAATTCTCTCGGTAGATTATCAAACTGAAAATCACCTACTGAACCAAATAAAATGGCATCAGCATCTTTAGCAAGTT
Source organism: uncultured beta proteobacterium (assembly GCA_903889595.1). Classification (GTDB taxonomy): domain Bacteria; phylum Pseudomonadota; class Gammaproteobacteria; order Burkholderiales; family Burkholderiaceae; genus Polynucleobacter. The sequence goes on from CAISYI010000035.1 coordinate 38,237, forward strand.
GTAAAGTTGCATCAGGTAATGGATGGCCAGAAGCTTTGTAACCTGCACCACCAACTGGTGCTTCTTCAATTTCAAAAGACTCTCCTAAAGCATTTAATACTAATTTTGCTTCAGCAATTATTTCAGGACCAATACCATCACCAGGTAATACTGCAATTTTCATAAAAACTTTCTATCAAACTTCTAAAGGAATAATGAGCTATTTGTTAACGTTAAGGTAACTTTGTGTCTAACCAAGGCATCTTTAAAATGCGCTCAGCTTCATAAGACTTGATCTTTTCAGAGTGAAGAAGCGTTAGCCCGATATCATCAAATCCATTGAGTAAACAGTATTTTCTAAAGGGAGTCACGTCAAATTCGTAACTTGTTCCATCACCAACAATCACTAACTGCTTATCGAGGTCAATAGTCAGTTGAAAACCATTGAATGCAAAGGTCTCATTAAATAAACGATCAACTTCAGAATCTTTTAAAACAATTGGCAAAATACCATTTTTAAAACAATTGTTCATAAAAATATCTGCATAACTTGGCGCGATCAAAGCACGAATACCGTACTGACCGAGTGCCCAAGGAGCATGTTCACGAGAACTACCGCAACCGAAGTTCTTTCTTGCGAGCAAAATACTACCTTGTTTATAACGAGGTTGGTTTAATACAAAATCAGGATTAATAGGACGAACTGAACAATCTTGTCCGGGTTCACCTAAGTCGAGATATCGCCATTCATCAAATAAATTTTGACCGAAACCAGTCCTTGCGATAGATTTGAGAAATTGCTTCGGAATAATTGCATCAGTGTCTACGTTCTCTCTATCTAAGGGAATCACAATACCTTGATGAACAGTAAAAGCTTGCATATAAATCTTTCTATCTTATCGAACAGGGGTAACAACAGCACCACTTGTGGCTGGCTGGTTACTCTCTGAAGGAGTTACAGGAGTTGTTGATTTTTTCCCAGTTGCTGATGAAGAGGTTTTTTCAATCGCACGACCGAGCCCTTGCACATCTTTACCAATCCCCTCAACGGTTGAGCAAGAGGTAAATGCAAATGTGAAAAGTAGACCCAAAATTTTGGGTAGAGAGTTATTAGTTTTCATCTTTATCTTTTTAATCATGGATGAATCAAGAAATCTTTCTAACATCTACAAAATGACCTTCAATAGCAGCCGCAGCAGCCATGGCAGGACTCACTAAATGGGTACGACCACCGGCACCTTGACGTCCTTCAAAATTACGATTTGAGGTAGAAGCACAACGCTCACCAGGTTCTAAGCGGTCTGCATTCATCGCCAAACACATTGAACATCCGGGTTCGCGCCATTCAAAACCTGCCGCCTTAAATACTTTATCTAGACCCTCTTTTTCAGCTTGGGCTTTGACTAATCCTGAACCTGGAACAACCAGAGCTAATTTCACATTAGAAGCAACTTTTTTACCGATACGTTCAACTACTTTTGCTGCACTTCTAATATCTTCTATACGACTATTGGTGCAGGATCCGATGAAGACTTTATCAATTTGAATTGACTCAATTGGCATATTAGGTTGCAACCCCATATATAAAAGAGCGCGTTCAATTGCAGATCTTTTGTTCGCATCTTTTTCTTTGTCAGGATCAGGTATACGATCGTCAATTGCAAGAACCATCTCAGGGGATGTGCCCCAGCTAACCTGAGGTTTAATCTCTTCAGCGCGTAAAGTCACAGTCTGATCAAATGATGCGCCAGAATCAGTGTGTAAATTACGCCAATATTGAATTGCAAGATTCCAAGCTTGTCCTTTTGGTGAGTACGGACGATTTTGAACATATTCAATCGTCTTTTCATCTACCGCCACCAAACCGGCTCTAGCTCCTGCTTCTATGGCCATATTACAAACAGTCATACGGCCTTCCATTGATAATTGTGAAATCGCTTCTCCAGCGAACTCAATAGTATGCCCAGTTGCTCCAGCAGTACCAATCTTACCAATAATCGCCAAAACTATATCTTTAGCTGAACAGCCTAAAGGTAATTTACCATCCACCTTTACCAGCATATTTTTACTTTTCTTCATCAGAATCGTTTGCGTAGCTAATGTATGCTCGACTTCTGAGGTACCTATACCAAAAGCTAAAGCGCCAAATGCACCGTGGGTACTTGTATGAGAGTCACCACAAACAACTGTCATTCCTGGTAAAACAGCACCTTGTTCAGGGCCAATCACGTGAACGATACCCTGACGCAAATCATTCATCTTGTATTGGGTGATACCAAGTCGATCACAATTAGAATCTAGAGTATCAACTTGTAATTTAGAAATAGCATCTGTGATGCCATTAGAACGATCTGTTGTAGGAACATTGTGGTCAGATACAGCTAAATTGGCAGAATTACGCCAAATAGGACGATGGGCTATTGCAAGTCCTTCAAATGCTTGAGGACTAGTTACTTCATGTAATAGATGACGATCGATGTAGAGGATGGAAGTACCATCCTCTTCTGTATGAACCACATGGTCGTCCCAAAGTTTGTCATATAAGGTACGTGCCATGTATTCTCCTGTTTTAAATTATTTTGATTCGATAGTCCGAGTAGTATAACCGTTGAATAATTGGCGCGGACGACCAATTTTGTACTCTGGATCTGTAATCATTTCTTCCCACTGCGCAATCCAACCAACTGTTCTTGCTAAAGCAAAAACACAAGTAAACATATCAGTCGGGATACCTAATGCACGTTGCACAATACCAGAATAAAAATCAACGTTTGGATAAAGTTTACGGCTTACAAAATACTCATCTTCTAAAGCGATTTTTTCTAAAGTCATCGCTAATTTGAAGAGAGGATCATCACCTAAACCAAGCTCGTTCAAAACCTCATAACAAGTTTCGCGCATTAGCTTTGCTCTAGGATCAAAATTCTTGTAAACGCGGTGTCCAAAGCCCATTAAACGAACACCAGAATCCTTGTCCTTGACTTTAGCAATGAAGTCGCCAATTTTTTCTACGCCACCATTTTTTTGAATATCTTCAAGCATTTGCAAACAAGCTTCATTTGCGCCGCCGTGTGCAGGACCCCATAGACATGCAACACCAGCTGCAATTGCTGCAAATGGATTAGCACCTGAAGAACCTGCTAAACGAACAGTTGAAGTTGAAGCATTTTGCTCATGATCAGCATGCAAAATGAAAATTCTATCTAGGGCTCTAACTAAAACTTCATTCACAACATAATCTTCACAAGGCGTTGCGAACAACATTCTCATAAAGTTTGCAGTGTAAGAAAGATCATTTTTTGGATAAATGAATGGTTGACCAATTGAATATTTATAAGACATTGCTACTAAGGTAGGCATTTTAGCAATGAGGCGAATCTGAGCAATTTCACGAACCTTAGGCTCTGAATAATCTAAACCATCATGGTAGAAAGCAGCCATGGCTCCAACTAAGCCAGTAAGGACAGCCATAGGATGTGCATCACGACGAAAGCCTCTCAAGAAAAATTGCATTTGCTCATGCACCATTGTGTGATGCATTACTAAATCAGAAAATTCTTGTTTTACCTTAGCAGTTGGCAAATCGCCATTGAGGAGCAAATAACATGTTTCCAAGAAATCGCAATTCACTGCAAGTTCTTCAATTGGGTAACCTCTGTATAACAACTCACCCTTGTCACCATCAATAAATGTAATCTTCGAATTACAAGAAGCCGTTGACATGAAGCCTGGGTCGTAAGTAAATTTACCTGTTTGACCATATAACTTACGAATGTCGATTACATCTGGACCAACAGTACCTTTATAAATTGGCATCTCAATTGCAGGAGATCCATCAGAAAAAGATAAAGTAGCTTTAATATCAGAGGGTGTCATTGTTATGTCCTTACGTTATATTTTGTTTATTTTAGTTCAAGATAGATGTCAAAACTAAAAACCTCTATCTTCAACATGAATCCTTACACTTGACGCATTTGTTTCAATACTTTTAATACATTTGGCTGATCTAGATGACCTGTCGGCTCTTTACGACTTAAAAACAAATCCAACAAATCATTATCACTCAAGTCAAATAGTTGATCGAGAGAATACACATCATCCATGGTCAAATCTTGTGCAAAACGATTAAAAAATCTTTCAATTATTAAATCGTTTTCCAACAAACCCCGCCGAGCACTCCATCGAAGCCTTGAAAGAATACCCGGATCGATTGTCATATAGCGCGACGAACCATTAACTCTTTAATTTTACCAATTGCTTTAGTAGGATTGAGTCCTTTTGGACAAACATCCACACAATTCATAATTGTATGACAACGGAATAAACGATATGGATCTTCTAAATTATCTAAACGCTCGCTCGTTACTTCATCACGACTATCGGCGATAAAGCGATAGGCTTGTAATAAACCAGCAGGTCCGACAAATTTATCTGGGTTCCACCAGAAAGATGGGCATGCTGTTGAACATGAAGCACATAAAATACATTCATACAATCCATTTAACTCATCTCTTTCTTCAGGAGACTGTAAGCGCTCTTTTTCTGGAGGTTGAGTTTCGTTAACTAAATAAGGACGAATTGAATGATATTGCTTAAAGAAATTAGTCATATCGACAATCATGTCACGCACAACTGGCAATCCAGGTAATGGGCGCAAGGTAATCTTCTTTGGCAAGGTAAGCATGTTTGTTAAACAAGCTAAACCATTTTTACCGTTGATATTCATTGCATCAGAACCACATACACCCTCACGACATGAGCGACGGAAAGATAAGGACTCATCTAACTTCTTGAGCTTCATGAGCGCATCAAGCAACATTCTTTCACTACCATCTAACTCTAATTCATAAGTTTGCATGCGTGGTGCCGCATCCTTATCAGGGTCATAACGATAAACTTCAAATATACGTATTTCACTCATAATAATTCCTTTTAGAATGTTCTAACTTTTGGTGGAATAGACTCTGCAGTCAAAGGCTTAAGATTTACTGGCTTATATTCAAGTCGGTTGCTATCTTTAAACCATAAAGTATGTTTGAGCCAATTAACATCATCACGTTCTGGGCAGTCATCATGTGCATGAGCACCGCGACTCTCTTGACGAGCAGCTGCAGAAATCATGGTGGAGTTAGCCGCTTCAACTAAATTAGCCAACTCTAATGCTTCAACTCTTGCAGTGTTAAATGTCTTAGATTTATCTTTTAAGTGGATATGATTTGCTCGCTCTGTAAGCTCAGCCATCATTGCAACACCCTCATCCATAATTGCTTGAGTTCTAAATACGCCACAATGTTTTTGCATTGCGTTGCGAATCTCATTGGCGACATCTTGGGTATACTCACCAGCGGAAGAATCGTCTAATTTAGCGACTCTGGCTAAAGAGTAATCAGCTGCGTTTTCAGGTAATTGCTTATGTTCTTTCTTCTTAATATCAGAAGCGACAATATGATTACCTGCTGCACGACCAAATACTAACAAGTCTAAAAGTGAATTAGTACCCAAGCGATTAGCACCGTGGACTGATACACAGGAACATTCACCAACAGCGTAGAAACCATTTACGACTTCATTCGGATTACCATTTTTCGGCGCAACAACTTGTCCGTAGATATTTGTAGGGATACCACCCATTTGATAGTGAATCGTCGGTACCACTGGAATTGGCTCTTTAGTTACATCAACGTTTGCAAAGTTAATTCCAATTTCATACACTGAAGGCAAACGTTTATGAATTGTTTCAGCACCAATATGTGTTAAATCGAGCACTACATAATCACCGTTTGGTCCACAACCACGACCTTCTTTGATTTCCTGATCCATACAACGAGACACGAAGTCCCTAGGGGCTAAATCTTTCAGAGTTGGAGCATAACGCTCCATAAAACGCTCACCATCTTTATTTCTTAAAATACCACCTTCACCACGACAACCTTCAGTCAGCAACACACCAGCTCCGGCTACGCCAGTTGGGTGAAATTGCCAAAACTCCATATCTTCTAGAGGTATTCCTGCACGGGCAGTCATACCCATACCATCACCAGTATTAATGAAGGCGTTAGTGGAAGCTTGCCAAATACGACCAGCTCCACCGGTTGCAAACATCGTAATCTTTGCTTCTAAAATATGAATTTCGCCTGTTTCCATTTCCATGGCAGTTACACCGACTACGTCACCGTCTGCATCACGAATCAAATCAAGTGCCATCCACTCAACGAAAAATTGTGTTTTTGCACGAACGTTTCTTTGGTATAAAGTATGCAACATCGCGTGACCAGTTCTATCAGCAGCGGCACATGCGCGTTGAACTGGCTTTTCACCATAATTTGCAGTATGACCACCAAACGGACGTTGGTAAATAGTACCGTCGGCATTACGGTCAAAAGGCATACCAAAGTGTTCTAATTCGTAAACAACTTTAGGCGCTTCACGACACATAAATTCAATCGCATCTTGGTCACCTAACCAATCAGAACCTTTAATCGTGTCATAAAAGTGATAATGCCAATTATCCTCACTCATGTTGCCCAAGGAAGCACCAATACCACCCTGTGCAGCCACAGTATGTGAGCGAGTTGGAAAAACTTTTGAAAGAACAGCTACATTCAATCCAGCTTCAGCTAATTGTAAGGATGCACGCATACCTGCGCCACCAGCACCAACAATAACAACATCAAAACGACGGCGTGGAATTGCCGAATTTATCGCACCCATTTAAACCCTCCAAAGAATTTGTGCAGCGTACGCAGTACAACCAAATAACCACAAAACAGTCAAAGTTTGTAAAACTAAACGCAAACCTGCGGAACCAATATAGTCCATCCAAATATCACGGATACCTACCCAAGCATGGTAAAACAATGATGCAAGTGTCAAAAAGGTCAAAATTTTCATCAATTGATTAGCAAATAATGATGCCCAGCCTTCGTAGCTTGCATTTCCGTAAGTTAGATACACCGCGAGCAGAACTACAGTGAAAACGATCATGATGACGGCAGTTACTCTTTGTAGTAACCACTCAGTCAGTCCGTAGTGAGCCCCAACGACTAAGCGCTTGGAACCAATATTGTTATTAGCCATGATTTTCCTTAAAACAAATTAAATAATTTAGCGCCAAGAACGAGTGTTAAGGCTAGACTAATAGCCAAAACTGCAATTGCCGACTTTTGAATTTGATGTTTTTCTACACCATGATGTGTATCTAGCATCAAGAAACGAATACCCGCGCAAAAATGATGTAAAAAACCCCAAATCAGAGCAAGGATAAACAATTTAATAAGTGGGTTTGCCACCATTTCAGAAAAAGTTAAAAAACTAATTTCCGAAGTAATACTTTTATCAAAAAGATACAAAATGAAAGGGAGTGATAAAAATAATAATGCTCCACTTACACGGTGCAAAATCGATACTTTTCCAGACCAAGGTAACTTGTAAGAAGTCAGGATTTGTCCATAACCAATATTTTTAAATTGGGGACGGGACTTACGGCCGCTAGAGTTGATATTTTCAGACATTAAATAACCTTATGTGTTAAGCATGGGGTGTAAATATTTAATTACATTACAAATTTTTGACCTCAAAATTAAAAAATCATTTGATCATCAAGAACTGTTAGGCTCTATTTTGTCATACTCTTTTGATCTTTTGGTATTCAATCAAATAAAAAAAAATAACGTAAATAAATCAATGATTTGCAAAATTCGACAACAAAATTGAAAAAACAAACACTTGTTTAGATTCCATAAAATATTAAAAAAAATAGTTTATTCTTAAAGGAATAAAAGAAAAGCTTATGTAAATAAGTCTAACAACTCGATGTAAAAAATTTATGACGACAAAAATTATCTTTGGATGAAGACTTGATGGTTAAATTATGGAAAAATTAACATTTGGTAATTGACTTATTGACTAAATATTTTCATGAAATGCAAATTATTAGGGCATTTTAGCAACTAACCGCCCTTAAAAAGTATCTTCAACCACAAAATTTTTATTATGTCTTTTGATATTGCTTATCATCAATGGTTATAGAATTTATTTTAAAACTCTATAATTCAATAGATTTTATTTTTTTATCGACAACACGGAGTTAATTTCATGGCAAAAGCACCTTTAAACGTTGCAATCACCGGAGCCGCCGGTCAAATCGGATATTCACTATTGTTTCGTATTGCCAATGGCGATATGCTGGGTAAAGATCAACCCGTTAACCTCCAGTTATTGGAAATTCCAGATGAAAAGGCTCAAAATGCACTGAAGGGTGTCATGATGGAGTTGGATGATTGTGCATTCCCACTCTTAAATAGTATGAGCGCCCATGGCGATGCAATGACTGCATTCAAAGACATTGACTACGCAGTGTTAGTTGGCGCACGTCCACGCGGTCCAGGAATGGAGCGTAAAGACCTATTACAGGCAAATGCAAAAATCTTTACGGCTCAAGGCAAAGCATTGAATGCAGTAGCTAAAAGAACGGTGAAAACGCTAGTAGTTGGTAATCCAGCAAATACTAATGCCTATATTGCTATGAAGTCTGCTCCAGATTTACCAGCAAAAAACTTTACTGCAATGTTACGTTTAGACCACAACAGAGCCCTTTCCCAATTAGCAGCTAAAGCAAATATTGCTGTTGCAGATATTGAGAAATTAGTAGTTTGGGGTAACCACAGCCCAACAATGTATCCAGATTACCGCTTTGCGAATGTTGCTGGTAAGTCTATTAAAGAAATGATTAATGACGAAGAATGGAACAAGACTGTCTTTTTACCTACTGTAGGTAAACGTGGTGGAGCCATCATTGAAGCCCGTGGGTTATCTTCAGCAGCTTCTGCTGCGAATGCTGCAATTGATCACATACATGATTGGCACGTTGGTACAAATGGTAAGTGGGTCACAATGGGTATTCCTTCAGATGGTTCTTACGGCATTCCAGAAGGCATTATTTACGGAGTTCCAGTTACATGCGAAAACGGCGAATATCAATTGATTCAAGGTCTCGAGATTGATGCTTACTCTCGTGAAAGAATGGATTTCACCTTGAATGAGTTGTTAGAAGAAAAAGCTGGAGTTCAAGATTTACTGTAATTAATTAAAGGTTCTCCATGACTCCATCTGAAGTGTTATTTGACGGTATTGCCCCAAAGACAATACCTGTTTGTGATCATTATTGCGGTACTGAATTACGAATGAAAAAGGCAATGACACTCCAGAATGACATGGGGCCTTGCTTCGACATTACTTTTGATTTAGAAGATGGTGCTCCCATTGGTCAGGAGTCTGAACATGTCAACTTAGTGTGTCAGTTAATTGCTAGCCCTGCAAATCAATTCAACCGAATCGGCGTTCGAGTTCATGACCCGAAAAGTCCACACTTTATTAATGATGTAAAAACAATCATCAAGGCAGTTGGTAACGTGGTTGCTTATATCGTCATCCCCAAAATTGATTCAGCCTCCCAAACCATTGATTTAATTAGTAAGATTAATGAATATGCTCAACAGCTTGACTACAGAAGAAATATTCCAATCCATGTTTTAATTGAAACCAACTTAGCACTTGCCGATGTTTTCAATATTGCTGCAATTCCACAAGTGGAATGTTTAAGTTTTGGCTTAATGGATTTTGTGTCTGGTCATTATGGCGCTATTCCAAGTAGTGCCATGGCTCAGGACCAGTTTGAACACCCTTTAGTAAAAAGGGCTATGTGTGAAATCTCGGCAGCTTGCCACACCTATGGAAAAATTCCATCACATAATGTGTGTACAAATATTCACTCCGCAGATGTGGTTACCTCAGACAGTTTACAAGCTAAAAATCATTATGGATACACTAGAAAGTGGAGTATTCATCCGATGCAGATCCCTCTCATCGTTCAAGCTTTCAGCCCTAGTGATCGACAAATTTTAGAAGCTATTAATATTTTGACTAGTGCAGCAGCAGCAAATTGGGGGCCGATTCAATATGAAGGACGATTGCATGACCGTGCAAGTTTCAGATATTTTTGGATGATTTTGCAAAAAGCACATCAGACGGGTAGTAAAAATTTAACGGAAATTGAAAATTTAGGATGGTTTTAATGAAATCAAGTGTAATGATTAATAAACAGAGTCTATTTATTAATAACTCAGTAGATGTTAGACGTTTAGTTGGTTTAATATTAGTTTCATGTTTTGCTATTGTTTTTAGTATAAGTGCATATGCTGTGGAAAAGAAAGTTGCAAAAAACACCTCCACTGCTACAACATCCAAAACTGACTCCGGTAAATTTGACGAACTAAAATTAACTGCTGCGAACGTATGGCGCTGCGAAAATAACGTTATTGTAAAAACAGCTGAATCTTCTCAGGGGTATCTGATGCTCTGGAACAATAAACTCTTCATCATGAACAAGATAGATGCTTTAAGCGGTGTTAATCGCTATACCAATGATACCTATCACCTCAATTGGATTGAAATACCTGACAAGGCGATGTTATTTGATTTCAAGGTCGGTCAGCGCGTTCTAGACTACTGTAAAACTCCGGAACTTGCCTCACAGGCACCGAGCAAAAATCAAGAAGATTTATTAAAGTAAATTAGTGAAACAATATCTGCTGAGCAGGTGTATCAATCGGCATTTGTGCATGAACCACCTCAGCAGACCGATTCGGGAATAAAGGCACACCACAGTCCTCACACATTTCTGGTGTAAACAACATTGCATGTTTAAATACATCACCTACTCCAGAATCAACTAAGGTAGCAGAAATCAATTGAATCGTGGCATCACGATCCCCTCCTGCTTCAATATCCTCACTAGATACTGATTCACGATCGTACAAAGGCCAAACAACACCATAAATAATATCGGGGTGGCCTTTTATTGCAAAAGAAATCCTAAACTCATCTGCGATTTCTGAGCCAAATGGTGCGACGACACAAGATAACTCTGAAGGTTTCAAACCTAAGGTTGTTTCCAAGTAATTTACTGCAGCTCTGAGGCTAAGCGGTCGAACACGTTTGTCTGCATCTCGACAATTTGTATAAAAAGCATCTGGCAGCATAAGCTCAAACTCACAACCTGGAAGTAAATTGACAAGTGTAGGTTGAATCACTTCTTGAAGGTTCTTTAAGCTCTGTGAGCGTTCGATTCGTTCAGCTTCTTCCTCTTGCCAAACAAAGAAAGGCTGACCTTTCTCAGTAGCAATAGCACATAAAATAAATCGAGGATCAGCCAAAACAGCAATAGTATCTGGCATCTCTTTCAAGTCATAAGATAGGTCAGTTTGCTCAACGGCACAGGTCGCCATTTTCTCGAGTAGTTGCCGAGTCTGAGAATGTGATTGTGGAATTTGATCAATACTATAAAGCCAAGGAGCAATACTTAACTTTACATTATTAGCCATCACAAATTCATTTAAGCAATCGACAATAGTCGCTGCAGTGTCATTAGAAATGGCCCCAAATGGAATCGTATATTTAGTTTGAGCAATGATTGGTAGGGAAATCAATAGTACATCATATGATTTCCCATCAAACTCATAAACAAAAGACTCAGCAGCTGTTTCAGCAGCATCTGCAAGAATTTCAAAAGCTGTTGTTTGGCTTTTAAACGTAATATCCAGTGAACTATCTATGACATTTTGGTAATGCCCTTTAAGGAGTCTTGAGAGTCTTTCAAAAATTTTACCTTCCCAAAAAATATCTTCTACCTTACTTCCTGAAGATGCCAAAGCTAATACTTCTGAAACTAGCTTTTCAACCTCTGGAGAGGTTCTTGCTTTGGAACGAATTCTTGAAGTACTCATCATTTAGCCCCTTATAAAGTTGCTTTACGCTTAAAAACTGGCCGTATTGGAGTAGATTCCGACACGGAATATTGATACCCTTCATAATCAAATTGAATCAACTGTGCTGGAGATTTCACTTGTTGATCAATAATAAATCGAGCCATTAATCCTCTGGCTTTTTTTGCGTAAAAAGAAATAATCTTATATTTACCCTCTTTTTCATCCAAGAAGACAGGAGAAATAACCGGGTATCCCAGCTCTTTTATATCAAGAACCTTAAAGTATTCTTCAGATGCTAAATTTATTAGGAACGGATGCTTTTGACTTGACAATTCACTTTGCATATCAGCGGTTAACTTGTTCCGCCAAAAGGCATACAAATCCTTACCGGCTTTATTGACTAGTGAAGTTCCCATTTCTAATCTGTAAGGTTGCATTAAGTCCAGTGGTTTTAAAATACCATACAAACCAGATAGAATTCTAATGTGCTCTTGAGCGAATTTAAGTTGCTTTTTATTGAGTGAACTTGCCTTTAGTCCCTCGTAAACATCCCCATTAAAAGCAAAAATTGCAGGTCTACTATTTTCACTTGAAAAGTTTTTTTGCCATGAGGAGAACCTCACAGCATTTAATGTAGCAAGCTTATCTGAAATATCCATCAATTTAGATATTTCTAGGGGAGAAAATTTTTTCAGTTGATTGACTAATACAGCAGACTTTTCAATGTAGGCAGGCAATGTTGTGGGAACATCGAGCATTTGTGACTCGAAATCCAAAGTTTTAGCAGGTGATAGAACAATGAGCATGATTTTTAAAATTTTGGAGATACTTCATTTATACCAAACTTTTTATAAATAATGAAGTTGGGGGTATTTGACTACCAAAGTAGCACATTTTTTCTGTTCGTAAACTTTAGAAAATAATTGTACTTTTACCATTCAACAGAATACGGTGCTCTGCATGCCACCTTACAGCTCTTGCTAAAGCCATGCATTCTGCATCACGCCCTGCAGCAGCTAATTGATCTGGATCCATCGAGTGATTGACTCGTTGCACTTCCTGTTCAATGATGGGTCCCTCATCTAAATCAGAAGTCACATAATGCGCTGTAGCACCGATTAACTTCACACCTCTTTGGTGAGCTTGCCAGTAGGGTTTAGCTCCCTTGAAGCTAGGTAAAAATGAATGATGGATATTGATGACTTTACCCGTTAATTTCTCACATAGTTTCGTAGACAAAATCTGCATATATCTAGCTAGAACAACTAGATCGAATTTTTCTTGATCAATTAATTCCAATAGTCGGTCTTCTTGATCAGATTTTTTTTCGTCTTGAGATGAGCTAATTGGAAAGTAATGGAATGGAACTTTGTAGGATTTAGCTAACTCTGCAAAATCATGATGATTAGAACCAATTCCTTGAATATCAATTGGTAGACTACCACTATTACTTCTAAATAATAAATCATTTAAACAATGACCAAACTTAGAAACCATCACTAGTACTTTTGGTTTTTTTTGTGCATCATAAAAATGACTGTCCATAAAAAAACGTCTAGCGATAACGGCAAAATCATCCTCAAGCCCAGCCAAGGTAACACTCGGTTCGGCTTCAATAAAATGAACTCGCATAAAAAAACGTCCAGTGAAAGTATCACTGAATTGGGCTGAATCAAGAATATTCGCACCCTTCAAATGCAAAAACTCACTCACAGCGTGGACAATTCCAGGTCGATCAGGACACGAAATCGTTAAGATATATCCAGAATGCTGAATGTTCTCAATGATTGAGGTTTGATTTGGAGAAATAAGGTTTGAAGTAGGTTGATTCATGAATATTTTTGTGAGTTAAAAGCAAAGAAAAAATAACATCAGACTATCCAAAATGACTCAAGGGATAGCTAATCACCTAATTTTCATAATGGAGAAAAGTTCGTATATTCTAGTATTATAAATCCAAAGGTTTTTTACGTACTCCATGTCTAAATTACAAAAGTCTACCATTTTACAAACTAGCCAATGGCCAGCGATTCCCCTCGCAGAAGCACTTCGACCAAAATCGATTGCAGATGTTGTTGGTCAGGAGCATTTATTAGGACCTGGCAAGCCACTCCAACTTGCATTTGAGTCTAGAAAACCCCATTCTATGATCTTATGGGGTCCTCCAGGTGTCGGTAAAACAAGTCTCGCTAGATTGATGGCGGCGTCTTTTGATTGTGACTTTATCTCGATATCAGCTGTACTTGCTGGGGTAAAAGAAATCCGTCAAGCGATTGAACAGGCTGAACAAAATCTTGCACAATTTGGTACTAGAACCTTACTTTTTGTAGATGAAATACATCGTTTTAATAAAGGTCAACAAGACGCCCTATTACCATTTGTAGAGTCTGGTCTGATTACGTTCGTTGGTGCAACCACAGAGAATCCTTCTTTTGAAGTCAACTCTGCGCTTCTTTCTCGAGCTCAAACCTATGTCTTAAAATCGTTGAACCAAGACGATATGCAAAAACTACTAGAAAAGGTCAAAGCCTTCGTTAATATTGATATCACTTGGGATCAAGATGCTGTGACGATGCTCTGCGCATTTGCTGATGGAGATGCTAGACGTTTTTTAAATATTACTGAACAAATCCTGCAAGCAGCAGTGACTAAAAATTTACAAGTCATTACCTTAGCTTTTGCAGAAAATCTCCTTAGTACAAAAAGCCGACGATTTGATCATGGAGGAGAATATTTTTATGATCAAATTTCTGCCTTACATAAATCAGTTAGGGGATCTAATCCTGACGCGGCTCTTTACTGGCTTTGTAGAATGCTAGATGGCGGAGCAGACCCGCTCTATCTAGCGAGACGAATTATAAGAATGGCTTGGGAAGATATTGGACTAGCAGATCCAAGAGCTATTCAAATAGCCAATGATGCCATTAGCACTTTCGAAAGATTAGGTTCACCAGAAGGCGAGCTAGCCTTGGGACAAGCTGTTATTTACTTGTCAATGGCAGCAAAAAGTAATGCTGGTTACAAAGCATTTAACGCTGCAAAAGCATTTGTAAAAAATGATCAGACTAAGGAGGTCCCCATCCATCTGCGCAACGCTCCAACTAAATTAATGAAAGAATTAGGCTATGGACATGCCTACCGGTATGCCCATGATGAACCAAATGCTTATGCTGCTGGAGAGAACTATCTTCCTGAAAATATGCAAGCCCCCAATTGGTATCAACCAACCGACAGGGGATTAGAAAAACAAATACAAGAGAAAATGCAGTTTTTAAAAAGTCTTGACACTAAAGCAAACGAAAAAAATTAATCCAACACATTAATTCTCATCAAAGAATTTCACAAAGTCATTTAGTTCAGCACGCTCAGTAACTAGTTGATTTACGGTTACAGAAGTATCTTCATATCCGAGGCTAATCGACATCACATACTGCTCATCTTCTGGAATTTCAAGGATTTCAGTAATGACTTTGTGATAAGAAATAAAGGCCGCTTGAGGGCAACTTGCAAGACCTCTAGCAGTTGCTGCAATCAAAATATTTTGTACAAACATCCCGTAGTCAAGCCAACTCCCCTGCTCCATAACTCTCGGAATAGTTAACATCAAGGCGACAGGTGCACCAAAAAATTCATAATTTTTGGCATGTAACTGATGCATTTTTTGGTGTTCACCACGTTCAATACCTGCAAGAGCGTAGAGGTCATAACCTACTTTCCTTCTGCGACTTAAAAAAGGCTCTGTCCAATTTTTAGGATAATAAATATACTCTGGTCGGTGCTGTAAATTCTTTTCAGGATCATTAAAAATTTCTAAAACAGCATTAGTAATTTCTTGTTTTTTGGCACCCGATAAAACATAAACCTTCCATGGTTGAATATTTGACCCAGAAGGAGCTTTAGAAGATACCCGCAAAATATCCTCAATCATTTGACGAGGAATTGGCGTTGATAAAAACCCCCTTACCGAACGCCGTAATTGCATTACCTCATCGACAGCCTTCGTTACTTGCGATATATCCATCATTAAAAGTCTAACTAAACACGTTCGATCACAATAGCGATACCTTGACCTACACCAATACACATGGTGCAAAGAGCATATCTTCCACCTTTTTGCTCAAGCTCATATAGTGCTGTTGTGACTAGTCTTGCCCCACTCATGCCTAGTGGATGACCTAAAGCAATTGCCCCGCCATTAGGATTGACCCGTGCATCATCATCGGCAACACCAAGATCTCTGAGAGTTGCTAGACCTTGAGAAGCAAACGCCTCATTGAGTTCAATCACATCCATCTGTGAAATATCGAGCCCCAACATATTTAACACTTTTTTACTCGCAGGAGCAGGACCAAACCCCATGATACGAGGGGCGACACCAGCTGTGGCAAGACCTAAGATTTTAGCCCTAGGTTTCAGTTGAAATTGCTCCACAGCATCAGCAGAGGCAATCAATAAGGCACAAGCACCGTCATTGACACCAGATGCGTTACCGGCAGTAACCGTACCGTCAGGTTTGACAATTGGTTTTAATTTTTGTAAGGCCTCAATCGTGGTTGCTCTTGGATGTTCATCTTGACTAACAACAACAGGTTCACCTTTTTTTGAGGGAATCGTTACTGGAGTAATTTCTAAAGCAAGACGTCCATTTTGTTGAGCCTCAGATGCCTTTGATTGTGATCTTAATGCAAAAGCATCTTGATCTGCTCTTGAAATATTAAAATCTCCAGCGACGTTTTCAGCTGTTTCAGGCATTGAATCAACGCCGTGTAATTGTTTCATTAGAGGATTAATAAAGCGCCAGCCAATTGTTGTATCGAATACTTGATTAGTTCTAGAAAAAGCAGTGTCAGCTTTAGGCATGACAAATGGTGCCCGACTCATACTCTCAACGCCGCCAGCTATACCTAAATGGATTTGGCCAGAAATAATACCTCTAGATACAACTCCAATTGCGTCCATTCCAGAACCACATAGGCGATTTACAGTTGAACCAGGAACTTCAACTGGTAAACCAGCTAATAACAAGCTCATCCTAGCTACATTTCGATTATCTTCACCAGCTTGGTTAGCATTACCGTAAACCACCTCATCAACTTTAGTCCAATCGACTTGAGGATTACGCTGCATTAAGGCCTTGATTGGTACAGCGCCTAAATCATCCGTTCTGACACTCGATAATGACCCGGCATATCGACCGATTGGGGTTCTAATAGCATCACAAATATAAGCAACATTTGGTTTTAATTCATTTGACAATTTAACTACCCCTTAATTTTTTAAGAGTTTCGCATCTGTTACAGATTGCAATAACTCAAAGGACATATCATTAAAAATTTCTTTGACGAGTAATCCTCCAGGGACTACTTCAAAAACGCCTAAATCAGTAAAAATCATTGCTACACAAGCAACGCCTGTTAACGGATAGGCACATTTTTGGACTAATTTACTGCTACCTTCTTTAGTTAAGTGATCCATCATCACAAAAGTTTTATTGGCGCCAACGGCTAAATCCATCGCTCCACCGACTGCCGGAATAGCATCTGCATCACCTGTATGCCAATTGGCTAAATCCCCTGACTCTGAAACTTGATAGGCACCCAATACACAAATATCTAAATGACCACCACGCATAATTGCAAAGGAATCTGCCTGATGAAAATAGGAACCACCAGTTAGTAAGGTTACTGGCTGTTTACCTGCATTAATCAAATCCCAATCTTCTTCACCCTTTGCAGGTGCTGGCCCCATACCCAAAATACCATTTTCGGAGTGTAAAAATATTTCTTTATCTTCCGGTAAGTAGTTTGCGACGATAGTTGGCATACCAATCCCTAAGTTCACATAGGCACCTTCTGGTATGTAGGAAGCAATTTTGGCAGCGACTTCATTACGAGTGACTGGCTTTAATGAAGATAGTTCTGTTGGTTGACTCATCATTTTTCCCCTTTATTGCCCATTGGCACGACGTATTTGACAAAAATACCTGGTGTCACAACAGTTTCTGGATCAAGTTCGCCAAGTTCTACTACGTGATTAACTTGGGCAATCGTATTTTTTGCAGCCATCGCCATGATTGGACCAAAATTTCTAGAAGCTTTTCGATAGACTAGATTCCCCCAACGATCACCTTTGTCCCCTTTAATTAGGGCAAAATCTGCACTTAAGGGAGTTTCAAAGACATAGTTTTTGCCATTGATCAGTCTAGTTTCTTTACCTTCTGCAAGTAAAGTACCGTAGGCGGTTTGCGTAAAAAACCCGCCTAAACCTGCACCCTCTGCTCTGATTCTCTCCGCCAAATTACCCTGAGGGGTTAATTCCAACTCAATTTGTTTAGCTTTAAAAAGATTATCAAATACGTAAGAATCAGCCATGCGCGGATAAGAGCAGATAATTTTTCTGACTCTACGCGCTTTTAATAAAGCTGCGATGCCTGTTTCTCCACTACCGGCATTATTCGTAATGATCACCAAGTCTTTAGCATTTTGACCCACTAAACCCTCAATCAATTCATGCGGAATACCAGAGCCACCGAAACCACCAATCATGATGGTCGCACCATCTTTGAGACCAGCAAAGAGCTGGTCCATATCTACTGAAACTTTATTTATCATAGGATTTTTTTATTGCTTTGGTCCAATAGTAAGTTCAAGGGTTGGTAAATGATCGATCGTACCAACTAAATAATCACCCACCTCTACTTTGCCTACACCTTCAGGAGTTCCTGTATAAATCAAGTCACCCTCTTTAAGGTGGTAAAACTGGGATAAATTAGAAATTACTTCTGCAACACTCCAAATCAAGGCATTCAGATCAGAGGATTGTTTGACTTGACCATTTACAGTCAATTCAATCTTGCCGTTATTTAGTGGACCTGTCACAGATTTAGGGATGATTTCAGAAATGACAGCAGAGTCTTCAAAGGCCTTACCAAAGTCCCATGGACGTCCCATTTCACGGCTAGCAATTTGAAGGTCACGACGTGTCATGTCCAATCCGGTAGCATAACCATAAACACAATCCTCTGCATCTTCAACAGCCACTCTAAAAGCAGGCTTACCAATGGCAATCACTAATTCCATTTCATAATGTAAGTTATTTGTGCTTAGAGCATAAGGGGTTGTTGCTGGACTTAGAACAATTGCGTTTGCTGGCTTCATAAAATAAAAAGGTGGTTCACGATCTGGATCAAAGCCCATTTCTCTAGCATGCGCCGCATAATTACGGCCAACACAAAAAATTCTTGAAACTGCGTAGGAAGCGTCCGTACCTTTTACTGGCACACTTGGAATGGCTTCTGGGTTAAATACATAATTCATGATTCATCCTTAAAAAAATTTGTCTCAAGCTCACAATAATAAACCACTTAGCAGTTCACATTCCCGATATGGGATGAATTACCCCCATGCTTGAACTAACTTCGCTTATTTTAAAAAACAGGATGAATTGCCTAAGTTAATCTAAAAAAATTAATTGCTTTGTGATTTGTGTAAAAATCAATTGAAATAAATTATTTTGAAAAGATGATTCAAATGTCACATATTCAATATTTAACTCAAATTTACCTCGAATCAGGCGCTATCCAACGCATCCAATCTGAATGCATCAGACTGAATATCCAAAAACCTTTGATTGTTACCGACCAAGGAATTAAATCGGCTGGAATTTTATCGAAAATTGAGCAGGTTTTAGGGGGCATGGAATATGTTGTGTTTGATCAAACTCCATCAAACCCCACCCAACATGCAACTGAGTTAGGTAAAGCACTCTATGAAAAGAATAACTGTGATGGCTTAATTGCACTTGGAGGAGGCTCTTCTATTGATTGCGCAAAAGTAATCTCAATCCTAACATCACATCATGAACCACTAAAAAACTATGCCACCATTGAAGGCGGATCTAACAAGATTACTGCCCAAGTTGCCCCCTTAATAGCAGTGCCAACGACCAGTGGCACGGGGAGTGAAGTGGGAAGAGGAGCCATCTTAATTTTGGACGATCAACGTAAAGTGGGATTTCACTCTTGGCATATTTTGCCTAAATCAGCTATCTGCGATCCAGATCTCACTTTAAATTTACCCCCCTACCTTACGGCGGCTACCGGGATGGATGCGATTGCACATTGTGTCGAGACTTTTTTAAATCCCCCTTTCAACCCAACAGCAGATGCCATTGCTTTAGATGGTTTAGAAAGAGCTTGGCAAAATATTGAATTAGCAACTCAAGATGGTCAACATCAAGAAGCAAGACTGCAGATGATGACCGCATCCATGCATGGTGCGATGGCCTTTCAAAAGGGACTGGGTTGTATCCATAGCCTTAGTCATAGTCTTGGTGGTTTATTTCCAAATCTTCATCACGGCACTCTTAATGCTGTCTTCTTACCTGCTGTATTGCGTTTTAATGCAAAGGCGCAATCAGTAATTGAGCAAAAAAAAATGGCGACGATTGCCCAAAAGATTGGTGTCTCAGACGAGAGTATTTTGCCCGAAGCGATGTTGAATCTTTCGAAAAGACTAGGGCTTCCAACTGGTTTAAAAGATTTAGGGATTGAAGAAGCTCATTTTGATCAGATTATTCAAGGAGCTTTAAAAGATCATTGCCACTTCACTAATCCAAGAATCGCGACATTTGATGATTATAGAAATATTCTTCTCGAATCGATGTAACTTTTAAATTTGTTAAAAATTTCAGATAGAATAAAAACACGACCAATGATTAACAAAATTAAGTATTGATTTTAGTTCAAGAAGGTTTTTTAACAAACGAGAAATGCCATGACATCAAAATTTCGCATCAATGCATTAATCAGTTTATTTTTAGGCTTATTACTAACATTTTTACCAGCCGATCTATTCGCCAAAGAAGCTCCCAAATATCAGAAACACCAAATTATTATTGCCAAGGTAATTGGTATTTCCGACGGTGATACCATCACACTTCTCAATGAAGACAATACTCAGCTAAAAATTAGACTAGCAGGTATTGATTGTCCGGAGAAAAATCAAGCTTTTGGAAATCGAGCAAAACGATTACTCAGTGAAAAGGTCTTTGGTAATGTTGTGCGGGTAGAAATCAGAGGAATCGATCGTTATGATAGGGCTTTGGGGATTGTTCGATTAGGTGATGAAGATATTAATGAATACCTTATTCATGAGGGTGTTGCTTGGCATTACAAACATTATGCAAAGGATCAACCAGCAGAAGAAGCAAAACGATATGACTTAGCTCAAGAATCTGCAAAAAAAGCAAAAAAGGGGTTGTGGATTCAGGAAAATCCTACAGCACCTTGGGACTTTAGAGAGCAACGTCGAAAAGGTGAGGTTAAACCTTAAGTTTCAAAGTTCATAGCACAACCAACACTATCACCTCCCATTGGAGGTGTAACATAGGGCTTTAATAGTCATTGCTTTTTGACTAGCCAAATAAAAACCCATGAACAGTCATCAAATTATTTGCTCTATGTGTGGGAACCCCCGCCAATTTACTCTCAAAGAATGCCCCTATTGTGGGGAAACTGATTTTCTTTCAGATGCCGATGCACAGGTTAAAGCATTTACGATTAACTTAGAGTCTGGCCTGCCTACAATAGATGAGGCATTTTTAAGGTTTGAACATTATCTGACTCGACTACAAAACACAGGTATTCGACTGATTAAGGTCATTCATGGTCAAGGATCGACAGGACAAACTGGGAAAATTAAAAAGGCTTTTCGGGATGCAATGGATTATGGTAAATGGACCAATGCGATTGCTGAAGTCTATTATGGTGAGGTGTTAAAACCAGGTTTATCAGGATTGGAAGAGTTACGAAGAAGTCATCCAACCCTAGCCAAAGGAATTACCATCGATATGCATGGAAATTCTGGCATCACAGTATTAATACTTTTCAAAGACTTTTAGTACTTAATCATCTTGCAGAGAAAACTCTTTTTCCACATCAGAGAAGATTCTCAAAGTCTGACTGGCCGAAATAAAGAATTCTCGAATTTGAGATTCGTTCTGCACATCATTGAGAAGATGATGATTTGAGAGAATTTGACGCCAATACCTTGATCCACCAATACCATGAGCAAAGCCTAATACATGGCGTGTAATAGCCGCGATATTAAAAACATATTTACCCTGGCTTTGTTGACAAAATCGATACCAACGAATTGCGTAATCAATTAACTTTTCTTCAACAATTTTCCAGGTTTGAGCATTTAAAAAGTAACCGTAATTATGACCTGAGCTCTCAATCATTTGATCCCAAGCCAATAAATGCGCTGGGGTATGATACGCCGCCCGCCCTATCATAAAGCCATCAAAATCATCCCAATGGTTAGCAATATCCTGATTGGTTTCAAGACCACCATTAAGTAATACATTCACGTGTGAAAACTGATTTTTTACATCCATTCGAAGTTGCTTTGCGACTTCATACCTTAAAGGAGGAACTGTTCTATTTTCTTTAGGAGATAAACCTTTGAGGATGGCATTACGAGCATGAATGGTAAGTTGTGAAGCCCCAGCGTCACAGACCTTCAGCATGAAATCAAGGACAAATTGATAGTCTTGTTCTTGAGTCGGATCCATCTCGTTTAAACCTAAACGATGTTTAACACTAATCGGAATATCCACCGCATCTTTCATAGCTTTAACACAATCAGCAACCAGATTCGGCTCAGCCATGAGACAAGCGCCAAATGAGCCTCTCTGAACACGCTCTGAAGGACAGCCACAATTTAAATCAATCTGGTCATACCCCCATTCTTGAGCAATTTTAGCTGCCTGCGCTAAGTCAAAAGGTTCACTACCACCTAATTGCAACACAACAGGATGTTCATCTTTATCAAAATCTAAATGCTTAGGACGATCACCATAAATAATTGCCCCAGTATTAATCATCTCAGTGTAAAGAATTGCTTTTTTAGAAAGTATTCGATGAAATGAGCGGCAATGCCGATCAGTCCAATCCATCATCGGTGCTACGGCTAATATCTTTGGGCTTGAAATCGATATGTTTTTATTAGAATTTATTGTATCTTTAATAGTCATAAAAGGTATAAATTAGATGTAATCGAGTAAATATTGCTACCTTTTTGTCCATTTTTTTTAATGTCAAGAATCATTGAGGTCGAAGGCAACTCCTGACCCACCCGAGCTAACGATTTAACATCCAACGGCAACAAGCAATAATTCCATTTTATCCCAAGGTAAAGCACCATTTACTGGATTGGAAAATATGGCTAACAAAGGCCTTTTGTGCTTGCTGCTCATTACAAATACGATATCATAAAACAAGAAAGTGCGGTCGTTTATACTAAGACTCGAGCGGATTGACAGTAAACAAAAAAAATTAAAAAAAGACAACAATGACATCACAAACCATTTCGAATTTTAAAACATCCAAGACTCACCCTATCTCAAACAAAACTTGGCCCACTGAGGGTGTGAGTAGAGCTCCATATTGGCTTTATACAGACCCAGATATTTATTTATTAGAACAAGCTAATATTTTCAGGGGTAATGCTTGGCATTATTTAGGAATCGATGCAGAGGTTCCTGAAACTGGCGACTACAAAACCACCTATATTGGAGATACTTCAGTTCTGATGGTTCGGGCTGAGGACGGCTCAATTAATGGCATGGTGAATCGCTGTGCTCACCGAGGTAACATGGTTTGTCGGGATGCCTTCGGTAAAGCAGAATCTCTCTACTGCGTCTATCATGCTTGGAACTATGACCTTAAGGGAAATTTAAAAAATGCTGCTTTTAGTCGAGGTATTCGGGGTGAAGGTGGTTTACCTAAAGATTTTGATAAAGCCAATCATGGTCTGACCCAACTTCGTACCGAAGTTATTTGTGGCCTCGTTTTTGCTACATTTAGCCAAACAATCGAACCTCTAGAAGAATGGCTTGGTGATGTTGCTTACGGTATTAAACGATTGCTAACACGACCCTTAAAAATATTAGGTTATGACACGCAGAGAATCAAATCGAACTGGAAAAATTATCATGAAAACCCCAGAGATTCTTATCATGCCAATATCTTGCATACCTTTTATGGGACATTTGGCTTATCAAGACAATCTCAAGAGTCGGGCATGGTATTAGATAAGATGGGTCGTCATTCTTGCTTCTTCACAAAAGCGGGCACAGAAAAGAACGATACCAATTATCAAAATACCACCTCCGAGTTAAGATCACACAATGATCAACTCAAGCTAGAAGATCCCTCTATCTTAAAGTGGGTGGATGAAATTGGTGATGGTGTGAGTGTCCAAATTCTATCGACCTACCCTTCTTTTGTTCTTCATCAAATCGCTAATAGTCTTGCGACAAGACAGTTACTACCTAAAGGACAAAATCAATGTGATTTAGTTTGGACGTATTTTGGTTTTGCTGACGACGATGAAGAAATTACACAAAGACGCTTAATCCAAATCAACCTAGCGGGCTCCGCAGGAATGATCTCCGTTGAGGATG
Source organism: uncultured beta proteobacterium (assembly GCA_903889595.1). Classification (GTDB taxonomy): domain Bacteria; phylum Pseudomonadota; class Gammaproteobacteria; order Burkholderiales; family Burkholderiaceae; genus Polynucleobacter. The sequence continues at coordinate 62,449 of CAISYI010000035.1, forward strand.
CGGCTGTATGTGAAATGACATATCGTGCGATTGCAGATGGTCAAGTAGGTAACTCTTTTATTGAGATGGGCGGGAAAGATCTGACTTCCGGCGGTTCTAGTAAATTATCCGAACGTGCTATTCGTAATTTTTGGCATAACTATCGCCAAGAAATGAACCTTTAAAACAAAGAATTTAATCATGCATACTTTTTATACCAACGAAACTGACTATCGTCTCGTTGAACAGTTAATTTTTGAATGGGCTCGTCGTATCGATGAAAATCGAGTCGAGGAAATTGCTGATTTATTAGTTCCAAATGGCCGATATACAGTGCAATCTCGTTTTAATTTAGATAGAAATTTACCTCATTGCTCCATTGACTGCCATAATACAGCCCAGTTAAGAGATCGCATTTTATCCATGCGTATCGCTAATATATATGAACGACATCATTATCGACATATGATTTCTGGGATTCAAATATTAAAAAAAGAAAATAACCTTCTTGAAGTTGTTTCTAATTTTTCAATCATCAGAACGATGGAGTTAGATGGGCAAATTCAAATCATCTTCACAGGTCAAGCGAGAGACGAAATATCGATTGATCAACAAACGATTCTTTTTACCAAAAGGCATCTTGTGTTTGACTCAAGAGCAATTGAAACATTACTTGTTATTCCAATTTAGGGAAGTTTAAAACTTATGTCAAAACCACAAATTGATCGAAGAATTGTTCTCAAACAGTCATTAGCACTATCTGGGCTTGTTATTTCTGGATCTGTTTTTTCTCAAAACAATTGGCCACAAAAGCCAATTAGGATAATTGTTCCAAACCCAGCTGGTGGAACAGCAGATGCCCTGCCGCGGTTACTTGCTGAGCCACTATCCAAAGCTTTAGGCCAATCCATTATTGTTGAAAATAAGCCTGGCGCTGCCGGCAATATCGCAGCAGAATATATCTTTAATGCTGAGGCAGATGGCTACACTCTGTTTGCATCTCCGCCACCTGCCCTATCAATTAACGCTAATTTATATCCAAAGTTAAATTATCAAGCTTCACAATTTGTTCCGATTACCGTGATGGCAGCAGTACCTAATGCCCTAATGGTGCATCCATCCTTACCATTTAATACGGTTCCTGAATTTTTAAATTATTTAAAAGCAAATCCGGATAAATTGACTTATGCCTCTCAGGGTAGTGGTTCAACTGCGCACTTAACAGCGGAACTATTTAAACTTAAAACCGGCTTAAAAATGCTGCATGTTCCTTACAAAGGCGACGCACCAGCAATTACTGATTTATTAGCTGGTCATGTGGATGTTATGTTTGGGAATATT
>CAISYI010000036.1 GCA_903889595.1 uncultured beta proteobacterium
CAGAACCACAATTGAAATGGTCTGGACACGCCTATCTAGATTCAAATGAAGGAGACGAACCTATCAATCGACCCTTTTTAGAATGGGACTGGGCAAGATCTTTATTAAAAAACGGTAATACTGCAGTTGTATATGATGTCCGTGAAAAAAGTGGTCGTGAATATATTTTAGCCCTTCAGTTTAATCAGGATGGAAGCGTTACAAACTTCGAGATTGGTAGTCGCAAAGCTCTTCCCAAAACAATGTGGCAAATTCAACGTCACATTCGATCAGATGAAATGAACCCAACTGTTATCAAGGATTTTGAAGATACTCCTTTTTATAGCCGCTCGGTTTTGCAAAGTAAGTGGTTAGGTGAAGAAGTAAGTTGTATGCATGAGACCTTAAATGTCCCTAGATTTTCTTCAACAATCGTACAAATGATGCTTCCTTGGCGGATGCCTAGAATTACCTAGGTAGACAAGGCTAATTCATCCGCGCTAGGCGATGTCTCTCTGCTTTTTCAAGAGTATTAATAACCCAAACCATTCGTTGCTCTAAACTACCGGCATAATGTGCATAGGGGTCTTCAAAAGGCACTGCCTCAACCAAGTACTGAATCTCTTTAATAGGCTCAAGATTGGTTTTAACGTGTTTGACATGAATCATGGCAGATAGTGCTTTCAGCATTAATATTTTTTTCTGCCCGCTTGATACAATCGCACGCTGTGAAATAGAGTCTAAATCTTGTTTTTCAATTTGACGGCCAATTTGAGCATAAACTAATCTTGCACCATAAATAGCTGCCCGACAATCTCTGGGTAATTTTGAAATTCCATTTTGTGAGCGTTGATATAAGGTATCGGCAGTTTTTAATAAGCGATCAACTACATGAGCTATTTGGGGAGTAAAAACAGGGTTTTTTAACCACAATTCTGGATCAATCCCCTCTTCACGAAGCCAATTCAGAGGTAAATACAACCTACCATTACGGGCATCTTCACCAACATCACGGGCAATATTCGTCAATTGCATGGCTAAACCTAATTCGCATGCACGCTCAATTGGCTCATGATATCTAGTACCCATAATTAAAGACATCATGGCACCAACTGATCCCGCAACACGGGCGGCATATTCATAAAGTTCATCAATGGTGTTATACCTGCGCCCCATCTTATCCCACTTAAAGCCTTCAAGTAATGCTTCAAGAAGGGTTTTAGGGATTTTGTACTCAGCAACAACAATTGCGAGGGCTCTATCAGCTGGTACATCCATGGGTTTGCCAAGATAAATTAAATTAATTCGTTCTTGTAATGTTTGAATGATGCCAATATCATCGCCACCATCATCAACAATATCGTCCATTAATCGACAGAAAGCGTACAAAGCAATTGAAGGATTACGGACCCGTTTTGGCAAAACTCTGGAAGCCGCAAAAAATGATTTTGAACCACCACGCATCAGCTCTTCGCACTGAATAGTATCTGTAGTAGTTGATGATGACCCATTTGCCATCAAACTTTGTTGTTGAAACATAACAAAGGGATTAATCATTAACTTAGAAAGCATGGTTGCTCCTTTTTTGAACTGTCGGCATCACACTGTCTAATGCCTTTGCAGATGATAAAACGCCAGGAATTCCAGCGCCAGGATGAGTACTTGCACCTACCATATACAGACCTTGGATATCTTCACTAATATTATGTGGCCTAAACCACGCACTTTGCAAGAGTAAAGGTTCTAGTCCAAACGCTGCTCCCTTGAAAGATAAAAGATTATCCTTAAAGTCTTGTGGGGTCATACAAAAAGACTCAGTGATATGCTCACCAAGGCCAGGCAATACAGTTTGCTCTAGATAAGTCTGAATCGAAGCACGGTATGACTCCATATGGGTTTGCCAGTCGATCCCACTATCAAGGTGTGGAACAGGTGATAAAACATAAAAAGTATCATGCCCAATTGGAGCCATAGATGGATCCGTTGCAGTGGGACGATGCAGGTATAAACTAAAATCTTTTGCCAAATGGTGCTTTTTAAAAATATCAGTTAGCAAAGACTCATAACGGTCACCCAATAACATCATATGATGAGGAACATCAGGAAACTGTTGTTTAACCCCAAAATACCAAACAAATAAGCTCATAGAATATCGACCATTTTCGACCTTCTTATTAGTCCAATGTTTACGATATTTTTCTTCTAC
>CAISYI010000037.1 GCA_903889595.1 uncultured beta proteobacterium
AAAGTCCTGATAGCAGCATGGCCTATTCGGATCAACCACAATTCTCAAATTCCACCGTATATAACTCACCCATCAGGACAGATGTTCAAGAAAATTTATTATCTGCCTCTGGTAGTGCTTTTTGGAATTACACCGAGGGTTATAAAACCGGTCTGACGCTACAAATGATTCAACGTGCTCCATCGGTTAATGAACTATATGCATACGGTAATCACGACTCAACAGCCACCTTTGATATTGGTAATTCGTCATTAACCAAAGAATCCGCCTATCAAATTGAATGGGCTTGGAAGAAAACCCAAGGACTTTGGCAAGCCCAGATCAACCTGTATCAGAACAAAACGAAAAATTATATTTATGGCCTCTATACGAGTGATATTGATCTAGCCTCCAACTACCCCGTTAGAAAATTTACTCAGGGTAATGCAACGCTAACTGGTTATGAATCTGAATTACTATTGAATCCCCAAGGACCTGGCTTTTCTGCAAGATTATTTAGTGACGGCTTGCGGGGAACTTTTGATGACGGATCAAACTTACCTTTACAACCGACTATTCGTGTAGGAGGGCATGTCGGGTTTGACCGGGGAGTATGGAGCTCAAAACTTAGCTTAATTCATGGTTTAGGGCAAACACGGTTAGCTACTTTTGAAACTTACCCGACGCCCAGTTATAACAAATTGGATTTTCGAGTATCACGTAAATTGAACTGGGGCACGACAGATGGCAATCTTTATTTGATGGCGAATAATCTTCTTAACGATACGATTCGTTACTCCACTACTGTCGAATCAATTCGAATCAATGCTCCTCTAGCAGGTAGAAGTTTTATCTTAGGCCTCAGTCTTTTTTATTAACTAAGAAAAAATGCTAGAAAAATGTTATGTCCATTTTTCTAGCATTTTGATTGCACAGAGGGTAATTAGTAAACCAAAGAATTAATCACCAAATAATTTTTGGCGAAGTTCTCTGCGCTCTTGAGCCTCTAGGGACAAGTTGGCTGTTGGTCTGGCAAGTAAGCGAGAAAGGCCAATTGCCTCACCTGTTTCTTCACACCAACCATACTCACCTGACTCAATACGAGCCAAAGCTTGTTCTACTTTTTTAAGAAGCTTTCTTTCACGATCGCGAGTACGCAGTTCTAAAGCGTGTTCCTCTTCAATCGTTGCACGATCGGCAGGGTCTGGCACTAAATTATTTTCGCGAAGATTTTCAGAGGTGGCGCTTGCATTCTTAAGCAGATCCTCTTTTAAATGTTGCAAACGATCTTTAAAAAACTCTAATTGTGCTTTTGCCATGTAGTCTTTTTCAGACATTTTTAACAAAGCATCTTCAGAAATAATCTCCTGAACCTGGATTTCTTCAGTTTTCTTTACTTTTGTAATCATTTCTTTTGTTGTTTCACTTTTTTTTGCAGTTGTTTTTGCTTTTGTTGAACCGGGTGCTGATTGTATCTCTTTTGGCTCTTTAAGTTTTTTTTCGGTTGCCATATTGTCTCCCTCTTTTAACTTTACACACTTTATGTGAAATCAATACAAATTGGTTATTTAATTCACTAAACAACCTTCAAGGCCCATCATAAGGGTATCTTTTGGTAAATCAATCCCTATAAATACTAACTTCGTTTGTTTAAGCTCTTTACCCCAAGGGCCAGCCATATCGCTCCCCATCATTTCGTGAACCCCTTGTAATACTACTTTACGATTGGATCCTTTAATAAACAGCACGCCTTTATAACGAAGCAGCTTTTCACCGAAAACAGACAAAATACCACCTAAAAAGTCTTCTAATTTTTTATGGTCAAAAGGTTTTTCACTTCTAAATACAAAAGACTGTATACGATCAGTATGATTGTGTTGATGGTGATCATGGTCATGGTTGTGGTCATGTGCATGGTCGTGATCATGATCGTGATCGTGCCCACAGTCATCATGATTCTCTTGTTCTAAAAAATGCGGGTCAATATCAAGCTTAGCATTTAAATTAAATCCATGTAAATCAAATACTTCATCTAAATTAACCACACCTTGTTGAATTTCTTTAATGGGTGCCTTTGGATTCATATGAATCAAACGATTACGCAGTGCTTGAATCACTTTTTGGTCCACTACGTCGGTTTTAGTAATAAAGATTTGATCAGCAAATCCTACTTGCTGCTGAGCTTCTTCATGTTCATTCAGTTGCATATCACCATGTTTAGCATCTACCAAGGTGACTACAGCATCTAAAGCATAATGTTCAGCGACATCATCATCCATAAAGAAAGTCTGAGCAACTGGCCCAGGATTAGCAATCCCCGTAGTTTCAATTACAACGCGATCAAAATCTATTTGCTTATTTTTGCGTTGTTCCCAAAGTTGATTCAATGCTGTGACGAGATCTCCCCGAATAGTACAGCAAACACAACCATTACTCATTTGAATAATTTGTTCATTACTATCTTGAATCAAGATTTCATTGTCGATATTTTCTTCACCAAACTCATTTTCGATCACAGCAATTTTTTTGCCGTGCTTTTCTGTAAGGATATGTTTTAAAAGGGTTGTTTTCCCGCTGCCAAGAAAACCCGTCAATATTGTTACTGGTATAAGTGCCATATAAACCTACAAAAAATTTAAATTACTAACATAACGCTCTAATGTACATCAAATTCTTTCCAAAAGGAGACCTTTTAGATAGTCACCTTCTGGAAAGGAAATTAATTTAGGATGGTCTTGGCCTGAAGTCAAGCGTTTTAACACCCTAAACTTTAAATTTTCATCTTTTTTGTGACTAGAAGCCTCAACGCTTGCGGCGATTACAGTTTGATCGAAAGTTTCTAAATCCATCGCTCCAGAACAAGAAAATGTAAAAAGTAGACCACCCGGCTTTAGCATTTGCATAGCAGAACGATTAATATCTTTATATGCTTTTTTTGCTCGAGATAAATGTTGGGCTGATGGTGCAAATTTTGGTGGATCAAGAATGATGATGTCAAATAACTCCTGAGCGACTCTAAATTCTTTTAATACTTCAAAAGCATCTCTATCTAACCATTGCGCTTTAGTTTGATCAAAACCGTTTAACTCAACTTGCCTTCTCGCAACCGCTAAGGCATCTCCCGAAGAATCTACAGAGATGACTTCACTTGCACCGCCATACAGTGCAGCTAATGAAAATCCGCCTGTATAACAAAAGGTGTTCAAAACTCGACAATTTTTAGACCACTGCGCCACAAGTCCCCGATTATCACGCTGATCAATATAAAATCCTGTTTTATGCCCTTCAAAGGGATTAATTAAATATTGGATCTCATTTTCCACAGCAATCACTTCGGGATTTTTTAACTCACCATAAAGCACGCCACTGATAAGTGGCAATCCTTCTCGCTCTCTTACTGCTGCATCCGAACGCTCAATAATCGTCTCGCATCCTGTTTGGGCTTGCAAGATGTCGACGATGACACTTTTCCAGTGTTCAACTCCTGCGCTCAAAAACTGACAGACTAAAATGTTGCAGTACTGATCCACGACTAAACCAGGCAAGCCATCTGCTTCACCAAAAATCAATCGAATCGCATTGGTACCTTTAACCCACTTGTTCCGATGCGCAATTGCGGTTGCAATTTTTCTCTTAAAAAAAGCATGGTCAATAGGTTCATTTTCATCCCATGACCAGATTCTTGCTCTAATTTGGGACGAAGGACTATAGGCAGCACGTCCGACAAATTTCCCATCATCACTGTGAACTGTAACTGTCGATCCTGGGCTCATTTTTCCTGAAAAGCTTTTAATTGCTCCTGAAAAAATCCAAGGATGCCCCTGCATCGGCGCTCTTTCTTTACCGGCAGCTAAAATGAGATTGGCTTGCATAATTAACTTTTTTCTGGTTTTGCTCTAGGGTGGGCTTGATCATAAGCCTGCGCTAAATGTTGAAAATCTAATGATGTGTAAATTTGTGTACTCCCAATACTGACATGGCCTAACATTTCCTGAACGGCTCTCAAATCATGGGATGACTGTAAAACATGACTAGCAAATGAGTGTCGGAGCATATGTGGATGTACATGTGTTGGTAGACCAGCACTCACAGCCAACTTTTGCAGCCTTACCTGAACTGTTCGGGGTGATAGTCTAGCACCTTTTTCGTTGATAAAGAACGGGCCAGCAAGTTCTGGTATCTTTTTTTCCCATTCAACGCGCCAACTATTTAGAGCTTGCATCGCCATTTGTCCGACAGGAACAATCCGTCTTTTTCCGCCTTTACCAAATACATTCACTTCAGCTGTTTCCCAGTCAATCCAACTTAGTCGATCACTTTGACGTGCACCAGCAATTCTTACCTCAATACTCAGCAATTCGGATAAGCGTAATCCTGATGAATAAAATAACTCGACGATGGCGTAGTCTCTAACGACAGTCCAGTAATTTTCAATCGGTAAATCCGCAGCCTCCATTTGTTTTTTTGCGTGCTCCATAAGTACTTGAGAATGCTCAACACTTAAGGCCTTAGGTAAGGATTTTGCCTTTCGAGGCGCTTTGATATCCACAACTGGGTTATTCGTGACTGGAATGATTGGCAGCTTTGGGTGAGGTTTTTTAATCCAGTCAAAAAACGATCTCCAGGCAGATAATAAGCGCGCAATAGATCTCGCCGAAAGTCCTTGCCCGTGTAATTTACCAACCCAATTTCTAATATGGTGTGCCTCAACTTGATGTATTTGAAGATCAAATTCTTCTAAATACAAATAAAGTTTTAAAAGATCATGGTCGTAAGCCTTTATGGTGTGGTTCGATAATTGGCGAACGACATTTAACTCATCAAGAAATAGCAATAACTCTAAAGGTTTCTTAGCAGAGCTATCGCTTGTAGTGTTCAATTAATCTTCCTCAAATCTACTGAGTGCAGCTGCTGCTAGCCTACCAAGCTGCTGTAAATAAACCAACCCTGTATCTAAAGTGTATTTGGAAATATCTTTACTAACAAACAAGATAGCCCCTAATTTTTTTTCATGAATATGCAGTGGTACTAAAGCGAAACTACCAACTTCATCTGGTATGTTCAGGGAGGGGAAATTAAACTCCGCAGGTAAACTACCTACGATAATTTCTTTATTTAAACTTTCTAAAATGATTTCATCAATTTCTGAAGGTTGAATATAAGCTACTCTCCCCACTTTGAACATACTATTGAGCCCACTAGTAATGTTTTCAATTACATCTTCTTTAGTTTTTTTACCACAAAGATCTTCTAACCACTGCACCATCAAGTTTTGTGTTAAATCGTTTTCCATACCAAACCGAAGCATTTCAGTTGTGCGTTGATTTAAATCACGATTTTTATTTCTTAAAACATTCATTTGCTTTTCTTGCAACGATAAGACACGTCCGTCTAAAGAACTACCTAAATCAAGGCTCAGTAATAATTGTGGATGTCTCTCAAAAAATCCAGGGGTTGATTGTAGCCAATGCGCAACTAATTCTTCTTGTTCATTTTGAGACTGATTTTGTAAATCATTTTCTGATGTAGGTTCAAGCATTATGTGATTCCTCAATGAAAATTATGATAGTTTCTGTTTTAATAAAGTGTTGACTTGCCCAGGATTTGCCTTTCCTTTTGAGGCTTTCATAATTTGCCCAACAAGTGCATTAAATGCTTTTTCTTTACCACTGCGATACTCTTCTACAGACTTTGGATTTTCGATTATTACCTGATCAATAATTTTTTCAATAGCTCCCACATCACTAATTTGACGTAGCCCCTTATCATCAATAATTTGATCTACTAATCCTTCTAACAAAATCGACTCATGGTGCTCTGACGCCTTCAAACCAAGCTCCCAAATCTGTGAAAAAATCTCTTTAACAATTTTGTTTGAAATCGTTCCATCTTTAGTTCTTTTGAGTAATTCAGCTATATGCATTGGGCGCACTGGTGCCATGTTTGCGCTCAAACCCTCTTTATTCATTGCAGAAGCAAATTCACCTGCCATTAGGTTGGCGGCAGGCTTAGCCATGTCCGTGTCGATCAGCTTTAATACTTCTATAAAAAAGTGGGCTAAGGCCTTATCTTGCGTCAATAGACCGGTATCGTAACTACTTAGCCCAAAAGTTTTTTGCCACTCTTCGCGTAACTCTTTAGGTAAAGCCGGCATTAAAGCGCGAATACTATCAATTCGCTTCTGAGAAATTTGTAGAGGCAGCAAATCTGGGTCAGGGAAGTAACGATAATCTTGCGCATCTTCTTTACTACGCATACTTCGTGTTTCCATTTTGTCAGGATCATATAAGCGTGTTTCTTGTACAACTCGACCACCGTCCTCGATTAATTCAATTTGCCGACGAACTTCATAAAGGATTGCCTCTTCTAAAAATTTAAAGGAGTTTAGGTTTTTGATCTCACACCGCGTACCGAATTTTTCTTGCCCCTTTGGTCTTACTGAAACGTTGGCATCGCATCGGAAAGAGCCCTCTTGCATATTGCCATCACAAATGCCTAACCACATTACTAATGCATGCAACTGTTTTGCGTAGGCGACTGCCTCCGTTGCACTTCTCATTACCGGTTCTGTAACAATTTCAAGTAATGGTGTTCCTGCTCTATTAAGATCGATTCCGCTTGATGATTCGCCGTGAGGGCCAGCAAAGTCATCATGCAGTGATTTACCAGCATCTTCTTCGAGATGAGCTCTAGTCAATTCGATTTCTTTTGCCACTCCATCCACTTCAATCATTATTTTTCCACCAACGACAACCGGTAAAGAAAATTGACTAATTTGATAGCCCTTTGGAAGGTCAGGATAAAAATAGTTTTTTCTAGCAAAAACACTAATTGGTGCAACCACTGAGCCAATCGCTAATCCAAAACGAATCGCATGATTAACTGCTTCTTCGTTCAACACTGGCAGGGTGCCTGGTAATGCCAGGTCAACAGCGCAAGCTTGTTCATTGGGGCTTGCGCCAAAAGCAATACTAGCACCGCTAAATATTTTTGACTGCGTCATCAATTGCGCATGCGTTTCGAGGCCGATGACAACTTCCCACTCAATTTGACTCATGATTTTTCACCTACTGCATTTTGTGATGGTTGCATTAAATGCCAATCTGTCGAAGTTTGATAATGATTCGCAACTTGAAGCATTTCTGCCTCCTTGAAATAATTACCAATCATTTGTAAACCAATGGGCAAGCCTGATTGATTAAAGCCGCAGGGCAGGCTCATTGCAGGTAAACCCGCTAAGTTAGCACTCAAAGTAAAAATATCTTCTAAATACATGGCAATTGGATCCTTCGATTTTTCACCAATCTTCCAAGCCACATCTGGCGCGACAGGTCCCATCAGTACATCACACTGAGTAAAAGCAGTCTGAAAATCTTGTGCAATAATTCTTCTAATTTTCTGTGCCTGCAAATAATAAGCATCATAGTATCCTTGCGACAACACATAGGCCCCCACTAAAATACGACGTTTTACTTCGGCACCAAAACCCTCAGTTCTTGAGTGGGTATACATTTGAGCTAAATCTTTATATTTCTCTGAACGATAACCATAGCGAACACCATCATATCTACTTAAATTACTCGATGCTTCCGCAGGCGCTAAGACATAGTAGACTGGGATTGATAGTTCTGTTTTTGGCAAGGAAACTTCAACACAGACGGCACCAAGTGCCTCAAATTGCTTCAATGCTTGCTCAATAGCCAGCTTGACTTCATGATTCAATCCCTTAGCAAAAAACTCCTTGGGGACGCCAATTTTGAGCCCTTTAAGGGGTTGGCTCGCGTTTGAGTTACTCGAATCCCAATTAGCGTCCAAAAGGCGAGTAAAGTCCTCATTTTCTCGCTCAACACTCGTAGAATCACGCAAATCCTTACCTGCTATTGCATTCATTAACCAAGCGCACTCACTCGCCGTTTTAGCCATAGGTCCAGCCTGATCTAAAGAGGACGCGTAAGCAATCATTCCATACCGAGAAACACGCCCATAAGTGGGTTTTATGCCAGTAATTCCACAAAAAGCGGCAGGTTGACGAATAGAGCCACCAGTATCTGTTCCGGTCGCAGCTAACGTTAAACCAGCAGCCACCGCAACGGCAGAGCCACCTGAAGAGCCACCTGGAACATAATCTAGATTCCAAGGATTTAAAGCAGGGCCAAAGGCTGAGTTTTCATTGGATGAGCCCAACGCAAACTCGTCCATATTGGTTTTACCAAGACAAACCATGCCGGAACCAAGCAACCCAAGTTTTTCCACTACAGTCGCATCAAATGGACTTTGATAATTTCCAAGCATCTTAGATGCAGCTGTAGATTTCCAACCCTTGGTGACAAATACGTCCTTATGAGCGATTGGAATACCCGTTAACTTACCTTGATTCCCCTGCGCAATTAATTGATCAGCTTGTTTAGCTTGTTCTAAAGAAAGCTCTGGTTGCACATCAATAAAAGCATTTAAACCTTTTGCAGCATTGATGCGATTTAAAAAATAGTTTGTTACTTCGACGCTACTTAACTGCTTGCTAATTAAGGCTTCGTGCAACTTTTCAATGGTCATTTGATGTAGGTTCAATCGATCACCTTCGGCACTAAAAATAGTCCTTCAAATTGAGCTGGGGCATTTGCCATATTCGCTTCTCGTTGATTTAATTCTGTCACCTGATCGGGACGTAAAGGCTGCATTAAAGGAGTAATCATTTCTATTGGATGGAATAGTGGTTCAATTCCATTAGTATCGATTGATTGCAGTTGATTGGCCAATTGTAAAATTGACTCTAAGGCTTCAGATAGTGCCTGAACATCACTTTCTGGCACTTCTAAACTAGATAGCTTGGCTAAATGTGTAATTTCTTCAGTTTTCATAACGTGCTTGCAGTATCATATGGTTATCTATTCTTTTAATTAATAATTTAAATTATTTCATTATTTTCCCACTAAGCTTATGTTCGGTCTCTTTCGCAATTACTTTTCAAATGATTTAGCTATCGATTTAGGTACAGCTAACACTCTAATCTATGTCCGGAACAAAGGCATTGTCTTAGATGAACCCTCCGTAGTCGCTATTCGTCAAGACGGCATGGGCGGTAAAAAGACTATTTTAGCTGTTGGCCATGAAGCAAAAGCAATGTTAGGCAGAGTGCCTGGCAATATTCAAGCCATCCGCCCAATGAAAGACGGCGTAATTGCTGATTTCACTATTACCGAGCAGATGCTTAAGCACTTTATCAAAATGGTTCACGAAAGTAAATTTCTAAAACCAAGCCCTAGGATTATTATTTGCGTGCCTTGTGGATCTACTCAGGTCGAAAGAAGAGCAATTCGTGAATCAGCTTTGGGTGCAGGCGCCTCACAGGTGTTTTTGATTGAAGAGCCAATGGCTGCTGCAATTGGTGCCGGCTTGCCAGTTACAGAAGCTTCAGGCTCTATGGTGATTGATATTGGTGGCGGTACTACCGAAGTCGGCGTAATGTCACTTGGTGGCATGGTATATAAATGGTCTGTTCGTGTGGGTGGGGACAAATTCGACGATGCAATTACCAACTATATCCGTCGAAACTATGGCATGCTGATTGGAGAACAAACAGCTGAAGCTATCAAGAAAACAATTGGTTCAGCTTTCCCAGGCACTGAGGTGCTTGAAATGGAAGTAAAAGGTAGAAACCTCTCTGAAGGGATACCGCGTAGCTTTACAGTCACTAGTAACGAAATTCTAGAAGCTCTTTCCGATCCACTGAATCAAATTGTGATTGCCGTAAAATCTGCCTTAGAGCAAACTCCTCCGGAGTTGGCTTCTGATATTGCAGAAAGAGGCATGATGCTAACTGGTGGTGGAGCATTATTAAGAGATTTAGATCGCTTACTACTCGAAGAAACTGGTTTACCTGTTCACGTAGCAGAAGATCCGCTAACTTGTGTTGCCCGCGGATCTGGAATGGCACTTGAAAGAATGGATAAACTCAGTAGTATCTTCTCTCAAGAATAAATTTCACTCTTACGCTAGAGGTATAGTTTGTTTAGGAGTCCACCAGCGCTTTTCAACACAGGTGCTCCTATTTACAAAATGCTGTGGCTAATTGCTATAGCGATATTACTTATGGTCCTTGATTTGAAATATCAATCAACAGATCAAATTCGGTCTGTCATCCAACACATTTTGCATCCCATTCAAATACTAGTAAGTCAACCAGGAAAAATACTTTCTGGTTGGAGTGAAAATTTGGTGACAATGAGTTCTATGAAAGAGACTATCGCTGAACAAAAAAATTCGATTAGAGATCTCACTTTACTTTCTAGTACGAGTGAAAATTTAGAATCTGAAAATAAGAATTTACGTAAACTACTTCAATTACAACAGCAAAGTCCTTACTCATCCATAGCGGCTGAGGTCATTTACAACCCAATTAACCCAAGCTCCCAAAAGGTAGTTATTTCTCGTGGAAAAAAGGATGGCATTTTATTAGGAATGCCTGTAGCAAATGAAGGGGGTATTATCGGGCAAGTTGTACGTTTATATGATGATGTCGCAGAAGTGGCCGTTCTTGAAGAAAGAGATGCTACGATACCGGTGATGGTTTCTAGAAGTGGCCAAAGAGGCGTTTTATTTGGGGCAGGTAGAGCATCACCTTTAGAACTTCGTTTTATCAGTAATTTTGGCGATTTAGATGTTGGTGACTATTTATCAACCTCCGGCATTGATGGCGTCTTTCCGCCCGGCTTTCCAGTCGCCATAATAACTAAAATTGAACGTGCTTTAGATAATTCCGGCGCACAAATCTCCTGTAGGCCACTTGCTGATTTAAATACTTCAAAACATTTGATCGTATTGCTGTACCGTCCTAGCAACGATGCTCCTAACCCGATAGTTCCTGAATCCATCAAGAACAAGAAAAACTTCAAAAGGGTTAACTAATGAGGCCAAATTTCTTGATGAGCATGACAATGACCTTATTGGTTGCCTTTGTCATCAACATGCTCCCTTGGGGAAACCATCCCTGGATTCCTGATTTTATCTTGCCCGTCTTGCTATATTGGGTATTGTTTTTCCCAGAAAAAATAAGTTTGATTTTATTTTTTCTACTTGGCTTAATGATGGACATTCAAACCTCTAGTCCACTTGGTCTTCATGCAATGGGTTACGTTGTTGGTAGTGTTGTCATGTTTTTTTGGAGTAGAAAATTATTAACTAACTCACCAATAGGTCAATTGCTTGTTGTTTTCCAAATATTTTTATTAATCCATTCAATCGTAATTATTCTTTTTTGGATATTAGTTCCCTCCTTTGTTTTCTCTGCCTCTTACATCCTATTCCCGGCAATTATTGAATTGTGTCTTTGGCCGATAGTTAGAAAAGTACTAACGCATCCGGGTACTTTTTTAAATCGACGAAAACTGTAGTGGATTTGGTAATTAAATATGTCTAATAAAATAGATGCAGCGATTCGTTTAGATAATTTCCAAAAGAGAATTCAAATAGCTACTTGGTTTGTCATCGTTTGTTTGTCTCTTTTATTTTTACGTTTTTTCTGGCTGCAAGTAATCATGCATAAGAAGTACTCTACTGCTTCTGAGAGTAACCGGATTGCCATTATTACGACTCCGGCGCAACGTGGACTTATTATCGATCGCAATGGAATTGTCATTGCCAATAACATGCCCTCCTACTCTTTAGAGATCATTCCAGCCGAAATTAATTTACCGCCAGCTGAATTGATTGATGCCTTAGATAAGGTCATTCGAATACCGCCTCGAGATAAGCAACAATTTCTTAGGACAATCCAGAATAGTAAGAAAACAGAAAATTTATCGATAAGAAACTTCCTTAGTGACGAGGAGGTATCAAGGTTTTATGCGCGTCGTTTTGAATTCCAGGGCGTTGATATTCAGGTTCGATATTTTAGAGAATATCCTTATCAACAACTCGGCTCCCATTTATTGGGCTATACAGGTAAAGTGTCGGTCAAGGACAAAGAAAAATTATTAGCGGAATTGGAAGAAGACTCTGATGAAAACACCTCTGATGATCTTAAGTCGATTCGTATTAAGGGTATTCAGTCGGTCGGAAAAATTGGTATTGAACAAAGTTATGAAAAAAATTTAAGGGGTATAGTAGGTTCTAATCAGGTTGAAATTACTGCCGGGGGACGCGTGATTCGTAACTTATCAGTCACCCCTTCTATCCCAGGCTCCAATTTGACCTTGGCTGTTGATATTAAATTACAGTATCTTTTAGAGCAACTCTACGAAAAACGTCGTGGTGCTGCAGTCGTGATTGAGGTTGCTACTGGCGATGTGCTTGCTTTTGTATCTATGCCAACTTTTAACCCTAATGCCTTTGTGGATGGAATTGACTTTGACCTTTGGAAACAGTTGAATGAATCCCCTGAAAAACCTCTCTTTAATCGTCCATTGCGCGGAACATACCCCCCTGGTTCTACTTTTAAACCCTTTATGGCATTAGCAGCTTTAGAGGGAAAATTTCGCACACCTAGTCAGGCAATTTCTGACCCTGGTTATTTTCAGTTTGGGAATAACACATTTAGGGACGATGCTATTAATGGTCATGGCTTAGTGAATATGCAAACGTCTATTGCCCAATCGTGTGATACATATTATTACATGCTTGCAAGAGATATGGGAATCGATGCAATTGCGAAATTCATGGAAAAGGTTGGCTTAGGGCAGTTGACGGGGATTGATATCAACGGAGAAGTAAAAGGTATTTTGCCATCAAAAGAATGGAAGCGTAATTATTATAAAGATCCCGCGAAGGGAAAATGGATTGACGGGGAAACGATTTCAATTGGGATTGGACAAGGCTATAACAGTTACACAATCTTGCAACTTGCACAAGCTACTGCAATTGTGGCGAACAATGGCAAAGTAATGAAACCACACCTCGTGAAAGTTATTGAAGATCCAATTACCCATGAGAAGATCTTAACAGTCCCCTCAGAGTCAAGAGTTGTTGACCTGAAGCCAGAAAATATCAAAACAATCACAGATGGGATGATTGGTGTTAATCAAGTTGGTACTGGTAAAGTGCCTTTTGCTGGTGTTAGTTACCTTGTTGCTGGTAAAACAGGAACTGCTCAAGTATTTAGTTTGACAGGTAAAAGTTACAATGCAAGTCAGATTTCAGAGTTTAAACGAGACCATGCTTTATATATTGGCTTTGCTCCAGCTGATAATCCCAAATATGCAATGGCAATTGTTGTTGAGAATGCAGGCTTCGGCGCAACTGCCGCCGCTCCGATAGTTCGTCAAGCTTTTGATTATTTAATGGTCAATAAGTGGCCTGGAGGAATCCCAGAGTGGAAAAACGCTCACTAACTAAACGCATTCGATTTCTTTGGGCTGGGCTAGATCCTAATCTAAGCTTTATCTTACTTGGCTTAATAATTGTAGGTAACGTTACATTTTTATCCGCCAGCACGGGTACCGTGATCACTTGGGTAGAACAATTGAGAAACCTAATGATAGCAATTGTCATTATGTGGTTTACGTCAAGGGTTCCAGTAAAGTGGTTAGAAAAAGCTTCTTTTTGGATTTACTCAATTGGTCTTGGTCTTTTAATTGCAGTTGCTCTTTTTGGTCTAATCAAAAAAGGAGCTAGGAGATGGCTAAATATTGGTATGGTAATTCAGCCCTCAGAAATCATGAAAATTGCGATGCCAATGATGCTTTCTTGGTATTTTTATAAACGTGAAGAAAATACAAAGTTATGGGATTTTGGTATTGCGTTTATATTTTTACTATTACCAACTATCTTAATCGCCAGACAGCCTGACTTAGGAACAGCAATCTTGGTTTTTGCTGCAGGTTTTTATGTCATTATTTTAGCTGGTTTGCCATGGAAATTTATTCTACCCTTTATTGGGATTGGAGTAATCGGCATAATTTTAATCGTCATATTTGGTGACTCCATTTGTGCCAAAGGGGTCTCATGGCCTTTATTAAAAAGTTATCAACAACATCGGGTATGCACTTTATTAGACCCAACAACGGATCCTTTAGGCAAAGGTTTTCATACGATTCAATCAATGATAGCGATTGGCTCTGGTGGGTTCTTAGGTAAGGGTTGGTTGAAGGGTACGCAAACCCATTTAGACTTTATTCCGGAAAAACATACTGATTTTATTTTTGCGGTTTATTCGGAAGAGTTTGGTTTGGTAGGTAATTTTATTTTATTGATTTTATTTTTATTATTAATTCAACGTGGTTTAAAAATTGCCGCAAGTGCACCCAATTTGTTCACTAGGCTACTTGGTGGTTCTGTAACACTTATTTTCTTTACGTATGCTTTTGTGAATATGGCAATGGTAAGCGGTTTATTACCTGTTGTAGGAGTGCCATTACCCTTTGTTAGTTATGGGGGTACGGCATTAACAACATTAGGCTTAGGTGTTGGGATTTTGATGAGTATCCACCGGCATCGCCGATTAGTACAAACCTAAAAAAAACCCCCAAATAAATTGGGGGTTTTTAATTGATCCTCATTGACTGAGGCTTCAATTCAATTACTTCTTACGCTTATTGACGCTATCTTTGAATGCTTTACCAGCAGTAAATTTAACAGTCTTGGAAGCAGCAATTTTAATTGCTTCGCCAGTCTTTGGATTACGGCCCATACGTGCAACACGCTTACCAGAACTGAATGTACCAAAGCCAATTAACTGAACGTTATCGCCTTTAGTAACTGCTTTTTTAATCGCTTCGAGCGCTGCGTTTAAAGCGTGTTCTGCTTTAGTCTTAGATAATTCTGATTCGCCAGCAATAGCTGCAACGAGTTCTGCTTTGTTCAAATTATGCTCCTTGATATGAATAACTAAAAATGTACTTACTCTAGAGTTGTACATAAATTGCTTAATGTACAACCTTATTTTACCTCGAATTTATAAGCTTGTGAGAACTTTTCTATAAGGATAACCCTTATCATTATTAGCTCTAGGGCTTATATATCGCTATAACCCTTACTCATTAAAGACTTTAATATTACTTTTTGATCAGATCATTCGCTACAGCTTTGGGAGGCTCAACAACTTCGGCTTGCACATCTCTTTGAAAAGTAATACTTTCAGGAACTGTTTTAATGCTTCTTAAGAAATACTCTGTTTCACCAAAACAGTTAGAAGGTACTCCAATATGTTGAGCGTAATCTACTTCGATTCTTTTACCGATTGCAGCATTAACCTCTTTAGCTAAGTCTGCATCACGCACTGAGAACATAAATTTTTCTTGGTTACCAAGCATGCTGCCAGTTACGATCTCACCTTCCCAAGTCTTACAAATCCAACCTCTTTTAGAAAACTTTTGTAAAAAACCTGCACGGCTTCCCTCAGAATACGTGTATGTTAGAGTTAGCCATGTATAGAGTGCAAATAACCCTAAGGCAATAATTAAGAATACGAATAATTTAAATTGAATACTTTTTGCTGTCATTTTTTACTCCCTTTACAATACTCTAACTATATCAAGTTTGTTTGACCTAGTAACTTCTAAAAGTAATTATTCTCAAATTAACTTTAAAAATAATCGATGCCTAAATCTTCTTATCTGTTCATTTCCCTACTTTGTTTTTTCCTTCTAAGCGTTGCTTTATTTTTACAACACGTCGGGATAAACGGTGTTCATTACCCACCTTGCCCTCTATGCATTTTACAAAGGATTGGATTTTTATTAGTTGGTCTGAGTTGCTTATTGGCTTTCTTTATTCCTAAATTGAGAATAACATTTCACCTGCTAGCAATGCTTGCAACCTTATTTGGTTTAATTATTGCTCTTCGTCATGCCTACGTCATCGCCTATCCTGAAATATCCTGCGGCCTAGACCCTTTAGAAGTTTTTATCAATCAGTTTGAGATTGTGAAAGCATTGCCATTTTTCTTTAGGGCTGACGGTTTTTGTAGTATGCCACTACCTCCCATTTTTGGTTTGTCTGTTCCGAGTTGGTCACTGATTTGGTTTTTATTGTTATTGGTTTTATTTAGCTACTCAATGTTCCGCAGAAAAAGGTTACCCTAATGGATTTCCACAGCATCCTTGTAAGTACTGGTATTGTTACGCTAGCAGAAATGGGTGATAAGACTCAGTTATTGGCTTTTTTATTGGCGGCTAAATACAAAAAACCTGTACCGATTATTTTAGGTATTTTGTTTGCGACTATTCTGAATCATGGTTTAGCAGGCGTACTTGGTTTGTGGATTACCCAAATATTAAGCCCAGAGATTTTGCGTTGGGTACTTGGATTATCTTTTATTGCAATGGCATTGTGGACATTGGTACCAGATAAAATTGATGATGAAGAGGCTTCTTTTGGTTTAAAGTCTGGTGTATTTCTGACAACTTTAGTTACTTTTTTTCTTGCAGAAATGGGCGATAAAACCCAAGTTGCAACCATCGCCATGGCTGCCCATTATCCTTCACCGATTTTGGTTGTGATTGGCACAACCCTTGGCATGATGATTGCTGATGTACCAGCAGTTTTCTTAGGTAATTCTTTTGCTAAAAAATTACCTCTCAAACTCATTCACTCAATTGCTGCAGGAATTTTCTTTGTAATGGGTGTTTTGGTCTTGTTAAAGATTGACCAACTCATTTGATGTTTTCAGCCAATGAATTACATTGAATTCAAATTCAAGCGAGTAATTTCTAATCTAAGATTATTTTAGCTTCGGAGTAAGAATAAGTTTTAACGTAAAGGTATCGGCAGAGTCCCAGCCATAACCAACACCAAAGTGGACGTCAAAATTATTCATGAAACCACGCTCTGCTTTAGTCTCAAAAATAGCAAATAATTGCTTAGCTTGAGAGTTGTTTACGGGGAAGCTGTTAATCGGCCCAACACCTTGATAATACTCAAGTCCTACGCCAGATAATGAGCTATCTAACTTGTAAATACTTCGTGCACCATAGTAAAAATTAGGCGTACGGTCCTGTCCATCAGATAGTGCTACTGACAAAATCGGATTAAAGGCCAAAGACCAGTGGCTGTTTTCCCAGCCAATAATAAATCGAGACTCGAGAGCTTTGCGAGGTAGCTCCATACCCCACTTCAAATCACTGTATTCAAAATTAACGCCAAATGACCAAGGTGATTGCTCGTCTGCTTGGATGGGTAACCACTTTAAACGTGGTTTATATCCTGCTAACTCATAGCCATAGCCTGGTGTATAAATAGTTGGTAAATAAAACCCAAGCTCAACTGTCTTTGATAATCCGTAAGTAAATTCAGGAGTTAGTCTTGTGCCAGACTGAGATGTACGTTGACCTTCAAATTCTGGGGTGCTGTTTCCCCGCACGGTAGTATTAATGTGCAATTCAAGTCCAAACTCACCAGGTTCATTAATCTCACCGTCGTACACTTGGATTTCGTCTAAAAAAGCAGCGTTTGCATTAAAGCAAAAAAAAGTCAAGGCGAGAAGGATTCTGAATTTCATGATATTTACATTTGAAGAGTTTGTTTAGATATAGGTTTCATTCTAACCGTATAAGACGCTAGTAGAACTTCAATGAGTAACCCAATTAGCGCGAACACAAAACTAACTACACCGCCAATAAACGTGTACATTAATGTTCTAGAAGTAACAATCCTACCTGAAGCGGTTTCGGACAAAAACAATTCCAAAATTGTTAATGCAATCAGAATCGCACATACTACAAGTAAAACCATTGATGTATTTACAACCGTTGCACGTTGTGCCAGCTTATGAAGTTCTTGGTGATAAATGTTAACAAACATTGGCGTTAAAGGGGTTTTATCTTGATTCAGTAATTCCATTTGTAAAAATCTCGAGCGGTCAATAATCCGAGCTACACGATGAGTCAAGACGCTAATCATGCCCGCAACAGCAGTTAGTAAAAAAACTGGTGCTACTGATAATTTAATACTTTCACCAAGTACGTCTAGGAGTGGGTCTGCCACGGATTGTCCTTTCGCGAGCAATTAATGGTATCTTACCATTATGAATTTTATTCGGCATTGAATAGATTTGTTGATAATAGGTCCGAATTTTAAGCTTTTTCAAATTATTGAAATTTAATAAACTTAAAATCTAATATTTAAATACTTTTATTTCAAAAAAAATGAAATTTCTCTTCCTTTTGTGTTTATCTTGTTTGTTAGCTTTTTCTCCTACTGCAAAAGCATACGAACCATTTTTTACAGATGATGCGGGTACGCTTGAGCAAGGTAAATATCAATTAGATATTTATTCATACAATATTTTTGAAAAATCTGATCCAAATCAAAAATTTAAATCACTTGAACTAGACCCGGAAGATCAAATTTATTTTGGTGGTGATCGCTCAATGGCTTTCCCTATAACAATTACAAGGGGCATTACCAAAAATGTAGAAGCCTCTTTTGGTCTGGTTTATTACCAACAACCTAGTGGTTCTTACTTTCCCATTGCGAACTGGCAACTGGCTACAAAGTATCTTTTTTATGGCGATGGGCAACGTGGTTTCAGTTTTGCGGTAAGGCCTTACCTAAACTTTCCTGAGACAAAGGACCAGCAAATTGCTGGTCTTGGAATGGCAAAAATGGGTGGTGGTTCTAATACTATTGGGTCTTATTATGGCGAACAGTACGATATTTATATGAATGTCGACATTACCTATGCCCCATATAACGAAAATATTCCCATGGGTACAGATTTGAATCCTGACAATAGAAAAATGCTTTATACCTTTGGTATTGCGCCAGTGTGGAAAGTGAGCCCTAATTTTAAAATTGGCTTTGATATTGCCTTAGTTTCCGCAATTTCTAACTCTGAGTCCCCTTTTAATACTTCTTTACAACTTGGTTTCCTCTATTCCATCAGGCCTGATATAGATTTAGTTGCATCCTACCTTAGAACAAGTCACTTATTAACTAACCAATTTGTTGAAGGCCCCCATTCCTCTATCGGAAAACTGGGTGTTTCAATTAGGTTTTAGGGATTCAAAAATGCTTTACGTCGAGATAGCCCTATAATCTAGCTTTAATCTTTTAAGCAAAATTTATAGTAGTTTTGCAGCATTTACTATGACAAATCACCCACTAATTAGCACTATTGAAAAAGAAGTTGGGCGAAGAAGAAGCTTTGCGATTATTTCTCACCCAGATGCCGGCAAGACCACATTAACTGAAAAGTTACTTTTGTACGCAGGAGCTATTCAAATTGCTGGTAGTGTGAAAGCTCGTAAAGCTAGTCGCCATGCCACTTCTGATTGGATGGAAATTGAAAAACAACGGGGCATTTCCGTTGCCAGCTCTGTGATGCAAATGGAGTATCGGGATTGTATTATTAACCTTTTGGATACCCCAGGTCACCAAGACTTTTCTGAGGACACCTACCGCGTTTTAACTGCTGTTGATTCCGCTCTAATGGTTATCGATGCAGCAAATGGTGTAGAAGCTCAAACAAGACGATTGATTGAAGTATGTCGGGCAAGAAATACTCCACTCATTACGTTTATTAACAAGATGGACCGGGAGGTAAAAAGGCCTCTTGATTTAATGGACGAAATTGAGCAAGCGCTTGGTATGTCGGTAGTACCCATTACATGGCCGGTCGGAATGGGTAAAACATTTAGTGGTGTGATTGACATAGCTAGCTCTCAAATGCGTATGTTTAAGTCGGGTGAAGACCGAATTGGGCATCAGGCTGACCAACTAGTGAATATTTCTGATTCGGCACTTAAAAATAAACTGGGGGATTCCTTAGAAACTGCCTTAAATGAAGTCGAACTAGTCCAAGGTGCGATGCCGAGTTTTGATCAGGAAGCCTTTTTAAATGGCCTGCAATCTCCAGTATTTTTTGGCTCCGCAATTAATAATTTTGGTGTGCAGGAAATTCTGAATACACTGGTTGAACTTGCCCCGGCCCCAAAATCTCGTGCGACCATTCAGCGTGAAGTTTTTCCTTCAGAAAAAAACTTTTCTGCCGTTGTTTTCAAAATTCAAGCAAATATGGATCCAGCGCATCGTGACCGAGTTGCCTTTTTGCGAATTTGTTCAGGCTATTTTGAACGAGGAATGCGCTTAAAAATTTCTAGGAATGGAAAAGAAGTAAGAACAAATAATGCGCTCTCCTTTTTATCTCAAAGACGAGATATTCTTGACGAGGCATTTCCTGGCGATATTATTGGTATTCCTAATCATGGATTACTTCAACTGGGTGACACGCTTACCGAAGGTGAAAAATTACAATTTACTGGCTTGCCTTTTTTTGCACCTGAAATTTTTAAGATGGTTGAAACTGCAGACCCTTTGCGTACCAAACAACTCCGTGATGGGCTAATGCAATTAGGTGAAGAGGGTGCAATTCAGGTCTTCAAACCGATGCTTGGTGGACAAATGTTATTAGGTGCCTTTGGACAACTACAGTTCGAAGTTGTAGCACACCGATTAAAGAGTGAATACAACGCTGAAGTTAGATTGTTACCATCTAGATACTCTCTTTCACGTTGGGTAAGTAGCAAAGACCCCGCCATCCTCAAGAAATTCATTAATGATAACTCTCACCGTATGAGTGAAGACGTAGTGGGTGCACCGGTATTCTTGGCTGCTCATCGATCTGAATTAGAAGTAGCTCAACAGCTTTGGAAAGATATTGAATTTCATGCTCTACGTGAACATGCAGGTCTTGTTTTCCAAAAAGACCTGCTATCTTAGTTTGTATTTTTTAGGGTTTAATATTCGCGATTTTGACAACCGCACTCCACTTTGTGGATTCGGATTTAATTAACTTCGCGAAATCTTCAGGTGATCCGCCACCCACTTCATTACTTTGGCTTAATATAAATTCCATCACTTTGGGATCTTTTAAGATTTGATTGACCGCAGCATTTAACTTATCAACAATTGCTTTAGGGGTGCCCTTGGGTGCCACGAGACCTTGCCAATTATCTACAGCAACTAACGGATAACCTACTTCAGCAAATGTCGGTACATCTTTCAGCATCGGTGATCTTTTTTTACTTGTAATTGCAAGTGGTCTTAATTTTCCAGCAGTAATACTAGGCATAGCTGAGTACATTTGATCAAACATCATATTTACATTGCTACCCATTAAATCAGTTAATGCTGCAGCACCACTTTTATAGGGCACATGAATCATATCAATGCCAGCACTTTGTTTAAATATCTCGGCTGATAACTGGTGACTTCCACCAATACCACCTGAAGCAAAAGTTAAAACACCTGGCTTGGCTTTGGCGTCAGCAACAATATCCGCGACTGATTTATAAGGAGAGTTTGGATGAACCACTAAAACGAGCGGTCCCTTTTCGATTAATACAATCGGCGTTAAGTCTGTTTCAGGATCATATTTTAGGTTGCCAAATAAGGTCTTATTGACTGCCAATGGTGCAAAATTCCCCATACCAATGGTGTAACCATCGGGAGTTGCCTTGGCAATATATTCAGTGCCAATATTGCCCCCTGCGCCTGGTTTATTTTCGACAATAACGGGAACATTTAGAATTTTGCTTAATTCAAGGCCGATTTGCCTACTTCTGGAATCAGCTCCCCCACCAGCACCGTAAGGCACGATAAAGTTGATTGCTTTAACTGGGTAAGCCTGCTGGGCATCAGCTTGCGAACTAAACAGACTTATAAAAGCTAAGCCCAATAATGATCGATAGCAAAGAATTTGTAAAATATTATAAATCTTAGGCATAATTTACCCTTTAGTTGTTTTAATTGGAATAAACACTATCCTATAGATAGGTTGCGGACAAACACAATATGAATTCAATTTTCAATCAATTTTCTTTAAGACGCCTTCAGTTTATTATCACTTTAGTGACAGGATTATTATTTATCAATATCCTTAACGCAGCTGAATACCCTACAAAACTTGTAAAGATCATTGCGCCCGTCGCGCCAGGGGGTGGAGTAGATTTAGTCGCTAGAACAGTTGCTGACAGCCTCACAAAATCTTTAGGGCAGAGTTTCATCGTAGACAACCAAAGTGGAGGTGGTGGAATCATTGCAAGTCAGGCAGTGGCACGAGCGACTCCAGATGGGTATACCTTGCTTCTATCTTATGTTGGTACCCACGGAACTAATCCAGCAGTAAGAAAGTTACCCTATGACGCAATCAAAGACTTCACTCCTGTTGCGATGGTTGGTGGTACACCCAACGTTTTAGCAGTTTACGCTGGCCTACCCATCAAAAATTTAAAAGAATTTATCGCTTACGCCTTAGCTCACCCTGATACGATGAGCTACGGCTCTTCTGGACCTGGAACATTAACTCATCTCGCAATGGAGCAGTTAAAATTACAAGCCAATTTTCCAAGTACTCACGTTCCCTATCGTGGTATTGGTCCAGCCTTTATTGACACTTTAGGTGGTCAAACTTTATCGATGTTCCCTGGCCTTGCAGCAGCTCTGCCACATATTAAATCAGGTAAACTTCGAGCCATTGCTGTTAGCGGAACTAAAAGACACCCTTTAATTCCTGATGTTCCGACTTTTAAAGAGTCTGGCTTTGATGGCTTTGATGGTGTTCAGTGGTATGGTATCTCAGCCCCAGCCAAGTTACCTTTGGCGATTCGGGATAAGCTCAATCAAGAAATCAATAAAGCAATTCAAAATCCGGAACTCAAAGAGCGATTATCTGCTGAAGCAATTACACCAATGCCAATGTCGCCAGAGCAGTTTTCGACTTATATCAAAGACGATATAGAACGCTGGACGAAAGTAGCAAAAGAAAGAAAAATTTCACTCGAATAACAGAAAGTTTATATGGCCATAAATACCCAAGTAGAAGCAGATCGTAACCCTCCTCCAATCACCCAAATTCTTGCTGAATTTGTTGCTAATCATCCTTCAGCAGGCTGGAGTGAAGAAGTTGACCATGAAGCCCATCGTACCTTCCTTAATTGGTTAGGTTGTGCAGTGGGTGCTGCGAACCATGAAAGCGTACAAGCAGCTTTGGCAGCTATCAATGAATTTGCTCCCGCTGAGCAAGCTACCATCCTAGGTCGCACTGAGCGCGTTGATATGGCCGGTGCTGCCCTCATTAACGGCATTAGTTCACATACCTTTGATTTTGACGATACACATCTTAAAACGATTATTCATCCAGCAGGTCCTGTTGCCTCTGCTGTGTTGGCATTAGGTGAACATATTGGCGCTTCTGGTCGTCAAATTTTAGATGCGTTAGTTATAGGTATTGATGTTGCTTGTCGTATTGGCAATTGTATTTACCCAAACCACTATGATCGTGGCTGGCATATTACAGGTTCTACTGGAACAGTTGGTGCGGCGGCTGCCTGTGCTCGTTTACTAGGATTAGATGTGGCTAAAACCCAAATGGCTTTGGGTATCGCTGCATCTCAACCTGTCGGCTTTAGAGAGCAGTTCGGTACGATGACTAAACCATTCCACCCTGGCGGCGCAGCAAGAGCTGGCTTAACTTCAGCCTTACTTGCGAAGCATGGCTTTACTGCCAGTACTAAAGCACTCGAAGCACCCCGTGGCATGATTCAATCCTTCTCCACAAAATATGATTGGTCTGAAATTACGACGGATTTAGGAAAACGTTTTGAAATTTCCTTTAATTCTTATAAGCCATTTGCTTGCGGTATTGTGATTCACCCAAGTATTGATGCTTGTGTACAGCTCAAAGCAAAAGGTGTTACCCCTGAAAACTTAGAGCGCATTGAATTAAAAGTTCACTCATTAGTTCTAGAACTCACTGGTAAGAAAACTCCTAAGGATGGTTTAGAGGGTAAGTTCAGTGTGTACCATGGTTGTGCTGCTGGCTTAGTCTTTGGTCGCGCTTCAGAAGATGAATATCATGATGAGATTGTTACTCGCCTGGATATGGTTGAATTACGTGCCAAGGTAGTAGCTACTGTTGACGATTCAATCAGTGAAGCCTCTGCTGATGTAACAGCTGTCTTAAAAGATGGTCAAAAAATCCATATTTTTGTTAAGAATGCAATTGGTTCTTTAGAAAATCCAATGACCAATTCTGACCTCGAAAATAAATTCAAAGGTTTAACTCATCCAATCATTGGCGAGCAAAAAACACAGGATTTACTCGCGGTTTGTTGGGATTTGAAAAATCAGTCCAACCTAAGCAAGTTGTTAGACTTATCTAAATAAGTGAAGAGGAGATCCCAAGAGTCTATCTTGGGATCTAGCGCTTTCAAAATCCTTAAATCTTAATACCTAGAACTTTTGCTGCGTTTGAAGAGAGAATATTAATTCGATCTTGGTTCGACAAATTAGGTGTTGCCATCACATGATCAACTGGTTTTTCTTCCCATGGGATCGGGTGATCAGTACCAATCATAATCTGACTTGCCCCTACCTGTGCTACTAAGTGCCTTAAAGCCTCTGGTGTGAAGACGAGAGAGTCAAAATAAATTTGACGTAAATACTCGGTTGGTTTTTTCTTTAAGTTAATACTTGGATCGCAATTTTGTGGTGAAATAAAACATCCATGATCTGACCTAGGTGCATAAGAGCCTAAATAACCACCACCGTGCGCACCAATTACTTTGAGTTGCGGATACTTATCAAATACACCATCAAAAATTAAGCGCTGTAAGGCAATCGTCGTATCGAGTGGGTTACCAATCACGTTCGATAGCCAACCATTGCCTTTAAAACGAGAGGCTAATTGGGGAGTGCTTTGAGGATGAATAAATAAGGCAACATTGAGTTCTTGCGCCTTAGCAAGTACTGGATGATATTTAGGATTCGAAAAGTCATCGCCAAGAACACTGCCGCCGATGGCAGCTCCGACGAGCCCAAATTTCTTCACTGCCTCTTCGAGTTGTTCAACAGCCAATTCCGGGAACTGCATTGCAAGTGAAGCAAAAGCCCGGAAATGGTCAGGTTTTTGTGCAGATAACTCTGCTAAATTTTTATTATTGATTCGGCAAATCTCTGCTGCCGTTTCTTTGTTTTGACGATACCAATAGGGGTTCACGCTCAACACTTGCAAATCGATACCCTCTGACTGCATTTTTGCAATCCGTTCGTCAACTTGAATAAAGTGTTCTTTTACACCTTTTGTTGGCGGTGGTACTGATTTCGCGTCTTCTCCCATTAGGTCGATAGAATCTTGAAATAAACAGTGGGCGTGCACATCGATCGCCTTGATTTTCTT
>CAISYI010000038.1 GCA_903889595.1 uncultured beta proteobacterium
AATTCGGTAACCGATTCCTGCACTCTGAACTACAGCTCGACTTGAAGTTGACTCCCCACCCATAAAAATGGATATCCCAACGATACCTTCATTGCCAACTACGGCAATCTCAGCAGCAGATCCATTTTCTAAAGCATAAAGGAGAGAAACAATTGCCGATGATGGAAAATAAACATAATTCATTTTTGTACCAGGTTCGTATAGAACCTTACCTAAAGGCAAGCTTACTTGTTCAATATAAGGAACAAGTCTGTCCCACTCTTTGTCAGGAATACATTGAAAGAGGTAATTTCGGTCTTTAAGGGCATTTTTTTCCAATTGAAAACCTAACTAATCTAAATTGATTTTAGATAATTCAACTTTATTGACTGAAACAAATTTCGTATGTTCGTTACCGCACATAAATACAGAATACTTGAAAAAACCCACCACACAGTGGTGAGTTCTTTGTACTTTACTATTTACTACTAATTGCTTACCTTTAACTCAAATTACTTAGCTGGAGTTGCAGGGTGAGCAGTATTTTTGATAGCCATTTCACTATGCTCATTTGCATGCAAAATATGACCGTGAGCTACAGCTGCATGATTACCAGCTTGTTTGGAATCACCTGATTCATGGTGTTTCGCTGCTTCCTTGTGTGCCTTAGCTGCTGCATCACAATGCTCTGCAGCTTTGGTATGCATTTGATGAGGTGTTACAGAACTTGATGTTGGTGATTTTTGTTCGAGAGCCATGTATTTCTCCTAAAAGTTGGAATAGAGAAACCCTATTCAAATGAGTTAAAAATAACTCATAAATCAATATAAGTTAAAGCATCATTTTTCTTTGTCTGTTAACGCACCTTTTTAAAAATTTACTCTTATGTCTGATATCGAACATCTATATTGATTTAATTTGGTTAGTCTGATGTTGTACCCAAGGATTTTTCGACACCTTTAAAGAGTCGACAATTTATAAAGAAAGAATCAAATGCGCCTAACTCAAAAAATCACAGCTTTAGCATTCTGCACTATCTTAATTTCTTTAGTTGCATGTTCTGCAACTAAGACCCAAGAAAGTACCGGTCAATACGTTGATGATAGTGTCCTAACAATGAAAGCTAAAACCGCAATCTTTAATGAGCCAACATTAAAATCAGCTGAAATTAATGTCGAAACATTCAAAGGTGAAGTTCAACTTAGTGGATTTGTAAGTAGTGTTGAGCAAACTAAAAAAGCAGTTGAAGTTATCAAAAGTATAGAAGGTGTTAAGGCTGTCAAAAACGATATGCGGGTTAAAGGAAGTACTAACCCGTTATATAAATAAATGATTTCTAAAAAAGCACCTTTATCAAATTTAAATTAATAAACAAGGAGTTCTAAATGAACAAAGATCAAGTAAAAGGCCAAGTCAAAGAAGTTGTCGGAACATTGAAGGAAGCAACTGGAAAGGTGCTAGGAGACAAGTCTCTTGAGGTTAAAGGTTTAGCTGAAAAGACTGTAGGAAAAGTTCAAACTGAAGTCGGAAATATTAAATCAGATTTAAAAGATAAACTTTAATTATTTCAAACTCGCCCTGAATAGTATTCATTAATTCAGGGCGATTATTTTGAAACAGCAATTTCTATTTCTCCCCCTAAAGTTACCTTAGAGAAACTAAGTCCAAGATCAAATAGTAACTAATCGTCTTTGAAATTACTTGCTACTTCCCGAAAGGCTTCCTGCTCGGCAATAAAGGCATCTACTACCGCAGGATCAAAGTGGTTTCCGCGTTTAGTAATAATTTCTGCCAATGCCTTTTCATGAGTCCAGGCTTTTTTATACGGACGTTCACTAACTAAGGCATCATACATATCTGCAAGAGCCATAATCCGCGCTTCCAAAGGAATATCTTGACCACTTAAGCCGCGGGGATATCCAGAGCCGTCCCATTTTTCATGATGTCCACCAGCAATTTTAATTGCAATTTCTACTATCTTTGACCCTGCGCCAATATCCATCTTAGCGCTATCCATTACAGATTCACCAATCAAAGAATGGTTTTTCATGATGGTCCACTCTTCTTCCGTTAAGGGACCCTTTTTTAGCAAAATACTATCTGGTATGCCTATCTTACCAATATCGTGAAGTGGTGCAGAATTAAAAAGTGCATTGATGTACTCCTCAGAGATTTGGTCTAGATAAATTCCTGAAGATCGAAGACGTTGCGCTAATAATTTTACATAATGTTGAGTTCTTAGAATGTGGTTTCCAGTTTCTCCATCCCTGGCTTTTGCTAAGGAATTTAATGTTTCTAAAAACTGCATCTCGGTTTTAATGGTGTTTTGATTCGCAAGCTGAATCTTCATTAAATAGTTTTCTGTAATGAGATCTTCTTTTTTACTCCACTCCAAGGAGGTTACTAAAGCAACGAAAAACATAAACCGTATTGTTCCAAAAACCAATAAAGCCATAAAAGTTACAATATTGATTGCCCCGCCATCATATGCATATCCAACACCTAAAACCAGAATAGAAACAAAGCGACAGAACCAAATGAGTGACGTAATGAAAAAAGTGACGCTCAACGCTAAAGAAAATGGCGTTTGCCGTAACTTATAAAATTTATAAAAAGCTAGGCCTGTAACCAGGCTAAAGCTTGCGCCCACAAAGGCAACGAAGGCAGGTTGTAGCTGTAAATTTGACGTATTTTCTAGAAGATATAATAAACCATAAGCTATGATTGCGATAAGGAGCGCTTCAAAACCAATCTTTACAAAAGAATACTTTTTACCTAACAAGTATTGGCTAGCATAATAAGTGTAAACATAACTAACGATACCGAAAGTATTACTTAAATCGTAGTATAGAATTCGTGGAATATTACCTTTAAGAGACACTAAAAAAGTTCCTAGTCCCATTAAAACCAAACCAATGTTCCATGAGGTTACATAGGTTTGCTTATCATTTTTAAATTGCGTAAAAAGCATTACTGCTCCACCGAAGCAGAACATTCCAAAAAAGAGAAAAATAGTGTAAACGAAAGTGTTTGTATTCAATTTGTAAAATTTTTAACTTATTTATTAGACTAATAGTATAAATTGAATTAAAGGGCAAAATTGCTTTTATTGAACACCTAGTTGGGGTTTTTAGAAAAAAAACGCTCTTTTGGTTCAGGATTTACTTATATTAGATTGTTTCAATAAACTCTTTAATCATCTACAACAGCAATTTTCTTGAACATCTATTACACCTGTGGTTGTCCACTCTAATTCCTAATTCACTCACAAATAGAAGAAAACAAAATTCATTTGCATTTTTTGCATACGCATGCAATTGCGATATACTTTTAAAAATTCAAATCAATTACTAACAGGAGCATTCAATATGATTAGGTATCTAAAGCGCGGTAAAGATGCGCAAGTGCGTTTAGACGACGATGCTAAGGTTCGTCAAACCGTTGAGGGAATTATTAAAGATGTTGAAGCTCACGGGGACTCTGCTGTGCGTGAATACAGTAAGAAGTTCGATAATTGGGATCCAACCGATTTTCGCTTAAGTCAGGCAGATATTGAAAAAGCCCGTAACTCTCTTTCTCCAAGAGAAATCGCTGATATCACTTTTGCACAAAAACAAGTTCGTAATTTTGCTCAAATCCAAAGAGATTCGATGAAGGACGTTGAAGTTGAAACTTATCCTGGCGTGATTCTTGGTCACAAACATATTCCAGTTAATGCTGTAGGTTGCTATATTCCGGGTGGTAAATATCCATTACTAGCATCAGCTCACATGAGTGTATTAACTGCCAAGGTTGCAGGTGTAAAACGTGTAATTTCGACTGCTCCACCTTTTGAAGGAGCTCCGCACCCAGCAATTGTGACTGCAATGTCTATGGCTGGATCTGATGAAATTTATGTTCTAGGTGGTGTGCAAGCGGTAGTTGCCATGGCAGTTGGTACGCAAAGTATTGCACCCGTAGATATGCTAGTTGGTCCAGGTAACATGTTTGTTGCTGAAGCCAAACGCCAGCTATACGGTCGCGTAGGGATTGATTTGTTTGCTGGCCCAACAGAAACGCTTGTGATTGCGGATGATTCAGTTGATGGTGAACTTTGTGCAGTAGACCTTTTAGGCCAAGCTGAACATGGGCCAACATCACCTGCTATTTTGTTAACCAACAGCGAAAAACTTGCAAAAGAAACGATGGCTGAAGTTGAACGTCAATTAGCTATTTTGCCGACAGCAAAAATCGCTCAGCAAAGTTGGGCTGATTATGGTGAAGTTATTGTGTGTGACACTTATGAAGAAATGCTCCAAAAAGCAGACGAGTTAGCTTTCGAACACGTTCAAGTTATGACCAAAGATCCTGATTATTTCTTAAATAATATGACGAACTTTGGTGCCCTCTTTTTAGGTCCAAAAACGAACGTCAGTTATGGTGACAAAGTGATTGGTACAAACCATACCTTACCTACTAATCGTAATGCACGTTACACCGGTGGATTATGGGTTGGAAAATTTATCAAAACCTGTACTTATCAAAAAGTTTTAACGGATGAGGCCAGTACCATCATGGGTGAATACTGTTCACGCTTGTGCCATATGGAAAATTTTGCAGGTCACGGTGAACAAGCGAATATTCGTGTTCGTAGATATGGTAATCGTCCTGACTTACCTTGGTATCAACCTGTTGCATCTAAAGAAGATTGATCGTTATGCATACGCCCAATTTTAGAGTAGATGGACAGCGTGCCTTAGTAACTGGTGGTAGTCGAGGTATTGGATTTTTTGCTGCAATTGCCTTGGCGCAAGCCGGGGCAAAAGTCACTCTAGCCGCACGTTCTATTGCGACTTTAGAGTCAGCTGCACAAGAATTTAAAAAAGTAGGTTTTGAATGCGAAATCCTTCAGCTCGACGTTACCGATCCTATCGCTGTAGACGAGTCATTAGGCGCTCGTGAACCGTTTCAAATTCTGGTCAATAATGCGGGAATGAATCGTCCTAAGCACTTAGTCGATGTTAAAAATGAAGACATTGACGCAGTATTTGATCTCAATATCAAAGCAGCCTTTTATGTCACGCGCAAGGTTACACAACAACTGCTTGCCGCAAAACTGCCAGGTTCTATCATTAATATTTCATCTCAGATGGGCTTGGTGGGAAGCCCACGTCGAACGCTTTATTGCGCAAGTAAGCACGCACTTGAGGGGATGACAAAAGCACTAGCCTGGGAGTTAGGCGCGGCAAATATTCGGGTGAATACAATATGCCCTACCTTTATTGAGACTGATATGACTGCCCCGATGTTTGAAGATAAAACTTTCCGTGCATGGGTCATTGATAAAATTGCGCTTGGTAGACTAGGTCAACCAGATGAAATTATGGGCTCTATTGTTTTTCTAGCTAGCCCAGCTTCAAGTTTGATCACTGGAAGCGCCTTAGTACTTGATGGAGGCTGGACTGCTGCATGAAATCGGCGCCGACAGCACAGGATGTTGCATTACTTGCAAATGTTTCACAATCTGCTGTTAGCCGCTCATTCACACCTGGAGCCTCAGTTTCTGAAAAAACCAAGTCGAAAGTACTTCTTGCTGCGAAAAAATTGGGTTACCGCCCCAATGCCATAGCAAGAAGTCTTTCTACTAACCAAAGTCGAATCATCGCTTTGGTAATGAGCTATTTAGAAAATCAATTTTATCCTCTCGTTATTGAACATCTCAGCCAAGAGCTTCAAAAAGAGGGATATCACGTTTTACTATTTATTGGTCAAACCAATAATTTTGATGCAGATGCAATCTTGATGGATATTTTGCAATATCAAGTGGATGGCATCATCATGGCTTCGGCAACCCTATCACCCAATTTAGCCAAAAATTGTGCCGCTGCCGGAGTGCCGGTTGTATTATTCAATCGAATTTCCTCTATTAGTCAATCCAATCTTCCTAGTACAAGTTCGGTTACAACGGATAACTATAACGGAGGCAGAATGGTCGCTAAAACCCTAATTGATCGTGGATATCAAAAGATTGCATTTATCAGTGGACTTGAAAACTCTTCAACCAGTATTCAGCGTGAGAATGGTTTAAGGGATGGTTTAGCCGAATTTAATCTTGAGATATGCTTTAGATCAGTAGGTAACTACGACTTCAATCAAGCCAAAGAAGCGACACGAGAACTTTTTAGGACAAGCCATCGTTCAGATGCCATCTTTGTTGCAAATGATCATATGGCTATTGCAAGCATAGACGTGATTCGAGAAGAACTACAACTCAGGATTCCACAGGATATTGGAATGATTGGTTTTGATAATATTCCACAAGCCAATTGGCAAGGCTATCAGTTGACCACAATAAGCCAAGATGTCAATCAAATGGTGCTTGCAACGGTTAGGGTGTTACTTAGTCAAATCCAAAACAAAATCAAACCCGAACATATTGTGATTCCTTGTGAGATTATTGAACGAAACACACTTCGAAAACCGCTCAACACATCACTCTAAGAATAAGTAGAGTCCCCATCAAAGGACTCATCAGCTTCAATTAGTCGGCTTTAATATTGAGTTGTCTAATTAACTTATCCCATTTCACAAGATCCAGCTCAACAATATCTGCAAACTGCGCTCTGGACATTGGCTTGACCTCTAATCCCTGAGCTAAAAGCTTGGTTTGGTTTTCTGGGTCTTTAATTGCTTCGTTGATTGCTTTATGAATTTGATCCAAAGTTTTTGGTGGCGTTTTGGCGGGAGCAAAAGCACCGTACCAAGGCTCAAAACTAAATCCTTTTAAACCACTCTCATCTAATGTTGGAATATTGGGTAGCGATGGAGTTCGTACCATTCCAGAAGTAGCAATGGCTCTAACTTGACCAGAATCAATATAAGGTTTGATTGCAGCGATAGTCATAAACATCGCCTGGATTTGACCACTAATTAAATCTACGATTGCCGGCCCGGATCCCTTATACGGAATATGAGTAGCCCGAAAATGTGACCTATCTTTCAGCAATTCCATCGCAAGGTGTCCTGCACTTCCTACACCACCCGATCCATAATTTACTTTATCAGGATTCTTACTAACGTATGCTAAAAACTCAGAAACTGTTTTTACCGGTAGTGAGTTCGTAACTACTAAAACATTGGGGGTTACGCCTACACTAGCTACAGGAATAATGTCTCGACGCGTATCATAAGGAAGTTTATCGTACAAGGCTGGATTAAATACAAAACCCATGTGATGAAACATCAGTGTCTTACCATCAGGATTTGAAGTTGC
The DNA here is from genome assembly GCA_903889595.1 of uncultured beta proteobacterium. GTDB lineage: Bacteria > Pseudomonadota > Gammaproteobacteria > Burkholderiales > Burkholderiaceae > Polynucleobacter. The sequence goes on from CAISYI010000038.1 coordinate 7,232, forward strand.
TAACTTGGTAGTTCCAATCGTACCTCCACCACCACCCCTGTTTTCAATCACAACAGAGTCACCGAGCAATTTACTTAAGTCCGGAGCTAATTGTCTTGCA
>CAISYI010000039.1 GCA_903889595.1 uncultured beta proteobacterium
CGAAGGACAACTGACTAAAAGTGGAAAGAAATAACAATCCTAAAAATATAATTTTTCGCATCAGATGTCCCTTATTATTTTTACTCGTGAATTTTAGACTAGTCTACCGATAGTTCGGTTTGAAATCAAACAAAAACACCAACTTCTTTTGGTGGAGGTCTGCTAGTTTTTCAGTCGAGTTCTAATATTTAGATTAATCAGTCTTTACGCACCGAAAGCCAATATTGTGATGACCAGCTTTGGGGTTACGGGATAAATATTTACCTCGTTGGGTAGTAGTAATTTCTTGTGCATTTGAATCATGTCCGCCACCACGGGTAGCACGAACTGGTCCAGCACTTTGGTTTTCTCTACCATCATCTACTTTATAAGGATAAGGCCGATAGGCGCTGGATACCCACTCCCATTGATTTCCGGCCATATCTAAAATTCCATATGGGCTTGCACCATCTGGGAAACCATCAACTGGAGCTGATGAATTAAAGGGTGCACCATAAACAGCTAGCTTTGCATTGGGCGCTGCATTACCCCATGGATATTTCCGACCATCAGTGCCACGTGCTGCTTTTTCCCACTCAGCCTCAGTCGGCAATCTCTTATTTAACCAAGCGCAATAATCACGCGCACCCACCCAACTCACTTCATTAGCGGGGTGTGAAGCATAACCAGTATCAGCTTGCCATATTGAGTTTTGCCGATGGATTCTAGCGTCATTATCGTCATCATCATAAAAGCTTTCACCTCGTTGATTTTGAAGACCTTGGGAATTAAGAAATTGTGCAAAATCAGCATTACTTACCGGAAGAATATCTATGTGAAATGATTTAACAAAAACAGAATGTTCTGGCTTTTCATCATCAGGGCCAACATTAGAGCCCATCGTGAAAGGACCCTCAGAAACAAGCGCCATGGTTTTTGCTAACTTAGGGTCTTTAGAATTTGTTTGTGCTTGAACAATATTCACGAAAGCAAGCGTAGTCAATATAACAACGCATCCTCCCTTAACAAAATATTCAGCTGTAGCTTTATTGTGCAATTCTTTTTCTCCCAATCCTTAGAGTAACTCTATTTATCTTCCATTACCCAAATACCTCTCCAATCATCTGCAGGTGGATGGGCCATTAAAAGATCATTACGTCCGATATACATTTGAGAGAGCTTGTCATTGACGTTGGCTGCTAAAGCTTTTTCAAAAGAAGTTTTAGACTTTGAAAAATTACCGCCACGATAGAGCGATAAACCTTCCTTAAAGTGACCTAAGTTATCCATCATATTGGGGAAAGTATCATTATCGTGATAATCTAAAACCTCATAAATAGATACGGGTTGAGTCTTACCCTTCACTACTACTAAATCAATTTCTCGCATGCGATAGGTACCCTTTAGTTTGGCCTGAGTAAACTCGCTAATCAGAATCTTGGCATAGTAAGCTTTACAAGCAGACTCAAGTCGTGCAGCCAAGTTAACACCATCACCAATAATGGTATAGTCCATGCGCTTTTTTGAGCCAATATTGCCTGATACCACTGTATCCGTATTGAGGCCAATCCCGATATTTACGGGAAGCTTGCCTTCTGAGATGCGTATTTTATTCCATGCATTGAGATCTTTAATCATGGAAATGGCTGCGCGCATGGCTCTATCTTCGTCATCATCATGTGCTGCTGGAATACCAAAGGCAGCCATAATGGCATCACCAATAAACTTATCAAGCATGCCACCCTCGCGGGTAATACAGTCAACCATTTCTTCAAAGTACTCATTGAGTAAAGTCACAGTACCTTGCGCACCAAGCGCTTCTGTTAGAGTCGTAAAGCCACGAATATCAGAAAACAGCACGGTTGCAGGTACGCTTTGTCCGCCTAATAAATCAGCACCGTTAGAAAGTAATTGATCAGCAATCGATGGATCCATGTAGCGTGACATAGTAGACTTCATGCGTTTTTCGGAGGAAATATTCTCAATCATGATGATAGATCCCATTGACTTTTTTTCTAAGCTCAATAAGGGCATCATAGTAACGTTCGCAGAGACTGTCTCTTCTTCCACCATGATAGAAGCATCCATACTCATATCAATCTGATTCGTTTCTTTTACTACCTGCAATCGATCCATTAACCATTGATTTGGGCCAGTAAAAAAGTCTTCAATTTTTTGCCCTACTACTTCATTCTCTGATTTTTTGAGAATTTCCTGACCAGCAGAGTTGCACTTCGTAATGACTCCTTTTTCATTGACTGTCAAAACGGCATTGGTAATGGATTGCAAAACTCCCTCGTTGTAGTTCTTCATATTCTCTACATCCGCAAAGAGGGCTGCATTTTCTAGAGCGGTAGAGATTTGCGAAGTAAAAGCCTTTAATCTTGATTCATCATCATCTGAAAAAAATCCGTTCTTTTTATTGAGCGCTTGCGTAACACCAATGACCTTGCCATTTTTATTAATAATCGGTACACAAAGAATTGAGCGCGTGAAATAACCAGTCGATCGATCAAAGCTCGGATTAAAACGTAAATCCGCGTAGGCATGTTTGATATTAACGGACTGCGCACTAGTAAAAACAGTTCCAGCAATACCAGCAGTATTCGGTAAACGAATGGTCATCGAACCTAATCCTTGGGCTACTTGCGACCACAGTTCATTCGTATTTTCATCATTCAAGAACAGAGTGACGCGTTCTGCATCTAACATCTTGTTGGCTTCTTCAATCGCACGTTTTAATAGTTTTTCAATATTAATTTCCGCGGTCATCTCGGACACAAGATTTAAGAAACTCAATTCACGATTTCGATTTTTAGCAGTACTTTCTGACTGCGCAGCAGCTTCAAGACTTAAAGCACCTTGCGTCATGAGGGCACCTAAAAACTCCACATCTTTTTTAACAAAGCGCCCCGTTTTTTTATTGAGTAATTGCACGACACCAATTAATTCATCTCGCGTATTATGAATCGGCACGCAAATCATATTTTTAGTTTGATAGCCAGTTTGTTGATCAACACTCTCATTAAAACGCGAATCTTTTTGAACGTCGTTAATCAATAAAGATTCATTATTAGTAAACGAAGCTCCAGCTAAACCGCTATTATTCATAATTCTGATTTCACGACTCAGAACACCTTGCGCAACTCTGGAGTAGAGCTCGTTAGTAATTGGATCATTTAAAAAGATCGAGCCACGATCTGCATTAATATGTTCGCGCGCCATCTCAATTAGCCAATTCAGTATTTCATCTAAGCTATTGAGGGCAGCAACACTTTTGGATACCTCTAATAATAAATTAAGCTCCTCCAAGGTATATCGGGATTTTTTAGGAGTCGCCTTTTTTTTAGCAGTGTCCTTAACCGAAGTTTTTATCGATTTTTTATTGGAAGTGGTCAGGTTGTTCATGGCTAAGCTCTTTACAAGGGGCAGTTTTATGATTGATTTTCAATTTTTTGGCGTAAAACATTGGCAGTTTGTTTAAGCTCTTCAACCTGCTGGGTCAATGAAACAGTTCTTTCTTGAATCAACTGGTCCCTGCGATTACGCTCTCTCTCAAGCTCAATGCGTAACTCATTAATCATACCAATGAATTCTTTTTTTTCATTTTCATTCGCTTGAGTCAAAGCCTGCAAAGCTTCATGGCGTTGTATATCCTTTTTCTCTAATTCTTCTCTGAGAGAATGAATCATGGCTATTTTTGCTGCATGTTCTTGGGCATTTGCCTGAGTTACTTCTTGAACGCTTTGCAGTCGTTCATTATCTTTTTTACTCAAGACGGTATTTAAGGCAAAAATTGTATCTTTTAAAAGTCCAATTTCGCTAGAATTTTCCTGGCGCAGTTCTTGAAGCTTATTCGCTAAAATCAATTGGCCATTTTCTAACTCCTGACGAAGTGCATTAACGACATCCTTGAGTTGACTGACCTCACGCTCGTGCGCAAAATTTGAAGAGTTTTCCATAGTCTTCATCATATCAAAGAACCTTTGGGGACATTATTTTGAAAACATGTGATGCAATGTTAGTATCTTGTCAGGGCCTGACAAGTACTTTAACTGATTGGTCGACGTCAACTTAAGGCAGGAACTGAAGTTTTAACTTACCAATATAGCTTTCACAGCCTTTTTCCAGTTTTTTCTGTACTGCCCCTGTCATTACGTACTAACCGCTTAATTGTTTAGTTAAGAAATCTGCTATCGCTGGTCGCACAATATGAGCAACATCATGATTACAATGCCCACTATCTGGCCAGATGGACATTTCAACCGTTCCAGAAACACCTTCTTGAAGACGGGTTGCATTAGACATTGGAGTAATCACATCTTTTCCTCCATGCAGAATAAAGCTTGGACAAACGATATCTTTGACAACATCAGTCAAATCAATACTATGAATATAAGGCAAAGCTTCATCCAATGTTTTCGCACCACAAACATAAATAAAGCCATCCAATGTATGCTTAGGAATACTAGCGTAGTTTTTCAAATCAAAGAAAGCACCCCATACGGCTAAAGCCTTGATACGATGATCTTGTGCTGCAGCCCTTGGGCCATAATAACCACCAAGACTTCTTCCTACTAGGCCAATTTTATTTGATTGAATTTCTAGACGCTTTTCTAAAAAATCAATCACAGCGCTCACTGCATCCGAGAAATTTGCATTCATTTTTAAGTCATAAAAAGTTTCACCTTGCCCTGGCCCATCAAAAATAAGCGAAGCAACGCCTCTTTGGGCAAGTAAGCCACTCATTACCAACCATTCTTCTTTACCCGAATCCAGACCTCCTAAACAAATGACACAGGGGTATGAAGATTTTTTTTCTACTGGCAATCGCAAATAGGCTTTCATCTCGATTGAACCATATGGAATCGTGACGGGAATTAATGCAGGTGAAAGAAGTGGCGCGGCCATCTGCATCATCTTGCATGAGTAGTCATGAACCACTCTTTTTTCTTCTAGTTTGTGCCAAAATAAATAATGCCCAAAGCAAGCATATAAGGATGCGCGAGCGTATTCAACACCAGCCGTCTGCAAATAGTTTTTTTGCAAAGCTTGAATAGCTCTTTGTTCTGCTTGTTGTGCAAATTCATACCAACCCGCACACCAACCATCCCAACTAGAAATTGTTGCGCGGATTTTTTTAATATCTGCAAACGGAACACCCTCAGCTAAATACCTATTAGTGTAAGCATCCCAAGATTTTTGTAATTCGTCATCCATATTTATTCCGCCTGAATATTTGATTGTTTAGCTATGTCATTAAATCTTTTTAATTCTGATTTGAAATACATTTTAAAATCCTCTTGAGAATCTGCCACCACTAAAAACCCTAGATCATATAGCTTATCTTTCACCTCTTGCATTGTTAATATTTTTTTTAGTTCAGCGTGAAGTCGATTGATAATCGGTGCAGGGGTTCCTGCTGGGGCAAAAATACCAAACCACCCTCCCTCGGTTACAAAATCTGTCAGTCCAGCTTCTTTAAAAGTAGGCACATCAGGAAAAGCAAGAGATCTTTGCGGCAAAGAATACGCTAAAGCCCTCACTTTCCGAGCTTGTAAAAACCCCACAGTAGTCTGTAATGGTGCCAGCATCGTAGTCACCTCATTAGCAACGACTGCTCCCGCAGCAGGAGCGCCTCCTTTATAAGGTACATGCGTCATTTTTACACCGGATTGAGTAATAAAAAGCTCACCTAATAGATGTAAAGTATTACCTACTCCAGGTGAGCTGTAAGAATAATTTGCATCTGGTTTTTTTCCATTAGCAATAAATTCATCTAAGTTTTTGGCTGGGTTCGATGGATGAACAATTAACATTAGCCCCATATTAGAAGCGATGTTCATAATAGGAATAAAGTCTTTTTCGGTATTGTAGGGTAGCTTCTTGATAACGGCAGTTTTTACTAAAAAACCTGAAGAATCAACTAAAAACGTATAACCATCTGGAGCTGATTTAGCCACTGAATCTGTGCCAATAATGCCACTTGCGCCTGATTTATTATCAACAATAACGGCTTGTCCAAGTGCATTACTTAAATAGGGGTTTATTACACGCATTAAAGTATCTGGACCACCAGTTAATGCTGGCACAACCATTCTAATAGGTCGGTTAGGCCAAGCGTTGGTAGTTTGAGCCATGAGTGGACCAGTAATAAAAAACAATAATGTACTTAAATAGATTAATGTTTTTTTATGCATTTTTAAAAGACACATATACGCTCCATTTTATATAAAACATAGCATGACATTGATGCTTAAAGACTTTTAAATCACTACGACTCTTTTTAATAACTACTTAATCATCCCTGCATTTTTTGCATCATCGAAAGCCTGAGGAATTTTATCTTTCATGAAGGATGGTATTTTTTCTAGAGGTATATCAACGAGGATGAATCCATCATCTTCTAATTTTTTCTTCACGACAGGATCAGCATTCAGCATTCCAAAATAGTTAGATAGTTTCTCCTGAATTTCTTTTGGTGTCGATTTCGGCACAGCAACACCACGATAGCCACCGTCTACCCAATTAAGACCCAGTTCTTTAAAGGTAGGAACATCGGGCAGTGATGGGTGTCTTTTTTCAGTAGCAATCGCCAATGTTCTAATTTTTGATTTTTGCTGAATGGCGAGAGGCAGGTACCCCATTGCACCATCAACATGCATGCCAATTAAAGATGTAATGAGATCGCCAGTTCCTTTAAAGGGAACATAGTTCGTTTTAATGCCGGCAAGCTTATTAAGGCGTTCATTGGCCATATGATTAGCCGAAAAAAGTGCTGATCCTGCAATATTCAGTTTCCCTTGATTTTTTTTTGCTGCATTAACTAAATCTTGGTAGGTTTTATAGGGACTATCAGCAGAGACCATCAGTGCATCTGGTGTGAAGTGATAATAATAAATTGCCTGAATATCATCTGTTTTAAATTGTGTACCTTCCTGTAAAGGCTGCAATATGATATGCGGGATATTAACTCCTACTACCATCGTCCCATCATTAGCATAATTATTGAGTTGACTCCAGGCTAGAGCTCCCCCACCGCCTGGTCGGTTTATCACGATCATTGGCTGATTGTATTTTTGTGCGGAGAGTTCCGCTTGATAGCGAGCTACTAAATCAGACTCTCCCGCAGGAGGAAATGCGATGATGTATTGAATTGTTTTACCCGGTAAAACTTGTGCACTTAAAGAAATAATAAAACTACAAATACCAACTACGCTAACTTTAAATAACCGGAGTATGCTTGTCATTTTTGTATCTCCTGAATAACGGCTTTCGTAACATCTTTCATCATGGCGATACCGCCAAGATCTCGGGTATGAAGGGCAGAATTGCTAGTAACTGTTTCAATTGCACCCATTAATTTTTTTGCAGCATCTTGTTCACCAAGGTGCTCTAACATCATCACTGCTGACCAAAACGTTCCAATTGGGTTAGCTAAACCTTTACCCATAATGTCAAACGCTGAGCCGTGGATGGGTTCGAACATCGATGGGTAACGACGTTCTGGATCTATATTGCCGGTCGGAGCTATGCCAAGACTTCCGGCTAGAGCCGCGGCAAGATCGGTCAAAATATCGCCGTGCAAATTGGTGGCTACCACGGTATCGATTGATTCTGGTCGATTGATCATTCTGGCAGTTGCAGCATCAACTAACTCTTTATCCCAAGTGACATCTGGAAACTCTTTTGCGATTTGAACTGCGATTTCGTCCCACATCACCATCCCATGTCGCTGGGCATTTGATTTTGTAATCACTGTTAAATGTTTACGAGGACGCGACTGTGCGAGTTTAAAAGCAAAGCGTTGCACGCGCTCTACTCCGACTCGCGTCAAGATACTCATATCTGTAGCAACTTCAATGGGAAGTCCTTGGTGAGCCCGCCCTCCAACGCCGGAGTATTCCCCTTCAGAGTTTTCGCGCACAATAACCCAATCAAGTTGATGCGGTTCACATTTACGAAGTGGTGTTTGAATCCCAGGCAGAATTCTCGTTGGACGAACATTAGCGTATTGATCAAAGCCTTGACAGATTTTGAGGCGAAGTCCCCATAAAGTAATATGATCTGCAATCTCAGGATCTCCAGCAGAGCCGAATAAGATAGCATCCTTGTTTTTTAAATCATTGAGGCCATCATTAGGCATCATCACACCGTGTTTGCGATAATAGTCTCCACCCCAGTCGAATTCTTGAAAATCAAAACTAATCTTGGTATAACGCTTTTCTAAAGCTTTTAATACCTCTGCGCATTCAGGTATCACTTCTTTGCCGATACCATCTCCTGGTATTAGTGCTATTTGATACTTTTTCAAAATTCCCCCGATATCGTCTAATTTGTTCTCTATCCTGTAATAGATTCGTTAGTCTGTCAATTGAGGGTTTCCTCTAAATTTAGATAATTAGTTCCTAAAATTTTGGAGCGGAATGACGTAAAAAAACAAAAATTGTGAATAATTTATCAAACGAATAAACTCCTAGCCTTAAAGAGAAGGGATACCAATTATCTAGTTATGATCTATTTTGCTTATTTTTTTGCGCCAAATTTATACGTTAAGCCAGCCCAGATTGCGATGGGTGGGGCAGGTGTAATAAAGTTCTGAGTTGCTAAAGAATAGATGCTGGTGACGCCACGTTGACCAAAGTTAGCATATTGATTATTGAATAGATTATTTACATTTGCAAAGAAAATTAAACTGTCGTTAACGCGATAACGTAAATCCAAATTTACGATAGAGTAACCGCCAACTTTGCCAGTTGGATCGGAGTTACTCTCATTACCGTGCATAAACTGACTACTCACTGCAATTAGATTTGCCCCAATCAACAAATCGCTTGTAATGGGATAAGCTGCACGTAACTTCAAAGTAGATTCTGGAATTCCCGGAATAACGTTGCCGCTAGTGACATTCTGTCCACCTGCCGTTGTGAAATTCGATTTAAACATGGCGTTAACATAACCATAATTTGCAGATAAATATAATTTATCAATGGTGGTTTTTAAACCCATCTCAAATCCACGACGCTCTGTATCTCCTACATTGGCGAAGTATCCAAACGTCGTACTATTCGGCGCATTTAAAAATTGGATGTCATTACTTAAGAGAGAATCAAATACTGCAGCGTTCCAATAAACATTACCGGCTAAAGTCCCTCTCCCCCCAAACTCAAATGTTCTCGCTACAACAGCTTGTAAATCCGGGTCACTATTAAATCCAGTAGGAAGTGAACAAGGGCTACTTGGATTTGCGCAGGATAACTCAACCGAAGTAGGCGCACGCATCGATTCACTATAGCTACCAAAAATTCCATTCTGAGGATTTACTTTATAGTTAAAGCCGATGGATGGATTGAATCGTTGATAACTATGGTTACCATTCAAGCTATTTGTTTGATTGGCAACTGCGCCAATTGGAATGATATTTGCTGCACTAGCCACGCCAGAAGGATTTGAATTTTTGTAACTCCATGCACCAACAAAATTTGGATTGTAGTAATTGACTCCACCGTCTGACCAAGTCCACCCATCATCCGAATTTAAATAAGTATTACTTGAACCAGATTGATCAATGCTCGTATAGGTAAAACTGCCACCCGCAGTAATACTGAATTGATCTGTTGGATGGAAAGTATCCGTTAAGAATAAACTCAGATTTTTA
>CAISYI010000040.1 GCA_903889595.1 uncultured beta proteobacterium
ATCGGGGCTTGCACAATATCCTGCGCTAAGGATAAATGACTTGGACTTACTCCCCAACGAACATGGGGGAGGGCTGCACTAAGGTGTAATAAAGCAGCAGAAGCGATGCTTGACTCAGCGAGTTTGCCTGCTAAATTGAGTTCTAAACCAAGAGCCGCACAGGCATGCCCAGCCGCCATTAAGCCACTAATGCCACCGAACTTTAAAGTTTTTAGCGATACGCCAGCAATACCTAAAGGCAGGTGTGCCATCACAGCCGCCATATCTGTTACAGACTCATCTAAACCGATTTTGACAGGACTTAAAGCAATCAGTTTTTGTAAATCGTCCATGGCATTTTTTTGCAAGGGCTGTTCAAAATAAGACAAGTTAGCATCTTTTACACCCAACACATAAGTAGAGGCTTGCTCAAGATTCATGCCCATATTGGCATCACCACAATACTGGATGTCATTACCAAATTCTTTACGCAGAGTATTCGTCAAAAGAATATCATCAGCCAGCGATTTAACACCTAGCTTCACTTTAAAAAATCGATATCCCTGATCAATCATTTTGCCAGTTTCGATAATATCTTTTTCAACACTCTTATTGCCAATTAACCAAAGCGGTACTGCATGGTCACGTTGTTTACCACCAATTAAAACGTGGACCGGTACTTGTAAGTAACGGCCAACCAAATCATATAAGGCGATATCAATTGCTGAAATTGCACTTTTTCCCTTTTTAACGAAAGGAAATAGAGATTGAGTGATGCCTGATAAATCGAGAGCGTTTTTTCCAGGGAGTCGATCTTTTAATGAGTCATTAAAGGTACTTAAAAGTTCCTCTAAGGTCGAACCGCCATGACTGGGTGCAGAGGTGGTTTCTCCCCAGCCGACTAAACCATTTTCAGCCTCGATACGCACGAGCATTGTTTCTGCTTCGCGCAACTCAATTCCAGCCATGAGAACTGGTTTGATCATCGGTAAACAGACTCCGAAAGCTTCAACTTTTTTGATGATGAGTGGTGGCAATGTAGTTGTGTTCATAGAAGTATTTTTAGGTTGGTGACTGATTAAGATTTGACTAAACTATTCTTTAAGATGGCTTCAAAAATAATGGCGTTATCCAAGTGACCATTACCATTAGCTAGTTCTGTTTCGAGTAATTCGATATAGCGCTGCGCAAGCGGTAAATGTTGACCTTTTGCATCGGCAAGGTCTTGAATTAAGTGAAAGTCTTTTAAACTTTGATCGACTTTGCTTTGGGGGTTTTCGTATTGACGATTCACCATCAAGTTACCTTTGACGGCCATCACACTAGATGCCGCTGCTGACAGTTGTAGTGTGGCTAATAACTTTGCTGGATCTAAACCTAATTGTTGACCAAATACTAAGCCTTCTGCCATCGAGGCGCGGTGTAAGCCGAGTACTAAATTGATGGCGAGTTTTGCTTTACCAGCATCACCCACTTCACCAATATGTTGACGTTTTGGAGTCACGATATCTAATAGCTCACATACTTCATCAAATTGAGACTCAATACCACCCATCAGACCTAAAGCATCTCCGCGAGCGAGTTGTAAACTGGTGCCAGAAATGGGTAACTCTAAAAAATGATGACCTAAATCCGTGAAAGCTTTAGCAATTTTTTTGATTTCATCTGGGTCACAGGTACTAGTACAAATGACACTAATCGGTTTGTTCGGTTGATCTTTGAGTATGCCGTCTGGCCCAAGTAATGTAGCTTCCACCTGCTTAGTATTAAATACAGCTAAAAAAATCACTCGGCAAGCAGAACCAAGCCCCGCAATCGTTCGAATACGGTCTGCACCAAACTCCGCGCACCGATTAAGGTCTACATCAAAGCCCAAAAGGGGTACTCCAGCTGCGTCTAGTCTTCGGACCAGGGCTTGACCCATGAGACCAAGACCAATTACTCCAACAGGTTGAGAAGACGGCGTAATCATGGCAACAAATCCATAAAAGGATTATCCAGAGATTCTTGCATTAATTCATCTGAGGTAAATTCAGCGTAGTGCTTTGCCCATTGCAAAATATCTTCAACAATTTCGTCACCGCTATAACCTTTGCTATTTAATTGATCGATTAATTGTTGCTTTACAGGAGCAACACGATCACGCCAGATAGTTTGTTCTTCGGGAGTTAAAGAAATAAATTCCATGCCGTTTTGAATAAAGGCTTCACACCCACGAGCACCTGCTAGACCATAAAAAAGCTGAGCGCCTGCTTGAGCTAAGCCTCGTAACCACTCATTCAAAATTAACTTTAACTCTTCGGGTAGCTGCGCATAAAAACTTGGCGACAAACCGTACTCTAAATTGACGCGAACCAAATTTGCGCTGGTACGAAAATTGGCGTGCTTATATAAACCCACAGTGTGAGCTGCACTATCTGAAATAGAAATAGCAAAAACTTCATTACTTTCGTAAGCTTTTTTTCCTTCTGGAGTACTACAACCGACCGGTATCGCTCCTAAGGCAGAAAATAAATCAGACTCCACACCGTTACTACACGCAATTTTTTTCCCGGCAATATCAGCTAAGGTGCGGATGGGCTCACGACTAAATAAGTTGTACTCACTTGTGGCAACCATACGCCCCATTAAAACACCTTGACCTTCGAAATCTTTCCTAAAGTGTTTGTGATATAAAGCCTCAGAAACTGCAGTGGCACCTTCTGCGCTATCAAAAATGAAGGGCAAGCTCAGTGCTTGCGCTACAGGAAACATTTCAGCATCCCAAGCAGAGTAGACTGGACACATATCCGTAATCCCTGCTTTAAGGGCTTCAATACCTTCTCGCTCTTTATGTAAACTACCACCCCAAAAAGCTTTAACTTGAATTGCCCCGTCAGTCATTTGATGAAGTCGTTTAAAAGCTGGTTCAAAAACATCGACTACAGCTGGAGAACTGCCAGGAATGTGAGCACTAACGCGTAGCACAAACTTCGGTTCAACGGCTTTTAAGTCTTTTGGTGAAACATCCAGCCACGCTCTAGCAACAGCTGTTTTTTGGAGGACTTGTTCTACGCTATCATTTCCTGCGATTTGTAATTGAGTCATATTATTCAGTATCTTTCAAGTTTGCTTCTTTAACAACTTTCCCATATCTTA
>CAISYI010000041.1 GCA_903889595.1 uncultured beta proteobacterium
AGTATCTGGAAGTTCAACGCCGTAAGTTGTTTCTGCATCTTGTGTTTTTTGTGCTTGATAAAAGTCGTGCATTTGTCTTAGGGCAGGAACTGTTCCATACTTTTTGCCAGCCTGCCATCTATAGTTGTAAAAGTCTGCGTACCCTGCTCCTTGTTGGCTAAATGCCAACCGACGAGATGAATGAATGTCTTCAAACAGCATTGATGCCTGAGATAAAGCCTGTTGCAAACGAAACTCTGCATTACGACGTGCTGCATCATTTTGAGCGCCTTGAATGTCTGTGTGTGCTTTGCTGTACCTCATGATTATGTCTGATGCCATAGACTTATCTCTTTGAGCAACTGACTCCCACACTGGTTGCTTTGGTGCTCCAGTCTTTTCTGGAAATACAGTCCATTCATTATGGATTAGATCGTATGCTGCATAAGGATGAATTGTTTTGATATCAGTAGCGCCAGGATTTACATAAAAAGTTACTTCAAAACCGTTCCAGTTCTCTGTATCTGGCTGTAGGTTTTCACGAAAATCTTCATTGAGCATCTTGCTGATTTCCATATCAGTAAGGCCTGAGTACTCTGGGTGTGCTTTACGAAATTGAATATACTCAACACCAATGAGAACATCTAGATCTCCTGGCTCACGAGCAGCAGACCACTGATAAGAAACTCCAGAACCTGCAATCCATACATGCGCCCAAAGATCTGGGTGACGATAGACAGAGTTTAAAAAATCAAATAAAAGTTGAAGAATGCCGTTACGAACCCAAGGGTTTAGTGTTGTGCCAGTGAATAGGCGTGGGTCTAGTTCGGACTCTGGCTCAGAAAAGTATGAGGTAGATCCGCCCTGTAGGGCAATCTGCTCAAAGCCATCAGAACGGTTCATAGACATAAGTCTATGGGTATTTATGCTTGTGGTGTATCTATGCCACGTTCTGTTAGTGCATTAATTAGTTTTGCCTTAAAATCCGCAGATTCATCACGTGGTTGAAGTGCGCCAATTACTCTTTCAGCCACTCGGTCAGCAAGCAGATGGCTCTCTATATCTGAGACTAACTCTTTACTTGTCTGATAAATGTCATAGGTCGTTGCTTGGCGTTGTACCGTTTCACTAGCCTCAATTAACTCAGTTTGAATAGTTCCATCTAAATTCAAAATAACGGTGTAGGCTGCAAGAACTAAAGGTTTGCTTACTTCCTTGGTCTCGTCTGTCATGCTCTTCCTCCTAATAACTTTTGTTTGCGTTGGTTGACGCCAATAGATACGGGGCAAAAATTACATAGGTAAGTCTTGGGGCCTGCTTCATCTTGATAACGAGCCATGCCTTCAGCCTTACGCTCTTTAATGGTATTTGGGATAAGGAGTTTACTCTTGTCTTGCCAGTCAACGCAACCATCTTTTGGTTTATTGTGGCGTTGGTAGCACTCCATCGCACCTTCCATAAAGGTAGAGCGAGATTCATAAAAGGTGTCATCTACTTCTGCAAGACCTTTAGATCCTCCACCTTTAATTTGGCGAATGATTTCTTTTTTAGATTCTGATTTTGCCCATGCACGAAGTGGCAATACAAATAATTTGCCCTTGTGTGGTTCACCTGATGGAAAAACGTGAGACTCACAAGCAATTGCCAATAGATGGTCTAACTCTGGATCACCATCATAAGGTGGAAGTTCGTTAAGTGTTTGACAGACTAAGCAAAACAACAACCGAAACATCGGCTCATTGTCCATCTTCTTTTCACCAATAATTGGGACGTTACTCATGGATGCTCCTTATAATGCTAGGAGACAAACCTATAAAACCTTAAAGTAGTTGTGGGGTTAAACTATAAATTAGTCAGGTTTTTTAGGATTATTATCGTACTCAGGCAACGCCCATCCACCCATATGTGGCATGTGCTTCTTTAACTCAGACCCGTGTGGGCGACCTGATTTATAGCCTTTAGGACTTAACCAACGAACATCTGCACTGTGGCTAAAGTCTTGTTTAGCGTCATAAAAATTTATTTTACGTTTTGGGTTTTCTCCACGATCAGGAACCATGGTTGCCATCAGTATTTACTTGATTTTAATTTGAAAGGTTTTCCTTCAGTCACTAAAGTCATATCTTTATCATCTAAATGAATTGATCCACATTCATCACAAATATTTGGATTTTTTATAGAACGGTTTTTGTTTCTATCAGGAACTGATTTAGCCATTATTGTCTTGCTCTTTTCTATTATGAACTGATTTAGCCATTACTGTCTTGCTCCATCGTGACCTTGTTGAAATACAGCACGACGAACGATACCTTGATGACGTGAAGTAGTTGAAGAGTGCTTTGCTGATGACATATCCCAGCCATGTTCTCCGTGCCATGCAATTGGAGTACCGTAAGACATCACAGTGTAAGAAGGTTTAGCGCCCTTATAACGTTCTGATTCACTTGATGGCATCATGCCAGTATCGTGTACTGATCCTTCTACACCTGATAGTGCTGATGCTTTAAAAGGAACTTTACTGGAAATAAAATCAGGGGCTTTTGCTCTATTAGTTTTAGCAACTCTTTGTGATGCCATGATTATTCCTCAAATTGATTTGGATTTAACCACGCATGTAGGTGGTGTGCCTCAACTATTGCATGAGCAGGTGCTGCTTTTTTACCTTTATACATAACACCCTCTGGAAGACGAATGTTTGAGTCGTGCTTTCCTTTGTTTACAGCATTTATGGCACGCTTTGATGGTCCAAGCATTGATGCTGGAACTGGTGGATAATGATTACTCTGTAAGTGAGCAAGAAGACCAAGGTCTTTATTCTTGCCCTTCATTGACGCATACTCTGATGCGTGCATGTTTCCCATGATTACTTACCTGGCTTTTTAGGTGCAATTTTTTTGGTTGCAGTTTTTTTAGAAACAATTTCTCTATCTTTTGAATAATCACGATTTAAGTGAGCATCAATCAATGGTTGTATTTTAGAATGTGCTCCAGTGGCTTTACGGGCAGCGTGAAGACCAGCAAGGTAATTTGCACCTGCAGATTTTTTTGGGTCAAATTGAGCCATGATTACTTACCTGGATTCGCTTTATTTGGATATTCAGAAGTAATAAAACCATAACCCCAAAATGGGTGTAGTGACTGACGGTTGGCTAGTGTCTCTTCAGATCCAAAGCCTACTTCAGTATCTGGGCGAACCTTGCGATATTTGCCATCAGTTGCACCATTGTTAAGTGATGCGTTCATTGAACGTGATGAGTTAACTGCCATTATCTACCTACCATCTTATTTTGTGCCAATGTCGCTCTACCTTGGGTAAGGCAACTGAGGCAGTGTCCTTTGTTCTGCATAAATTCTACTGGGTTCATGATAACTCCACATGTTGGACATGGGGCTGAACCGTTATATTTTGTAGCATTCTCAGCAATAGTCTTTGCCTGCCACTCTAAAGTCTCTGAGCCATCACCATATGACATTAGTTATTTCCTAAATCGTTACGGCTGGAACCTGAGTAGCCAGCAGGGGAACCTGAGTACCATGATATACGTGGTTCTGAGTAAATTCTGTCTACACTGATAATATCTTCAATTCCAGGTTGGCGATATTCGCCCAAACCAAAACGTGCAGGGAACAATTGAATTTGTGGAAGTGGTGGACGAACCATTGCCTGAATATCTGCTCCAGGAATGTTCATCACCATTAAAGCCTGAGATGTTAGGCGCTCCATGTTGCTTGACCATGGACCGTTGTATTGCCAACGTTGTGCTACTTGATTAGGCTCAATTGGTGCACGCCA
>CAISYI010000042.1 GCA_903889595.1 uncultured beta proteobacterium
ACAGATCGATGTCACTCTAATAGATCCTTCACCGAACCTTGTTTCATGTCCATTATCCAATTTGGTCATTAATGGCCAAATGCAGATTTCTGAAATCACGAAAAGTAGAGACCCCCTGCAACAAAAATATGGTGTCAAATTAATTCAGGACAATGTCGAGCGGATCCTTCCAGAGGTGAAAAAGATTGTTTTACAACAAGGAATAACCATCTCCTATGACAAATTAATTTTATCTCCTGGGATAGATATGATGTGGGATAGCCTGCCCAAAATGAAAGACCCCGTTCTACAAAATCGCTTTGTACATGCTATGAAGGCAGGATCTCAAACTCTCACTTTACGAAAGCAATTGGAGTCCATGAAAGACGGGGAAGTTTTCGCCATTTCTATCCCCTTAGCCCCCTATCGTTGTCCGCCATCCCCCTATGAGAGAGCTAGTCAAGTCGCAAATTATTTCAAAAAATATAAAACACGATCAAAAATTCTGGTGCTAGACGCCAATGCAGAAATTACCTCAAAATCCACCTTATTTAAAAAAGCTTGGTCTAGCTACTATCCCAACATGATTGAATACAGGAATAATCATACTTTGGTAGATGTAGATTCTTCAGAAAGTGCCCTACTGTTCGAAGTACAAGATGATGTTAAAGCGTCGGTTTTAAATGTGATTCCGCCCATGCGAGCAGGTGACATTGCTTTTCATTCAAACCTAGCTAATATCAATCAACGTTGGTGCGAAGTTGATTTTTTGACCTACGAATCAAAAGTTATTCCCGATATTCATATATTGGGAGATGCTATCCAAAGTTCAACCCAAACACCAAAATCTGCTCAAGTTGCTAATGGACAGGCCAAAATTTGTGCATCGGCTATTTACCAACAATTAGCAGACTTACCAATTAATAAAAGCCCAACATTTTCAAGTATTTGTTATAGCGTTTTAGGAGAAAAAACGGGGGCACATATCTCAACAATGCATCAATTTGACCCAAAAACGCAAAGTATGGCTGTGGTTTCAGGATCGAATAGTATTTCCACCACAGACAACGCTCAGGAATATTCTTCCGCAATCAAGTGGGCAAACGATATTTGGTCAGACACATTGATTTAGAAAAATTTTTGTACTTTTTTTACAAATTTTAATTTTTAAACACTATTTCAATATAAACTTAGTTTGTTGTTTAATTAAATTCCTAAAACTAGAGGAGATCACAGATGCAGTTGAATATTAACGGCAAAATGCACAATATCGATGTAGAACCCAATATGCCCCTCTTATGGGCTATTCGCGAAATTGTTGGCTTAACTGGAACAAAATATGGCTGTGGAATCGCACAGTGTGGAGCTTGTACCGTTTATTTAAACGGTGAGCCTGCAAGATCGTGCTCTATTCCTGTGTCATCTGTTGGTAGTATGAAAATCACGACTATTGAAGCTTTATCAGCCGACAATACTCACCCCGTACAAAAAGCATGGATTGCTTTAGATGTTCCACAATGTGGATATTGCCAGTCAGGTCAAGTTATGGCCGCTGCTGCATTGCTCAAGCGTAATCCTAAACCGACAGATGCTGACATTGATAATGCAATGTCTAATATTTGCCGTTGCGGTACTTATCAAAAGATTCGTGATGGTATCCATGTTGCTTCTGGTCAAAAGAAATTGGCAGAAGTTCTAGCTACCTATGATGCCACTCCTCAATCACGCGGATAAGAGAGACAAAGATGACTAAAAATACAGGTAATCAAATGGATCAAACGAATTTAGAAAGCCAATCACGTCGACGCTTTATTGTTGACACTTCCTTTTTGGGTGGTGGCTTAATGTTAGGCATCGGTAGCTTTGCAAGCACTGAAGCCATGGCTGGATCAATGTACAATCCAAACACAATCATGAATGCATCTTCTCCTGAGGTGAATGCATGGGTCAATATCAAGCCAGACGATACTGTCGTAGTTCGTATTGTTCGTTCAGAAATGGGTCAAGGTACTAGAACTGGCTTAGCCCAATTAGTTGCTGAAGAATTAGAATGCGACTGGAAAAAAATCATTACAGAGTCGCCTACTCCAGGTCAAAGCGTTGCAAGGCAAAGGGTTTGGGGCGAATTTAGTACCGGCGGAAGTCGCGGTATTAGAACCTCCGAAGACTACGTAAGAAGAGGTGCAGCAGCAGCTAGAATCATGCTATTACAAGCAGCTGCTAACGAATGGAATGTGCCCCTCTCAGAGTTAACAGTTAATAAAGGCGTAATTTCTCACAAATCTGGCAAGAAAACCACTTACGGTAAAGTTGCCGAGGCTGCTGCAAAAATAACTCCGCCAGATCCAAAATCAATTACGCTTAAAAAACCAAGCGAATGGAAAGTTGCTGGTAAGCCTCTTGCTAGACTCGATACCGCTGACAAGGTAAACGGTACTAAAGTGTTTGGTGTTGATTTGCAATTACCTGGCATGTTATGTGCTGCTATCAAAGCATCTCCTGTTTTTGGTGGCAAAGTTAAATCCTTTGATGAAAACAAAGTCAAAAATTTACGTGGTGTTAAGGGTGTTGTTAAAGTTGGTGACAACGCAGTTGCTGTGGTTGCTGATACTTTTTGGCGCGCTAAAATTGCCCTCGATGCACTCCCAATTGAATGGGATGAAGCTGGTAACGGCAACGTAAACCAAGCTGATATTGAAAAACGCCTAAGAGAAGGTTTAGAAGAAGTTGGTGATTTCTGGCAACGTAAAGAAGGCGATGCTGTAGCTGCAATCCAATCTTCAGGAAAAGTTGTTGAAGCCGTTTATTACACTCCGTACCGTTCACACGTGAATATGGAGCCAATGAACTGTACAGTTAAATTTACTCCGGAAAAAGTAGAAGCTTGGGTACCTACTCAAAATGGCGAGGCATCACATGCTGCTCTATCTGCAGCTGCTGGCTTACCCTTAACTCAGTGCGAAGTTTATAAGTTAGACCCTGGAACTGGTCTTGGTCGTCGTGGAGGTACGCAAGAATACGTCACTCAAGCTGTAGACATTGCTAAAAACTTCCCAGGTATTCCAGTCAAAATGATGTGGTCACGTGAAGAAGATATGACACATGATTATTACCATCCGATTGCTATGGCTAAAATGAGAGCCGGTATTGATGCAAACGGTAATATGACGGGATTACATGTTAAAGTTTCTGGTCAATCCATTAACTCAACTGTTGCGCCAATGGCGATCAAAAATAATAAGGATGTAAGACAGTTACAAGGCTTCTACGAAGAAGCTGGTGACGCTCAATTAGGCTATAAATTCCCAACCTTACTCACTGAGTATGTGATGAAAAATACCCATGTACCTGTTGGTCCATGGCGTGGTGTGAATACCAATCAAAATGGTATGTTCATGGAAATTTTCATGGACGAATGTGCGAAAGCTGCAGGAAAAGATCCATTAGCCTTCCGTCAAGCTGTCATGAAAGACCATCCGAAACATTTAAATGTCCTCAATGCTGCAGCGAAGAGAAGTAACTGGGGGAAACCACTACCTAAGGGTGTTCACCGTGGTATCGCTCAATTTATGGGTTATGGTAGTTATTCCGCATGTGTTGCTGAAGTTTCAGTAACGGATAACATCGTGAAGATTCACAAAATGGTGTTTGCGCTAGATTGCGGTCACGTTGTCAACCCATATGTAGTGCGTGAGCAAGTAGAAGGTTCTGTAGTGATGGCGCTTTCTTCGATATTCAATCCAGAAATTACTGTAGAGAACGGTAGAATCAAACAAACTAACTTTGACTCATACCCTCTCTTAAGATTGGCTCAAAATCCAAAAGTCGATACGGTTTTAGTGCCGACTTTAGATTTCTGGGGCGGAGTTGGGGAGCCTACAATTTGCGTGGTGGCACCAGCAGTTATCAATGCTATTTCAGCAGCATTAGGTAAGCCACTACGTAACTTCCCATTAATTAGAGAAGGCTTGTCAATCGCTTAAGTTTCTATCAAGCAATAAAAATCCCATTATTTATTTAATGGGATTTTTTTTTACTTATTTAGCGTCTGATTGAGGGTCCTTCCCAAATCATCCCTTCGGAGCGACTCTTTAAAAACAATTCAAGTGCGCGAAGGTCGCGATGTCCAGTTGGCGGTATAGCTGCTTGAACTCCGGAATAACAAGCTCTCAAGCGCCGATCCATTGATCCCATCGCTTGCCAGCTTTGGCGATAAATCGGAAAACCCGTGATATAGCCCGGACTAATTACATCAGATCTTAAATTTTTGCCAATATTCAAATCATGACATTGAGTACAAGAAAGATTCACTCTACCCTGACGTAGCGTGTAGATTTGAGCCCCATGATTAAGTGCATCCTGCCAAGAAGCCTTTTCTATTGAATCAATTGGAGCCTGAGTTTGGACCTTTAATCCTTTTGCACTATTAGAAAGGAAGGTTGAGACAGCAATCACATCTGGGCTCTCAGTATTTAATCCAAGTGACTGTTTTTTTGCGAAACATTGAATTATCTGATCCTCTAAATTAATTAATTGATTTTTTTTCCAGCGCGGAAATTCAACCACTGATTGACGAATAGGATTTAAATCTTGATGGCAACCTTGACAGTCTTTTTGCCAAATTTGTGTTCCTTGATCAATCCACAATGAAATAGGATTGATAGAAGCATCTTTAGATAAATTCAAGAGCTCACTAGTTAAGAATTGATTACCACTTTGTCGGGTTTGTGCCCTTGCAAAACCCATGTTAATTAAACAAAATGAAATTATTAAAGTAATCAAGCGCCAACTGATGACTAGACTGGTGGGATTCAATTAAATCAGTCCTTAAGATTTAAAACTAATCAAATCTTTATCGGTTTGCCCTGTATTACCCTGGTCATCAAGCCAGTTAACAGAAAGAGTTCCGCCTTTTTCTGGGACCACGATTAAAAAACTGATCAATGGATTTGCTGCAATTCCTGTTCCAACATCTGCTGTAAAAATAACTTCTTGATTCAGCTTAACAACAACATTCTCGATGATGTTTTTAGGAATTTGATCAATCCCGTTATCAGCCATACGAAATCCCGTTTCCATGGGGTGGCCAATCAAAATACGAACTTCAACCGTCGCACCAGGTTTGGGATTACCAATAAAACTGACTCGAATTGGAAATTTATTATGCGTTGCCATGATAAACCTTTGTCATTTAGAGATTAAGTTGCATCAAAACAAGCATTCAAAGTCACGACCGATGGTACAGAGTTAGCAATTTTCTGACCATTGTCAAGGGTTGCAATCACCCAAACATCTTGACTTAAAGCTAAGCGAATTCGAGTAGAAAATTGATAAGAACTTTTAGCTTGAGGTACCTTTACTCGAATAACCATTGGAAATGGATTTTCAGGGGCGATGATTTCAAAAGACTGAATCAATCGCTCTGATGGTGCTTGTAATTTAACCGTGAAAGGAATTGAATTACCAGTATCTGCTAAAGGTGGGATATCTAACTGAATTGCTTTTTCGTTAATTGTTAATTTTTTTAATGCAGTCGGTTGATATTCTGGGAATTGGCTTTGCATCATTTGAACAGCCTGCATTTTTTGTGCAAATGAGTTCGTAGATTTGGCCATTAAAAGCATACCTGAAAGTACCAGAAAAAAGTCTCTTTTCGAGTAAATTAATTTAGGCCTTACTTTTTTAACCGATTGCTTATCTACTTTTCGCATTCAATCACCCTTCTGAAATAATCAAATTAACTATAAGATTTGATTGTAATTGGTTTTATTGCTACTTACTTTAACATCGCAAGGACATCAACCACATCACTAATTTGCTTCGAATCTAGTAAAGATTTGGGTAAGTTTGGATTATTGATACCAGTCAGACTTCCATAGGGTGGCATTAAAGTTTCAGGGTTCATGAGTCTTGCATCAGTAACCCATTGCCTTAATTGATCTGATGTATATTTGGCCCCAACTTTACTTAAAGGTGGTGCAAAATTACCCTGCTTCTCTTTGACACTTTTTTCTGAAAGTTGGATTGTATGGCAAGTAATACAATTGCCTTGTCGGCCATCTTGCATAATTTTCCAGCCAGGCATAGCTGTAATTTTCTGTTCGAATTCAATTTGTTGAGCGGATAAATTAGTAGAAATCAAAAAACCACAAAACAACAAAATTTCAAGTCTGTAAAAGATGAAAGGTTTGATGATTTTTATCATATTTGAATTTTAGTTGAATAAACATGAAAAAGACCAGAAAATTTATTTTTGCCATGGAGCTTTTAGCTCATTTAAACCCGCAATCACTTTTGGCATCATTGATAAGTAACCACTTTGTCGACCAATAATCCAAGCGGTAGCGACATCTAATTGAGCGAGGTTTCTCTTTGATAACAAAATTTCTGCAGTAGCTAAATCATTCATCTGACCTAATAACTCTTGAGCGCGCGAAAGTGTTTTGGTGTAAGGAGTCATTTTCTTTTGAGGAAATAACTGAACAAAGAATTCAAACGAATAACGAAGCTTTTTTAGATAGAGTCTTAACTGATGACTTTCTTCTAAACTTCTAGTCGGCACAGATAATTCTCTTTGGAAACGACGGTGACGACGCTTCAACAAGCGAGAAGCAAACTGCTCCGTATTTTCAGGAATAATAGGAGTTGAAGTTGATTGACTCTCAAGGATCATTTTTTGTCGACTCTTGATTTCTGGATGATTTTTTAAACTCATCACAGCTTCAGCAAATGAAATGACTTTCACAGAATAGTTTCGATGCCCAAAGGTGGCAATGGCGCTCTGATGACCAATAGATCTCTGGGCAATGGCAAATTTTTCTAATTCTAAAATATCAGGATGATTGCCAAAGGTTTGCTTTAATAAGGGTAAGAGTTCATCGCTAAAAACATCCCAATTTCTAGCATCACCCAGAGCATTGGCTAAATCTCTCCAAATATTATTCCAATTACCCACAAAGGTCATTGGCAAAACGGGGGAAAAAAGTTTAATTGCTGAACGAATTCTGCGCATAGCAACTCGTGCTTGATGAATATATTCGTCATCGTTGTCAAGCAATATCCCACTATCATTCAGTTGTAAATGGTAGAGGCACTCAAAGCAAATGTGTTGAAAAGTATCTATTGGATCAGCCTCTGGATTAATTTCCAAATTGGCTGGTTTCACAGGTGACATTGAAATATTTTGATATAAGCGATAGCCAACTTCCGCTTTAGAGCGATTAGAAGGATGCAACCTTACTCTGCGGCTAAGAACTCTCGCTAAACCAAATAAATTGACGGGATTACCATCCAAAAGCTCTAACTCAACTTCACAAATTTCCTCTTGATACAAAAGTCCATCTAAGCGTTTAGTAACAATTTTGCCTAGGTCGATAGCAACTTCAATTTTTGCCCCCCTAAACTCGACCTCCCAAGTTCGTCTAACAAAATCAGTAGTAAATATTGGTACTAATTGAGGAGCAAGCATTGTCATTTTTTCAGCTAATACTGGGTCATCAATCAATGTTTGAAAATCAAATTGTCCTTGAGTAGTTGGAGCTTCCCACTCTAACCGGCGATGCAAACCACCAAGTGAAGGTGATGCCAACTTAACCGTAAGAAGTGTTTTACGAAGTACCTTACGCTCTCTCACAACTGCTCCGCTCTTCATTAGGGATAACTCAGGCGTGTCATAGTAAACGTTAAAAAGTTTATGGCGTTTGCATGGCCCGCTAATTAAGGGATGTTCCAAGAGGATGGATAAGTTGTTTGCAGAAAAACCTAGTTTTAATTCAGTTTCAATAGTCACAATTGATTTAATACCTTATAAAATTAACAAAATACTCATTTAATAGGTGATTTTAATGAAATTGAAACAAATTTACTATCTATAAATAATTAAAAATGCATGTCATTCTAATGAATTGACATGCATTTAATTACTTTTAAAGTATAAAAAATCAATTACTTTTTACGACCTAAACCTAAGGCTTGTACCATTCCTTTAAATACTTCAGTGTTATCAATGAAGCCTTTGAAAACATCAGATCCAGGTCCCATTGCATTTAAAACTCCGTCATCCGCAGTATGAACTCCGGCTTCAGTAGTTGATGGGGTGTTTCCCTCAACTTTGAATGCGTCTGGATTTTGGTCCTTATAAACCGGATTTGCGACAAATTTCTTTGTTTCTTTATCCAGAACCGCTGGCACAAAAGTACCGCTCAACTTAGGTTTGAAGGTTTCATAATGGTCAGGGAAGTTACCATAATTAAATACCATACGTCTACTTACATCGATTGTTTCCGGATAACCTTGTGCATTCGCTTTGGGATAATTTGGGAAACCGGCTTCGGCATACACACCAACTTTTTCACGTAAAGCACCTTTACGATCATCGGAAATAACCCCACTAATTGAACCACCGTGGGTATGATCTGGGACAACGATAATCAAAGTATCTTTATTTTTTGCAGCATAATCCTTAGCTACTTGAACTGCATTACTTAACATAATCGTATCAAATGCAGCTCTTTCCCAATCTAAAGGATGATTAAATTTATCAATCAAAGCGGCTTCTACCATTAAGAAGAATCCATCCTTATTTTTTGAAAGGACATTAATAGCAGCCTGAGTCATTTCAGTTAAATCCGGCTGATCTGGATAATCCTTTACCGTGTTTTGTTTTAAAAATAGACGATCAAGTGAACCATCCATATTGTCATGGTGGAAAGTACCAAAAAGTTTCGTTGTTGTATTTTTTCTAGCGACTTCCATTAATTCTGTTTTATTTTTGACTAGTTCATAGCCGTCTAACTTAAACAGTCTCATTAAATCATTATTGTCTTTTCTTTTCGAAAGTTTGTTAGTTTGTGGCAAGAAATAGGCGGAACCACCTCCTAAAATTACGTCAATTTGTTTTAAGAATAGTTCATCAGCAATATATTGTTTATCTGCACGTCTTCTAGTGTGTGCCACAACAGCAGCTGGCGTTGCATCCTGAATTTCTGAATCAGAAACAATACCGATGGACATTTTTGTTTTTCTTTTAATTAATTCGGCAATTGTCTCAACTTTAGGATGCGCCAAGTTATCCGTTGCACGAGATACA
Source organism: uncultured beta proteobacterium (assembly GCA_903889595.1). Lineage (GTDB taxonomy): Bacteria > Pseudomonadota > Gammaproteobacteria > Burkholderiales > Burkholderiaceae > Polynucleobacter. The sequence continues at coordinate 9,068 of CAISYI010000042.1, forward strand.
TAGACACCTAATGCATTGACTGATGATTTATGGCCCGTAGTGTAAGCACTCATTGAGTTTGCAGAGTCGGTCAACAATGAGTCAGCCCCTGAAGTTCCAACTAAAGCCATTTGAGGCATTTCATCAAAAGATAGCTTTCCCTGATATTTGCCTTGAGAAATCCCTTTTGACATCACCCTTGCAGCAGTTCTGTTCGCTATACTCATTCCATCACCGATAAACAAGATGACGTTCTTTGCTTTTCTTGGACCGGTAGAATATACATTCCAGTTAACACTTAAAAACTGCTCTTTTACATTAGCTGTTCTTGCTGTTATTTTTACGGAACCCTCATTTTCTAGGGACACATTACGCCAAACAAAAGAGGATCCTTTGCCATCTTCGTTACGAATGTACTCGGGACGCGCTTTAAGCACTGAAACAATGTCTTCGTCATTTAGAGTGATAATTGCCTCATTGGGTTCTAAGACTTTATCAAATTCAATTTTCAAATCGAATTTGCTACCAGCAAGAATTTCTGCTTGATTAATTGGATAAATAGAAACGGCCTCGGACTGGAATGTAATACCAAATAAGCTAGCTGTGATCAGAAGTTTGCTTATTAAGCCAAATTGATAAGGTTTTTTCATTAATAATTCCTCAAGGTTAGAATTTTCATAATAAATGATGAAAATGACAATTTGCTTAAGAATGAATTTATAAAAATATAAGTTTATTTTTTATATCTAGACCCGGTTTAAAAAGGTAAAAAATGATTCAAATATCCCGCTACTCAAAATTTCTTCTCAGTTTGATTTTTGCGTTAATTTTTTTAAATTTAACTTCGTGTTCATCAGATAAATTAGAAGCGCCAATTATTCAAAGTGAGGCAAAGCCTTTAACTGTTTTAATCTCCCTCGATGGCTTTAAACCAGAATATCTAAACCGCAATTCTTCTCCAAACTTAAATCAACTTGCAGAAAATGGCGCAATTGCAAAAGGTTTAATTTCAACATTTCCATCTGTAACATTCCCGAATCACTACAGCATAGTTACTGGCTTGTATCCCGATCATCATGGCATTGTGAACAACACTATGTTTGACTCACAAATTAAAGAAGTTTTTAAGTTATCTTCAAGAGAAGCTGTCACAAATCCAGCTTGGTGGTCAGATGCAAAACCTATCTGGGTGAGTGTTATAGAACAAGATAAAAAAGCCTCTACCCTTTTCTGGCCAGGAACAGAAACCAAAATTAATCAAATTCAACCGAATGATTGGTTAAATTACGACCACAATATGAGTTCTACAGCAAGAGTGGATCAATTATTAACTTGGCTAAATAGGCCCAATAATTCAAGAGCTGACTTTGCAACACTCTACTTTTCAGAAGTAGATTCAGCGGGACACTCATACGGCCCCAACAGTAAAGAAGTGAATCAAGCTGTAAGTAACGTAGATATGGCCATTGGTAGGTTTATAACTGGTTTAAAAAACATTGGCCTTAATCAAAAAACCACTTTTATCATTGTTGCTGATCATGGTATGTCAGAGGTTCCAAAGGATAACTGGCTTGAAATATCGTCAGTATTAAAGGATATTCCTGGAATTAAATATGAGTGGACTGGACCAGTTGCAGGGATTAATGTCGAAGAGAAATATGTTACGAATGTTTTGCAGAGTTTAAATAAAATTAGCCATATGGAGTGTTGGAAAAAATCTGAAATCCCAGCTAAATTCCACTTTGGTTCACATCGCAGAATACCTAATGTTGTATGTTTGGCTGAAAATCATTTTGTCATAACTGACAAAAAGCCTTTAATAACTTACCCTGGACATCATGGCTTTGACCCACAAGTAGAGGATATGCATGGCTTATTTATCGCCTCTGGTTACCAGATTAAAAAAGCTCAATTAGGATATTTTGAAAACATCGATGTTTACCCATTGATGGCTAAACTTTTAAATATAAGACCTGAAAAAAACGATGCTTCTGATCACTTAATCAAGAAAATTGTGCAATAAAACTGAGACTGAACAAACGATTCAGGCTCTTATGTAAGCTTGAATCGTTTGATAGTGAAAAAATCAGAATCAATAAATCTGACTTTTTTCTTTGTTCCAACCGCCACCTAAAGATTGATAAAGAGATGTCGTATCTCCTAGGTAGGTAGCAGTTGCTTGAAGTCTATTTATTTTAGCTTGTAGGTAGGTTTGTTCAGTTTGTAACTTAACAGGCTCTGAAATATATCCTACTTTGAATTGATTGCTAGCTTGGTCAAAAATCACTTTACTTGCTGTTTCATTTTGAAGCGCTGCATCGAGGTAGGTTTTATCTGATTGAATTGCATAAAGAGTATCAGCAACGTTTTGATAAGCAAAGAGTACCGTTGATTTGTATTGCGCTACAGCAACATCTGTAGCAGCGTCAGCGGCTTGCTTTCTGGAGAACAAAGTTCCTCCCGCAAAGAGAGTCTGACTCACCCCGCCACTTATACTCCAAATTTTACTGACCTGATCAGCAATATCTGCCACAATCGCAGTGGCGCTACCCGCTGAGGCTAGTACATTAAATTGCGGTAACATATTGGCCAATGCCACCCCAATTTGAGCATTTGCTGAGCGAACATACTCTTCAGCAATCTTGATATCTGGTCTTTGATTTAACAAATCTGCTGGCAGGAGCTTAGGTAAATTAGTAGGAACTTGAATTTGTTCTAAATTAGGTAATAACAATTTTTCACTTGGCATTTGGCCGCATAAAATATTTAGTAAATTAAGGGTTTGTTCTCTACTTTTTTCAATCGCTGGAACTTGAGCAATCGCCTGTGCATAAAGGCTTTCCTGTAAAGCTAGATCTACACTACTGGCATATCCAGAGTCTCTTAGTCTGCGAGCATGTTCTAGCTGAGACTTTGCTGAGGAGGCTAACTGCTTAACAGCACTGAGTTGCTCTCTGAGTGAAGCCTCCTGAATAGCCGCTGCTAAAACATTATTTGCTACAGTAATTTTAAGAGCGTCTAGTTGATAACTTGCAGCATTACCAAGGGCTTTTAAAGATTCAACCTGCCTGCGATTACCGCCCCAAATATCAGGCACAAAGCCTACTGATATTCCTGAAGTTTTTAAGGTATAAATAGAATTGTTTTGATCAGGGCCATACACGGCCGGTTGAACTACAGTACCAGTATTTTGCCGAAGCGCGTTATAACCAAGCCCTACTGTCGGGAAAAAGTAACCTTGTTGCGCACGCACATTTGCCTGAGCAACTTTAAGGTTTGCTGAAGCGGCTTCAATGTCGAAATTATTTTTTAAAGCAAGTTCAACTAGTGCATTAATTTCAGGAGAACCATATGCTTTCCACCAGTCATCTTGAATTTTTTGGCTAACCTGTGAATTAGCTTCCCTCGAAACTTGGGTTTCCCTTGTAAAGTTATTGGGACTACTTATTTTTGGTTGAACAAAATCTGGCCCAATAGAGCACGCTGAATACAAACCTGCAATGCCCAGAAGTAATCCAATAGTAGAGGTTTTCTTGAGAGGAAATATTATCTTTTTCATCTTATCCTCCTAAGCCTTTACGACGTTTCTTTGGCTTAACTCGCTTTAAAACCTCGGTATAAATAGCTGGAACCACAATCAGTAAAAAGATTGGACCAATAATCATCCCACCCACTACAACGGTCGCAAGGGGCTTTTGAACTTGACTACCAATTCCGTTGGAAATAGCAGCAGGAAATAATCCAATTGCTGCTGACAAAGCGGTCATTAACAACGGACGCATTCTGTGTTCATGTGCCTCTAAAATTGCTTGTGTAACTGTTCTACCTGAATTAATTAATTCACGATAGTAAGTTTGGACTAAGATTCCATTCATCACCGACACCCCAAGCAAAGAGATGAATCCAATAATGGCAGAAATGCTAGCAGTTTGCCCTGTTAAATATAATGCGATTACCCCACCCAACATAGCAAACGGAACACCTGACACAGTTAATAAACAATCCAACAGGTTATTAAACAGAGCGTAAAGCAAGGCAAAAATCAATAACAAAGCCAAAGGTACCATAATCGCGAGTCGATCTTGTGCGGCTTGTAACTCATCGAATTCACCCGCATAGGTAATTCTGTAGCCCTCAGGTAAGGTAATCTGAGCGCCAATTTTTTCTTGTATTTCTATTACCGTAGAACCTAAATCACGCCCCCTTGTACTAAATTTTACTGGAATATAACGTTCGTTTTTTTCATGATAAATGTAACTAGCCCCAGTATCTAAGGAGATAGTCGAAATATCTTCGAGTGGAATGTAAGCAACTCCACCATTTGAGGTTGTGTATCCAATTCTTAACCTTCTCACATCCTCTAAACTATCTCGACCTTCTTTTTTTAACCGGACTGTTAAATCAAACTTCTTGTCGCCTTCAAGCACTGTTGTCGCGACAGTCCCCGCAAATGCTGCCTGAATAACGGTGTTGACATCTCCTGTATTTAAACCGTAACGAGCGGCTTTTTCACGATCAATGATGATATTCAAATTGGGTTGCCCAAGAATATAGAAAATACCTAAATCACTAACACCTGGAATTACTTCCATTACGTGCTTCACCTGGTTTGCAAGTTCTTCTAATTTTTCAAGGTCAGGACCAATAATCTTGACAGAATTTGCACCTTTAACACCAGATAAACCCTCTTGGACGTTATCCTGAATGTATTGAGAAAAATTAGTGGTAACACCAGGGAATTCATTCTCAAAATCTCTCTGTAACCCAGCGACCAATTTTTCCTTGGTCATTCCATCTTGCCATTCATCAAATGGTTTTAGTGGAGCAAAAAGCTCAACGTTATTAAATCCAGCAGCATCACTACCATCATCCGGTCGACCATGTTGCGAAACAACTGTAACTACTTCAGGATGACTTTTAATTAGTTCTCGCATCCGATTGACGTTTGCACTACCAGCCTCAAACGTAATCGTAGGAGGCAATGATGCACGTATCCATAAATTTCCCTCCTCTAGTGCTGGTAAAAACTCGCTACCTAGACGGGTTACCATGAAAAAGCCTAAAGCCAAGCAAAGGACTGAGCTTAAGATAACTACTTTAGTATTTTCAAGGGCCCATTTTAGTTTTGGATTGTAGAAGTTTCTGATTGCTTCAACAATAAAGGTCTCTGTCTCCTTAACCCTACGAGGTAGAAGAATTGAAGCTAGCACTGGTGTAATCGTAAAAGTAGCAATCAATGCTCCTGCCAATGCATATCCATAAGTTCTAGCCATTGGACCAAAAATTTGTCCCTCGACACCCTGCATAGTAAATAAAGGTAAAAACGCTGCAATAGTAATAGCTGTGGAGAACAAAACTGAAGTATCCACCTGGGTAGAACTTAAGAAGATTAATCTTAATCTAGCAGTCCAGCCTTTTGAGGGATCGGTTAATAATCCGTCTGGCCCAAAAGCCATTTTTCGCAATGTTCGAGCTCGATCTTCTGGAGACTGCTGAAAATTTCTAAAAATATTTTCGACTAAAATTACCGCCGAATCGACAATAATCCCGAAATCTACCGCCCCCAGAGATAAAAGGTTGGCAGACTCTCCTGTCATTGTCAAAATAATAATACTAAAAAATAATGCAAAAGGGATATTCATACTTACTATGACAGCACTTCTTAAATCCCCCAAGAATACCCATTGGATAAAAAATACCAACAGACATCCAAATATCAGGTTATGAATTACCGTATGAGTCGTCACACCAATCAATGTTGATCGATCATAGTAAGGCTCTACTTTTACACCGCTAGGTAAGGTGCCATCAGAGTTAATCTTTTTGATTGCTTCTTGAGCACGTTCAATGACCTGTTTAGTTTGAAGCGTTCGGTTCATGATGATGACACCGGTAACCACATCATTTTGGTCGTCTCTTCCCGCTTCCCCCAGTCTTGGTACAAAACCTTCAGTCACCTCAGCAACATCCTTGACTCGAATTGCCAGGCCATTTTGTTGTGTTAAAACTATTTTTTCGATATCTTCAATATTTTGGACAAGACCAACCCCACGAATATTAATGGACTGATCCCCAACACTAACCGTTCTACCACCCACATTCGAGTTGGAGTTACCAATTGTAGTAAGCAATTGCTGAAGAGTAATACCATACCCCTCAAGTCTTTTGGGGTAAACTTCCACATGGTATTCTTTGGTCGTCCCTCCCCAGGTAACAACTTGAACAATGCCTGGTGTTGTTAAAAGACGCTTAATAACAACCCAATTTTGGATAGTTCTTAAATCAGTTAAGCTATAAGTTGGGGGTCCTTTTAATTGATACCTAAAAATCTCACCTACTAGACTAGATGCTTGAATCTGGGGTTGAACACCATTCGGTAAATTAACATTTTGAGATAAGCCATTAGCTACTTGAGTCAATGCAAAGAAATAATCTATGCCGTAGTTAAAAGTAACCCTCACAAAAGACAATCCAGCGAAGGATGTAGAACGAATAATATCTACTCCTGGGGTAGTCGCTAACCCAATTTCCATTGGTCTTGTGTAATACCTCTCCATCTCCTCAGAGGATGAACCTGGAGATTGCGCTGTAATTTCAATAATGACAGGTGCAGGGTTAGGATAAGCCTCCACATTTAGCTTCATGAAAGCAATAAGGCCTGCCACAATGAAAGCCATCAAGCACAGTAAGACAATCGGGCGACGAGTGAGAACAAAGTAAAGTATTGGTTTAAACATATCGTGATTTCTTAGTAAATTTAGTGTGTCACGCTATATAAATTGCTTAAAAACAAAGCTTTATTTAATGCAATCGTTTCACCAGGCTCCAAACCATCTAAAATTTGCACTAAGTCTGCTTGTAAAATGCCAATTCGCACTAATCTTCTCTTAAAGTCTGTGCCATTATTCGTGACCCAAACTGAACGAAGACCGTTGTTTTCCCTCACTAAGGCCTGCAACGGAACAGCTGGCCAAGTTTCAGGTTTGGTTAATTCAATCGTAAATCCAGCCAACATTTGAGGTTTTAACTCATGGTCTTTATCATCCAGAGCTGCATAGATTGTGAGTCTTCTTGTTACAGGATCAATCGAATCGCCGACATAAACAATTTTCCCAGGAAATAAACGATCCTTATAAGCCTGAACATTCACGATGACATTTTGTCCAATTCGATAATAAGGTACCTCTGACTCTGGGACATTTGCAACCATCCAGAGCTTATTTATGTCGGATATAACGAAAGGAGCCGGAGCTACGCCTGGTTGAACTAATTGACCCGGTGCTGCATTTTTAGTAATAACTCTACCGTTGATTGGGCTTCGAATATTAAGTTCAACGTCAACCTTACGACCTTTTAAAACTTCTTCAATTTCTGAGTCCGTAAAACCAAATAGATACATGGTTTTTTTGGCCGCAATGTAGTTAGCCTCTGCAGTTTGTTGGTCTGACACATTGAGCTCTAATTCTTTCTGAGAAATACTCTTAAATTCATATAACTCTTTTGCTCTTTTTAAAGTCTCATTAGATGTTTTTAAAACTCCAGCTGTCGAAAGTAAGCTGGCTGATGCTTGCGCAGCGTCTGGGGAAACAACGGTATATAAGACTTGTCCCTTTTTGACATCTTCACTAGCATTGACCAAAACGCGATTGATACGTCCCTGATATGGCGAATAAATTTCAGCAGTCTTATTCCTATCGAAATCAATAATGCCAACAGCTTCTTTTCTTTCTTGAAAATCGTATGTTTTGACCGGCCCCCACTTAATTTGCTTTGCCTGTTCATCAGAAATTTTCAAAGTATTTTCAGGGGAAGCAACAGGCACTTCGATAACATCATTCTTTTTAAAATCCACAAAAAAGAAGATTGCAACTAGGATTAAGACCCCCACAAGAATCAAAATATATTTCTTGTTTTCTTTCATCTTTGAGACCAACTGATCTCGATTTGCACTCTGTAAATCAGACGATTTATTTTTTAATTCAGTCATTTCTGTACCAATTGATCTTTAGGGTTAATTATCTTTTTAATACGCTGAAAATTACTTTAAAAGCATTAAATAGCTATTTTGAGATGATATCTTAGTTTAGTGATACATTTAATAAATCAAGAATGGTTGGTCGAAGAATCAATATTATTAAAGTTAAATTGAATGCATCTTAAGAAATTTTCTATTGTACTTTTTGGCAGTTTTATCACAATTAGTTTGGTTCTTTATATAGTTAACCTTACTGATAATCATATTTGGTTGGCATCATTAGCCAGTTCCACGGCGCTTTTATTCACCGCATCTAATCACTCAGTTGCACAGCCAAGGGCTTTAATAGGCGGTCACTTGATTTGTGCCATTGTAGGAATTTCCCTATTTCATTTTTTGGGTGATGACTGGTGGGTCTTGGCAATTTCCTTATCTATAGGGATCTTTTTAATGCTTGCTACTAGGACATTTCATCCGCCCGCTGCCGCTAATACAGTAATTATGATTCATGCTCATGCAAGTTTCGTTATTCTGGTATCCACCATTTTGCTTGGAACGATTAGTTTGGTCATTATTACCGCCATATTGACACGAGTCATGAAAAGTAAAACCCCCTATCCAACGCATTGGTTCTCTCCTTCCCCCAGAGCAAGGGACTGGGGAATCAAACACTAAAATCAAGTTAGAATAACCGAAACAATTAAACCCGAAGCCAACGGAGATTCACATGCTTGAGGAGAAAACTTTGCAAGATGCCTTTTATTTTTACGAACCTCATAAGGGACATGGTCTACCCCATGATCCTTTTAAAGCCATCGTTGCCCCCAGGCCAATCGGCTGGATTGGCAGTATTAGCTCGGACGGAGTCAAAAATTTAGCTCCCTATAGTTTTTTTAATGCAATCAACTCAGATCCCCCAATGATTGGTTTTACCAGCTCAGGTTACAAAGATTCGTTAAGAAACATTCAGCAAACAGCTGAATTTACTTGGAATTTAGTCACTAAACCATTGGTAGAAGCGATGAATGTAAGTTCTGCAAGTGTGCCACCTGAGATTGATGAATTCGAGTTAGCAAACTTGACCCCAGCCCCTTCTAAACTCATTAATGCGCCTCGAGTTTTGGCGAGCCCGGTCTCTTTTGAGTGCAAACTGTCCGAAATTATTCAATTAAAAAATACTGATCAATCCGCGCTGGAATCTTGGTTTGTGATTGGTCATGTTGTGGCAGTTCATATTTTACATAGTGCCTTAAAAGACGGCCTATACGACACGGCAAGTATGCAACATGTAATGCGCGGTGGAGGACCAGCTGATTACTTCACGGTTGGAGCAGATCAACTGTTCAAACTGTTCCGTCCAAGATAAAAAAAGGACTAAGTTATTCTTAGTCCTTTTGCTATAAACGTCAAACTAGTTGTTTAATTAATTTGTTGAATCCCACACAGTAACCAGCCAGTATTACCATGAATTGGTTTTTCCCAATTCCAAACTTCTTCAAACTCGGTAATTGGACCATCTTTTTCTTCTCGCAGAGATCCAGAGAAGCGTGTACTCGCTAAATATTCTTTGCCATCTTCCTCAACCGCAATTAAATCTGCCGCAAGTGTTAAAACTTGCGTAAAACTATATGCAGAAGCTCTTGAAAGCATATCTTGTCTTAAAATCTCAAACAGTTCTGGAGTTGTATATTCTTTTAGCTTTTCTAAGTTTTGTTGGTCAGACGCTTCTTGAAGTTGAATAAATAAGGACTTAGCGTTTTGCAAAAAAGATTCTTTATCTGACATATTTGATGGAGACATATCAGATTGGTTTGGCCCATTACCCAAAGACCCGACAACTGGTGTAACTGAATTTAAGCTTTTAAAATGTGGCTCTTGGTTAACCGATTGATTAGAAGAATTCCAACCTCTATTTAGATTAGGTTCTACATTGCCGTTGTTAAATACTCCCGGAGTTGCAGGTGTATATGCCATATTCGTCTTTGAACCAAAGCGACGAATCAAAAACATCACCAAAAATCCAACAACTGCAATCATTAAGATGCCAGACATCATCGAAGCTAGACCATCACCCATGCCACCCATTCCCATATGAGAAAAAAGATAGCTCAAGCCTATACCAGCAGCAACACCACCCAAAATACCACCAAGTCCTCCGAAGCGACTAGGTTGTGCAACAGGGGCTGGAGCAGCATTAGGCTTGGCAGCTGAAGAAGGATTCTGTCCGACTGGAGCTGCAGCAGGTTTAGGGGGTAAACTATTTTGATTGTTAGTTACTGTGCTAGATTGCTTTCCAACACTTTTGCCGCCACCCATTTTTTTTGCGTACGCAACATTACAGGTCAGCATTGCTAAAGCCAAAAGACTAATAACCAACTTATTCAAAAACTTAAGATTTACCATTCAATTTCACCTATATTTATTTAGATAACTACTATTAAATACTAATTTAGCTATTTTGTCTTTAGTTCTCAAAATAACCCCATTTATAGTAGAAGTTATAACCACTACTCCCCAGTGTAAACAGGCTTTGGCATTGTATAAAAACTATCCAAAATGTGATACGGAATCATGACATTCTTTTCTTGGAAACTGGCATGAGCAATCCCGTGCATCACACTAAAATGCTTATCTGGATGGGGCAATTGGGTAAAAAACTCAATTAAATCACCGAAACTTGCAATTCCGTCATATTGACCTCTCATCATTAAAACAGGTAAATTGAGTTTTAAAGGATCAATTAAGGGTAAATTAATCGACATATCCAAATAGGTACCAGTTGGCATCGTATCATCCAAATCCGTGACAGCTTTAGCAAAAGCATCAACAATGGTTTGATCGGCTGTGCCAGCGTGATCTCTCGTGAAAACACTTCTAATCATAGCTTGATCAACGGGTCTGCGATTCAAATTTTGCCATTGGGCAACGCGTTTTTTACGCTCAGTTAGAGTTGGACTGTCTTTTCCAGTCCAAACAAATGCGTCTAAAGCAACACGTGAAATCTTTCCAGGATTATTTTGGGCAAACATCGCAATTTTTAGCGCGCCTGAGCTAATTCCATAGCCGAAAATCTGCTTTGCTTTTGTTTCTTGAAGGATTGCGTCAACCGCAACTTGCAAATCCTCTGAGCCGTTCTTCACATTGAAGTTAATATTCCGAGATTTATCAGATCTACCGTAACCTTCGTTATCAATACACCAAGTGTCGTATCCCAAACCGGCAAAATAATCCATCGCTGAATATTCTGGCTTTCCAGGAATATAAAGATCAAAGGTCGGAGTGCCCGCCATAGATGAACCGTGTACAAATAAAATGATGCCGCGCGTGACTTTATTTGGTTTTTTACGCCACAAGTGTAATTTGACGCCTCCTCCATCTACTGGCTTGTTAATCCAATAGGATTTTCCTGAAACTTTGCCTTTGTTATTTGTCGCATTCGTTTGAGCATAGACTGATTGCCCTGAAACCAAAGCGCCTCCTAATGCCATTGATGATGCTAATAATAATTGACGACGAGATGATTCCATATAAATTATTCCCCTAATAAAATTAAATAGTGATGTCTGTAAATTTCTTTATTAATATTTCTTAAACAGATGTTACACAAAAAAAGTCTCGTTATGCTAAATGGTTAAAATACAACATAGAAATTTAATCAATTAATCGGGGGAAAAATGTTAAAACCACATTTATTGCTTTTGGGAGTACTGAAAATAGGCTTGATTTTATTCCCTCTTCTCAATAATGCTCAAGCACAAAGCACCTACCCAAATAAGCCAGTTACTTTAGTCGTCACCTACGCACCAGGTGGTTTAGGTGATATGTTAGCCCGACAAATTGCTGAGCAACTAACTTTAAGAACAAAACAAAACTTTGTCGTCGAAAATAAACCGGGTGCTACTGGTGCCTTAGGAACCCGCTATGTTACAAAGGCTAAACCGGATGGCTACACCCTATTATTAGGACAAACGGGGGAAATCGTCATTAACACCTTTGTATCCAAAGAACTGGGATACGACTCAATGCGTGATCTAAAACCCATTGCTCTGATCGGTGAGGTACCTCTCACTCTCGTTGTAGCAGGAAATGCTAGTACCAACTCGGTGAGTGATCTCATTAAAAAAGCGAAGTCTAATCCCGATAAATTAGTTTATGCCTCATCTGGTACTGCAACTCCAGGCCATTTAGCAGCAGCAGCATTTACTCAAGCTGCAGGAATTGACATGATTCATGCCCCCTATAAAGGGGCTGGTCCTGCAACGGCAGATGTTTTGGGTGGTCACGTTGACATGTTTTTCTCTAGTACGCCCTCTATTCTTCAATTGGTTGAAAGTAAGAAGTTGAAAGCATTGGCGGTATCTTCCCTAAAAAGAACCAATGTATTACCTGAGGTTCGAACAGTTTCTGAGGAAGGTTTCAAAGATTTTAGTTTTACTCTTTGGGGTGGTGTTTTTGCACCCAACGGAACGCCTGAAGATGTTTTGAATTACCTGAGCAAAGAAATTAATGCCATCTTAGAAGATCCGAATTTTTATAAAGCGTTAGAAAAGGATGGTGTTTTAATCAAAGCAAATTCTAGAAAAGATTTTAATGACTTTTTAAAAAATGAATTTACTAAGTATTCCAAAATTGTGAAGTCAATTGACCTTAAATCAGAATAAACCTAAAGAAAGAAATTATGAAATTAGTAGTTATACCCGGTGATGGTATTGGACCGGAAACAATGGCAGTAACTCTTGATGTATTAAAAGCACTTGATCAACGTTTTAAATTAGATTTAAAAATAGAACATGCCATTGCAGGTAAAGAAAGCTTAGCGAAACATGGGACAACCATTGCTCCTGGATTATTAGACTTAGTCAAAAGTTCTGACGGACTAATGCTGGGTCCAATGTCTACCTATGAGTTTAAGGATGAGTCTAAAGGTGAAATTAATCCTTCTAAATATTTTCGTATTAATTTAGATTTATATGCAAATATTCGACCAGCCAAAACATTTCCTAATGTACCAACCAGAATGGATCCATTTGACCTAGTTGTGGTCAGAGAAAATACGGAAGGTTTTTACGCAGATCGAAACGTGGAATCTGGCAATAGTGAAATTCTAGTCACGAAAGATGTTGTGATCTCACTCCGTCGAATTACTAGGGTATGTTGTGAGCGCATCGCTAAAAGTGCTTTTGAACTGGCAATGACAAGAAAAAAACATGTCACGATTGTTCATAAGGCCAATGTTTTACAAATCGCGGATGGAATGTTCATTGATATTTGTCATGAGGTAGGTAAATCCTATCCTGAGGTGAAGATTGATGACTTTATCGTCGATGCGATGATGGCTTTAGTTGCAAGAGACCCAGGAAAATTTGACACAATTGTAACTACCAATATGTTTGGCGATATTTTGTCAGATCTTACGGCTGAGCTTTCTGGCAGTCTAGGACTAGGTGGATCTTTAAACGCAGGCGATAATTTTGCAATGGGTCAAGCTGCACATGGCTCTGCTCCTGATATTGCTGGTAAAGATATTGCTAATCCATTTTCTCTGATGACTTCAGCTGCCATGCTACTTAACTGGTTTGGTACTCGTAAGCAGTTAACAAATTATGTTTTAGCAGCTCAAGCACTTGAAAAAGCGATTGAAGAAGCAATTGATGCTAAAGAAACCACTAAAGATATTGGCGGCAATTTAGGAACTAGTGCAACGGGTCAAGCAATCGTCAAAAAAATACTACTAGCCGCTTAATTCAGTCAGTAGTTATTTTTGAGTATGTCAGAGTTAGACAGGCAACTTACTTAAATCGAAAACATCGGAATGTTCGATGTTTTCGGTAAACCAAGCATAGATGCCAGCAGTCCGTGTGCCAACGTGAATAGGATTTTGGTTTTCATCTAAAACCATCGTGACATCATGGCCCGGGATCAGGAGACTACCTGGTTTTTCCAGCCATTTTTCCCAAATCAATTCAATCGAAGCTGCACTCTCTGCCGGATCTTCGGTATCAATTACCTTCCTACAAATTAACTCTGCTTTGTTTTTGGCGGAATCTCCAGTAAATAAAATATTGGTATCACCATTATCTAAAACAAAAAGTAAGTGCCCTGGGGTATGACCTGGAACCTCGAAAGCAGTAATACCTGGAATGAACTCTTCTTGATGCTGCACCTTTTTGACTTTTGCAGAACTCGATAACTCTTTTACATAAAGCTCTGGTAAAGGATTGAATCCGGGCTCTTGTGCTGCGGCCCAGTCAATTTCAACCTGACCAATCCAAACTGTTGCATTCGGGAATAGGACAAAGTTTACAGCGTGATCATAATGGGCATGGGTCAATATCACATCGGTGATATCAAGTGCTGATAATCCGTGACTTTTAAGACTTTTCTCGAGTGGTTTACGCATACCAAACGCACCAACATCTAACAAAATGGTGCGACCATGGCCGCGAATTAAACTCACGGAACTCCAACCTAAACCACCATGACAAACAGAGCGCCCCGGAAAGCCTTGGATTAAAACATCAACTTGATATGTACTCATGAAAAGTTCCTTTATCTTTACTCAGATTGAATATGTGCAGCCTGAATCAACTTACTATACATTTTTAACTCTGACTGAATTTGATTAGCGAACTCAGAGGGAGAGCTTGCAATAATTTCGTTACCACCGTCATCTACTAGACGCTTCACCGTTGAAGGCACTTTTAAAGCCTTCACCACTTCCTCGTGTAAGCGTTTAATTATTAATGGATCCGTTCCAGCTGGAGCTAAAAGACCTTGAAATTGAGAAATATTAAACCCTTTATATCCTTGTTCATTCAAAGTTGGCACATTGGGTATTGCTTTACTTCTCGTCGCTGAAGACACTGCGAAAGGTCTCAATTTCCCAGCTTTTATCAATGGTACAGCTGTGACTAGTGGCTCAAACGTAAAGGTTAAATGCCCACCTAATAAGTCAGCCAGAGCTGGGGCTGCCCCTTTGTAAGGTACATGGGTCATTTCTACACCAGCAGTTAGAGCTAGTAACTCTCCTGCGAGATGCCCTCCACCACCAATACCTGTTGAGCCGTAACTAACCTCTTTAGGTTTTTGTTTTGCGAGGTTGACAATTTCACCTACACTTTGTAGTGGCGATGCAGCTACTACAACTACAGCATATTGATAAGTAATCGCAGCACTAATTGGAATAAAGTCTTTAACCGGGTCGTAATTTAATTTTTTTGGCATTACTGGATTAACAACGAGTGGGCCACTGGCAGTAAAGAGCAAGTTATATCCATCAGCTGGCATCTTAGCAACAAGCTCAGTACCAATCACTCCATTTGCGCCGGGTCGATTTTCAACGATAACGGATTGCCCCATACTTTCTGTCATACTTTGTGCGATGAGTCTGGCTGTAATATCCGCGGCGCCCCCGGCTACATAAGGGACAACCATTTTAATGGGCTTCTCAGGATAGGCCTTTTGAGCATGACTCAAACTGATCAAGGAAAAACTCAAGGCGCTGACAAAAAGGAACTTGGAGTATTGCTTAACAATGTAATTCATGGGCGGGTAATCCATAGTTAGTAAAACACTTATTTATTGGCGTGGGACTCAAGTAGCGCAATCGTTTCATTACTGATCTCAATTCCATTGGCTTGTTGTTTAGCCATTTTACTGAGCTCAATCGTACCAGGGACTATTACGGGTTGATCTGGATTAGAGGCAGGACTATCAGTTAAGATCTGGGCAAAATCATTCATCCGATCAGTCAACCACTCTGAAGATCCTAGTCGTTTTGTATCTAATAGAATGAAGAAATGGCCGAGATTTTGTGGTTCATCAGGTGCATCTTGCCATGATTTAACATGTGTCAAATAAGCAGCATTGGATAAGAGTCCTGCAAATAAATCTACCATTAAAGCTAGGCCATAACCTTTATGGCCACCGATAGGTAATAAAAATCCATCCAAGGCAGATTTAGGGTCGGTTGTTGGTACTCCACTGGCATCAGTTCCCCAAGTATTTGGAATGGATTGACCTGCTTTGAATGCATTACGAATTTTCGCCCTTGCAACAACGCTCATCGCCATATCTAAGAGAAAAGGATTACCACCGGGATTCGGCACGCCAAAGCCAAGTGGACTATTACCTAATCTAGCATCCGATCCTCCCCAAGGAGCAATCGTCGTCGTTGCATTACTGCCGATCATGCTGGCAAATCCCTTTTGTGAGGCAATGTAAGAGTATGGGGAGATTGGCCCAAAATGATTACTACCACGAGCTAAAGCAATGCCAATGCCACATTCAGAGGCGACCTCCATCGCAGCTTCTAAGGCATGCATACCAACTAAAGGACCAACACCGTTATCGCCGTCAATCTTCACCATAGCGGGAGCAACTCGCTCTTTAGTGATGTTAGCCTTTGGATTAATGCCATTGACTATTAAACGGTCACCATAAGACTCAATTCGACTCAGTCCATGTGTTGATAAACCAAATAAATCAGCCATCACTAGAACTTTTACAATTTGAGTAGCGTCCTCGGTTGATAAACCCAATTTAGAAAATGCTTTAATTCCGAGTTCTGTGAGTTTTGATTCTGAAATGATTTGAGTATTACTGGACATGAGGATTTTTTTCTTTAATTAAATCTTTGGTTGAATAATAGTGCGAAGGTCATACGCGCATTTGACTTGATATTTGTTTACGCAATGTTGTATCGTAAGGTATTCTAACAAAATATAATTGAAGCACTCACGCAACCCTCCCTCTTTGGATGGATGCAGAGAAAGAATACTATTTAGCCTTAGAGTAAATCAATCAAAAATGAGGAGATAAAATGGGACTACGATTTATGGAACATATCTTGATTCTTACCCACGATCCAGAGGGTACCCGAGATTGGTTTTGTAACAACCTAGGATTTGTAAGTGGTTATCACCCAGAGTTTGGCTTTCCCGTCTATTGGCTTTATATCGGGGATCAGGATGTTGTTCATATTGGTAAAGCTCAACACTCAGAACACCAAAATACTTACTTAAGCACCCCAAGTGACACACCTTCGGTTGAAAGTTCAAGATCAGATTCCTTGGGGTCCGGCAGAATCGACCATGTTTGCTTTAATTGCGATGGAATCATAGAGTTCATCGACCGCTTAAATAAGAATCAAGTCGAGTTTAGCGAACGAAAAGCACATAACTCGAATCTTTATCAATTATTTATGCGCGAGCCCATCAACGGGATCAAGGTGGAACTTAATTTTTCAGCTCAGGAAGCACTTAGCGCCAAAAGGCTTCCGAGTTGGACAAGTACCGGAGAAAACTCAAACGAATAATAGCTATTCGATACCAGCATCCTTAAAAAAGTGTCGATTATTTTCTTGTGTAATGTAAGTCAATAATTCATTAGCAATCTTTTCATTACTGGAACCTTTCATTACCGCAGCCACATAACTCGTATAGTTTTGAATTTCTGCGGGTAATGGACCAACTAGACGAAGTCCTTTGGATTCATACATTTTGATTTCAGGTATTGCTCCAAATCCAATCTCTCGGCCTTTACCATTGATGATATGAGTGAGTACCATATCACCATTGGCAAATTTCTTAGTTTTAGACTTTAACTGTTCAGCAATACCCATTTTTTCAAAAAGCTTGTCTAGGTAAAGACCAGTTGAAGCAGAGTTATAAACTAGAGAATCCGCTTGAATCAAGGCCTCTTTAAACTCATCTACTGTAGTAACTTTAGGATTCGTTATTTCATTACGAACCGTTATACCAGCGCCAACTTTACCAATTAATTGAGGAACTGGTTGAACGATTTTCCCTGCGCTGATCTGATCTTTCATCACGCTAACAGGAGTGACTAAAACATCTGCAAAAAATTGATTGGCTAGTTTTTGAGATAACTGTGGTGATGTTCCAAACTGAATAGTTACTTTATGACCTGTCTTTTTTTCAAAATCTTCAACCACCTTTACTAAACCAGGCTCAACTGCACCAGCGCTTAAAATGGCTAAATTTTCTGCTCTTGCAGCAAACGATAGGAAAATAGCAAGCAATAATAATCCTCGCGAGAATAAATTTTTACTGAGTCTCATCTTGATGTCTCCTTGATTTAATTACAAAATTAACTTACCAACTCTTGGAATGTACGCTTAATTTTTACTGGATTTTCTATCTGGTGAAAAGTCTCCCGAGTACCACCTGTGCCAATAATAGTAAAAGAACCGAAACCTAAGATGCGACCCATAATGCCTTGATCTACATTCACAGATTCGATTTTAGAGAGGTTAATTTCAACAATTCTGCGCGAAATAATGCCCTCTTTGGCAATAATTCGTTTGTTCGTAATGGCGTATTCATTTGAATTGAAAAGATACGCCAAAAAGTTACTGGAAAAAAAGTTCACCCAATGATTTTTTGCACTCAGGATCACTTCCTCACCACTAATTAAATTTTTATTAATAAAGCTTCCCATGCGAATCTCCTACATTCTCTGTGAGTCATCATGCTTCGGACGCCACACCATTAATTTATCTTCAACAAAACCCACCAAAGCATCCAAGGACAGGGCACATACGGTCAATAAAACAATGCCGGCAAAAACTGTATTTATATCAAAAGTGCCTTCAGCTTGAAGAATCAAGTAACCAACACCCATCGCAGATCCCAAATATTCTCCAACTACTGCCCCTACAAAGGCTAAGCCAACCGATGTATGCAAGCTAGAAAAAACCCAACTGGTAGCTGAAGGCAAATAGACTGTGCGTAGTAATTGCGAACGATTAGCACCCAACATTTTGGCATTGGAAAGTATCGCAGGACTGACTTCTTTGACCCCTTGATAAACATTAAAAAAGACCACGAAGAAAACCAAAGTTACAGCTAAAGCAACTTTAGACCAAATTCCAAGCCCAAACCAAACACAAAAAATGGGTGCAAGAATCACTCTTGGCATAGAGTTAAATGATTTTATGAAAGGATCTAAGACAACACTGGTTCTTGGCGATAAGCCTAGAAATAAGCCACATGCCGTCCCTCCTACTGTGCCAATAAAGAAGGCCAAGCAAGTTTCTAATAGGGTGACCCCTAGATGGATATAAACGTCTCGGTTAATAAATAACCAATCCACTAACCGACTTAAAACAATCAGTGGTTCACCAATAAAAAAAGCAACATTGAGAGATCGACTGGCTAGATGCCAAGAAATTAATACAGAACTTAAAATCAATAATTGCCAAAATTTAATTTGCAGGCTTGATTTAGAAAAAACCATATTAAGCCCTATCTGTCATTAATTTTTGTTTAGCATAACTTTGTAACACTTCGTCTCGAAGTACCTGCCAAATTTGGTTGTAGATTTCATAAAACTTTGGATGTGTTTTAATTTCAGCCACATCCCTAGGCTTGGGTAAATCAATCAGAAAATTACCAATTGGGCGAGATCCCGGACCAGCAGACATAACAATCACTCGATCACTCATAGCAATCGCCTCATCTAAATCATGCGTGATAAAAAGTACTGCTTTTCCTGACTCATTCTTGGTTGGTTGACATAGGCCTAGTACCTCATTTTCCATCAATTGCCTAGTTTGTAGGTCTAATGCAGAGAAAGGTTCATCCATTAAGATAATTTTTGGTTCAAGGGCTAAAGTCTGAGCTAAAGAGACACGTTTTTGCATACCACCAGACAGTTGATGTGGGTAACGATCCTCAAAGCCACCTAGACCAACCCTTTTAAGCCAATCTTTAGCAATAGCAAGTGTTTCTGATTTAGATCGTCCTTGGTACTCTAGGCCTAAGCAAACATTTTGTAAGGCACTGCGCCATGGCATTAATGTGTTGGATTGAAACATATAGCCAGCGTCAATATTCAATCCGTCTAAGTTTTCACCAAATACATTTACGGAACCAGTGCTTGGACGAATTAGGCCAGCTGCCACATTGAGGATGGTAGATTTACCACAACCAGTTGGACCTACAATCGCTACGAATTCATCAGCTTGTAATTCCAAATTAACTTGTTCAATGGCAGTATATGACTCACCACTCCCATCATTAGATGGAAATTTACATGCCATATCCCGAATTTGAAGTGCTGGCGTCATGGTGATCAATCTACTTAAATTTTTGATTTGCCTTAACAGTAAAGCTATTCGTAAAGGTTTTAGATAAATCGATAGTTTTACCTGCTAAGTCTTTTTCAAAGCCAGTTAACATTTTATAGGCAGTATCTGGTCCATCTTTGGGCATCATACCATCTGGCGAAATAGCCTCTTTTACACCACCCCATGCCTCTAGATACAAAGCACGATCCCCTAGTAAATAGTTTTCTGGCACCGTTTTGACGATGTCAGAGGGACCTGCATTATGAAGCCACTTTAATGAACGAACAATTGCGTTAGCTAGTGCCTGTGTCGTATTAGGATTTTTTTCAATAAAGGCAATTGGAGCATATAACACTGCAGCAGGCATATTGCCCCCATATACCTTTTTTGTATCCTTAAGGGTTCTGGTATCAGAGATAACTTTCAACTCACCTTTTTGAGTTAGCATCGTAATAACTGGATCCAGATTTGCCATTGCATCTAACTGACCAGATCTGAACGCAGCAACGGCACCGGCACCGGCACCAACGCCAATCACTGAGACGTCTGACGGCTTAAGGCCACCCTGTGCCAAAATGAAATTTAGCATCATATTACTAGAAGAGCCTGGAGCAGTAACCCCAATTCGTTTACCTTTTAAGTCTGCAATAGATTGATAATTGGGCATATTCTTTGTTGAATAACCCAACACAATTTGAGGTGCTCTTCCCTGTAACACAAAGGCCTGAATCATCTGACCTTTTGCTTGCATATTAATAGTATGTTCATAAGCCCCAGAAACCACATCAGCACTCCCGCCTACTAATGCTTGGAGTGCTTTAGCCCCTCCTGGAAAATCAGAGATTTCAACCTCTAAGCCTTCATCTTTGAAATACCCCAAACGCTCTGCTATGGTTAATGGTAAATAATAAAATAGATTTTTACCTCCAACGGCAATGCTAACTTTAGTTTTTTCTAAATTAGATACATTTTTGTTTAAAGAAGGGTTAACGGAGTTATTCTGCGCAAAAACTCCCGTGCAAATCAAGCTTAAAGATAAAGCAAAGATACGTAGTTCTTTTTTAAAAGAAAGGTTCATTTAAAATCTCCCATTTCGTTATTAATGCTCTTAAAAATGTTTAGCAATCTCAGCATCAAAGGTACCATCTATTAAGACAAAAAGCATTTTGCAAGGTTTGCCAGAGCGGTTTGCCCAAGCATGACTAGTACCTCTTTCTACTAAAAAATCACCTTGCTGCATCAAACGCTCTTCTTTATCGAGAACCAAATAAATTTCACCCTCTAGAACTAAAGCGTAGTCTACTGACTCTGTACGATGCATGAGAGGATGACCACCCTCTTTATAAGTTGAAGCTTTATTAGTACCCATCGCACCAAAAGCTTCTTTTGCACCAGAATTATCTAACTGCTTAGTCCATTCTCCTTCAGGTCCAAACTCGATGATTCGGACAACAGATCCATTTTTTGGAGGCTCTAACTGCAGTGGGGAAAGGGTAGGATCCGCCCCATTGTCAACTTTTACAGGCATTTCATGGGTCAACCACAAATTGGTAAGATGGTAACCAACTCTTTTAGGGTTCGTATGAACAGATGGTGCTGGACCATCTTCAGTAACTATTGAATTCCCCTGATCATCATGACCGGTAACAATTCTTCTCACATATCCTTTTGGGTGTTCCATTACGTCTCCATTATTGTTTAATTCACATAAATAAGATTATAGATTCTTTATTTCCTCGAGTTGTAATCCGAAAAAGTTAATTTAGAGAGTTACTACTTGAAAAAAAACTGAAGATTCCTCTAGCTAAAGCCTTGAAATTTGAAATTTCAGCCTCATATCAAAATAGTTGGTATTTAATTATTAATTATTTTCTTTTATTCAGGATAAAAAATGACCGTAGCAAATAAAGAAACACTTGATTTTCAAGCAGAAATTAAACAATTACTCAAATTAATGATTCATTCTTTGTACTCTAACAAAGAGATTTTTCTTAGAGAACTGATTTCAAATGCATCAGACGCATCCGACAAACTTCGTTTTGAAGCTATCAATCAGCCAAATTTATACGAATCTGATAGCGAATTAGCGATTCAAGTTGCTTTAGATCCTATCGCAAAAACAATATCAATTACAGATAATGGTATTGGGATGAGCCGCGAAGAAGTGATTGCTAATTTAGGTACCATCGCAAAATCAGGTACCAAAGAATTCTTTTCCAAACTTTCTGGAGATCAACAAAAAGATGCCTCTTTGATTGGTCAATTTGGGGTTGGTTTTTACTCTGGCTTCATTGTTGCTGACAAGGTTACCGTTGAGTCACGTAAAGCAGGTCTTACTGCAGAGGATGGGGTTCGTTGGGAATCTCACGGTGACGGTGAGTTTACGATTGAACCGATAACACGTGCAAAAAGAGGCACGACCATCATCTTGCATTTAAAACCTGAAGAAGATGAACTCCTCTCTAGTTGGAAAATCAAATCCATCATCCGTAAATACTCTGACCATATTTCTATTCCAATTCAGATGTATAAAGAAGATTGGAATGATGAAGAGAAAAAACAGGTTACTTCTACTGAACTCGAAAACGTAAATGAAGCAAGTGCACTGTGGACTAGAAATAAAAACGATATCACCGAAGAACAATATCAAGACTTCTACAAAAGCATTTCACACGATTTCGAGGCACCACTTTGCTATTCTCATAACCGCGTTGAAGGCAGAAGTGAATTCACGCAACTCCTCTTTGTGCCGAAAAAGGCTCCCTTTGATTTATGGGATAGAAGTAAAAGGAGCGGTTTAAAGTTATACGTAAAACGTATCTTCATTATGGATGACTCAGAGCAGCTCATGCCATCTTACCTGCGATTTGTAGCTGGCGTTATTGACTCTGCCGATTTACCCCTCAATGTATCTCGTGAAATTTTGCAAGAATCTAGAGATGTAAAGTTCATCCGCGAGAGTTCATCTAAGCGTGTACTCAATATGTTGGATGACTTAGCCAATAGTGAAGATGAAGCAAAGCTTGCTCAATATCAAGATTTTTGGAATGAGTTTGGTCAAGTCCTAAAAGAAGGCACTGGGGAAGACGCTCCAAATTTAGAGAAAATTGCTGGTTTATTGAGATTTGCAAGTACTCATAACGATTCTGATGTTCAATCTACCTCCTTAAAAGCTTATGTGGATCGCATGAAAGAGGGTCAAGACAAGATTTATTTCGTAACGGCTGAGTCTTACTTGGCGGCTAAAAATAGCCCTCATCTAGAAATCTTCAAGAAAAAAGGCATTGAAGTCTTGTTAATGGTTGACCGCGTTGATGAATGGATGCTTTCTTATTTAACTGAGTTTGCTGGAAAGTCACTTACATCAGTCGCCAAAGGTGGTCTTGACCTTGGAAACTTAGCTGATGAAAAAGAAAAAGAAGAACAAATAGAAGCTGAAAAGCAACATAGCGATTTTCTACAAAAAATAAAGAAAGCTCTAGAAAACAAAGCTAAGGATGTAAGGATCACTCTGCGATTAACAGATTCTCCAGCTTGCCTCATTGCTGATGAAAATGAGTTATCAGGCAACTTACTCAGAATGTTAAAAGCAGCAGGCCAACAAGCTCCTGATACGAAGCCAATTTTGGAAATTAATCCAGACCACCCTTTAGTCAAAAAAATAGAATCTGCTACTGATCACTTTGATGATTGGGCACATATATTATTTGATCAAGCACTTCTAGCAGAAGGTGGTCACATTGAAGATCCTGCTAGTTTTGTAAAACGCATGAATCAAATGTTACTAGCTTAATTTACTTTACTTGAAATTAAAATAGGCCTTTTAAAAAAGGCCTATTTTTTTGCTTTGGTTAATTCTATTCAACTTTAATCTGAGCGGCTTTAACAACTGCCTTATATTTTGCAAGATCTACTTTAATTTGTTCTTCAAATTGTTCTGGGGTCTCTGGGGTGGCAACAATGCCCATTTCCTCTAATCGATCTCTTCCCTCTTTTGAACTTAAAATCTCATTCAGGGCTGAGTTTAGTTTTTGAATGATTGGTTTAGGAGTTCCAGTAGGAGCTAGAAGGCCAACCCAAGAGCTCACTTCAAAATTAGGCACACCACTTTCAATAAATGTTGGCACGTTTGGTAGAGATGGTGCTCTCGTTTTACTCGATACCGCAATGGCTGTTAAGCGATTCGTGTTGACATACTGCGCGGCGCCTGCAACTGCAGTATAGACCAGTGGAATACTTCCGCCAAGAACATCAATCAAAGCCTGCCCTCCCCCTTTATAAGGGATATGGATAAGATTTGCACCCGTCTTTTGCTTGAGTAATTCGCCGGCAATATGCG
Source organism: uncultured beta proteobacterium (assembly GCA_903889595.1). GTDB lineage: Bacteria > Pseudomonadota > Gammaproteobacteria > Burkholderiales > Burkholderiaceae > Polynucleobacter. The sequence goes on from CAISYI010000042.1 coordinate 33,452, forward strand.
GAGTACCGCCTGTTCCAGAAGTGCCATAAGATAAACCACTTGGATCTTTTTTGGAGATCTGAATTACTTCGGATAATGTTTTACCCGGGAAATTGTTATTGGCAACCAAAATTAATACTGCATCACCAATTTTCCCAACCGGAGAAAAATCTTTTACAGAGTCAAAGGGAATCTTCGCAAAGACATTAGGGTTGATCACTAAGGTACCATCAAAGCCCAACACCAAAGTGTAACCATCAGGCTCGGCCTGGGCTACGAAACCAGTACCAATGTTTCCAGAAGCACCAGTTCGGTTCTCTACGATCACTGACTGACCTAATTTTTTAGATAACTGATCGGCTATATACCTGCCACTCGTATCGGTAACCCCTGCTGGTGCAAAGGGAATGATTAAACGAATTGATTTGTTAGGGTAGGCATTTTTTGGTGTTTGGGCAAGAGACGGTTGCAATGCTAACCCTAAAAAACTAAAACAAGTAAATAACCCAATTAACCATTGATGCTTGAAATTTCTATTTTTCAAATGACGCTCCTTATGATCTTTTTAATTATTAATCAGCATACTTTTTTTCAAAATCCCAAACTTCTTCAAATCCCATCAATTTGGATAATTCATTAAATTCGTATAACTGATTAGCCATTTCCACTGAGGATCCTTGTGCTTTAAATCCAGCATAAACCTGTTGCATTGCTTTTACATTGGCTAGTAATGCCGTTACGGGGAAAATCGCTAACTGATAACCAATCGCCTGTAATTCGTCTCGAGAAAGCACAGGTGTCTTTCCAGTATCGACCATATTAGCTAATACAGGGAGGTCAAACTGCTTACCAATCATTTTCATTTCCGCTAAAGATTCTGGTGATTCGATAAATAAAATATCAGCACCCGCTTTTGCGTAAGCTTCACCTCGTTTTAATGCCTCATCAATGCCAAGTGATGTTCTTGCATCCGTTCTAGCAATAATCAGAAAGTTCTTATCAGAACGACTATCACTAGCCACCTGAATTTTTTTCACCATATCGTTCATTGGAATGACACGTCTACTCGGAGTATGTCCACATTTTTTGGGAAACTCTTGATCTTCTAACTGAATGGCGACTACACCCGCATTTTCATATCCACGAATTGTATGTTGAATATTGAGTAATCCACCGTAGCCCGTGTCACCATCCGCGATCAAGGGTGACTTTGCCATCGCAGCCATCATCTGTACCTTCTCGAGCATTTGCGTATAGGAAGCAAGTCCTGCATCTGGCAGGCCTAAAGAAGAAGCAACTGTGCCGTATCCAGTCATATAAAGTGCCTCAAAGCCAAAACTGTCTGCCAATCGCAATGAAACCATGTCATGTACTCCGGGAGCAATGATGATTTCAGGTTGGGCTAACCTCTTTTTAAACTGCACGCGTAATTGATCAATCTTTAATCTACTGTTCATTTTTTTGATGCACCCTTATTTAATCAAGCTTTAATTTACTTTTGTTAACACTAGGAACCCACAAATTGATTTGTGAAATTAAAAACTTATCCTGCTCATTTTGTGCCACATTTAATACACGACCACCGTCTTTCTCGACTTGTAAGATAAATTCAGGGTCTTTATTGATTTGTACCATTGCTTCTCTTAACTTACTGATGACTGCCGGGGGTGTTCCGGCTGGAGCAAAAATACCAAACCAACTCTCACCACTAAATTTTGTTAGATTAGATTCATTGATAGTGGGAATTTCAGGTAAAAAAACGGATCGGCTCTCACCTGATGTTGCGATGCCTTTTAATTTCCCGGACTGAACGTAAGCTTTAACTGCTGAAATATTATCGAAAATAACATCCAAACGTCCAGCCATCATTTCTTGATATGCGGGAGGTGCTCCTTTAAATGGAACATGAACTAAGTCCAATCCTAAATTACTAGTAAGTACATGTGCCCATACATGTTGTAGGGTTCCAATACCAGCAGATCCATAGGACAATTGACCCGGTCTTTCTTTGGCATACCTAACAAAATCCGGAAAGTCCTTTACCGGCAAATCAGGTCTAACTGTGAAAACAAAAGGATAAGAAGAAACATAACCTACTGGTATGAAATCTTTAGCTGGATCATAAGATAAGTTTTTCATTAACGCTTTATTCATGACCATATTAAATAGGCCACCAACTAAAAGGGTATATCCGTCCGGAGTCGCTTTGGCAACAAAATCAGTACCAATCAGTGATCCTGCTCCAGCCTTGTTTTCAACAAAAGCTGATTGATGTAATATCTCTCCTAATTTCTGAGCCACTTTACGCCCAATAATATCAGTCCCCCCGCCAGGTGCTATCGGGACAATAATTTTTATTGCTCGATTAGGGTAATCGCTTGATTGCGCAAAGGTAGTATTGGGATTGATACCCAGTAATACTAATAGCCCCAAAAGTTTTACGAACAGTATCTTATTCTGCCAATTTTTCACGTTGTCTCCGTTTACTAATTAATTTATTTATCAATTTTATTCTGCCTTCAATTTAGCATAAGGGCGGATTGAAAAGGTATTTTCTTGTGCAAAGTATGTTATCTTTTAAGCAATTAAAGATCGGAGAACCTATGCTGACACGTCGTCAATTTGTTCAAATTACTGCTTTGAGTTTGGGTACTAGTTTCAATTCGTTGCATGCTCAACAATTAAAATTAGAAAACGCCAAAATTATTGTAGGTTTTGCCCCTGGGGGTACAGCTGATATCGTAGCTCGTAGAGTGTCAGAAAAATTGAATGGTAATTATGCACATAATGTAATCTGTGAAAATAAGACTGGAGCAGGTGGTCAAATTGCTGTTCAGTTTGTAAAAAATGCTATTGGCGATGGTTCAACCATTTTGTTAACACCCATGTCAATGTTAGGTATTTATCCGCATACTTATAAAAAATTACCTTATGACTCTTTGCTTGATATCGTGGCGGTCAGCGGCGCTGCTAAATTTGATTACGCACTTGCAATAGGTCCACAAGTGCCTGACAGCGTAAAAAATATTACCGATTTTATAAGCTGGTGCAAAGCCAACCCCAAACTAGCCAACTTCGGCTCCCCAGCATCTGGCTCATCGCCTCATTTCATTGGTCATCTTATCGGCAAATCAAGTGATGTTGATCTTCGACATATTGCCTATAGAGGAACTCAGCCAGCAATCTTAGAACTGATTGGTGGTCAAATTGCAGCCGTCGTTGGTCCCACTGGAGAATTTACGCAGTACACCAAATCAGGCAAGTGTCGACTACTAGGAACTAGCGATGGGCAACGCAATCCTTTCACACCGAATATTCCGACCATGAAGGAGCAGGGTTTTAAAGACTTCAACTTTTCTGAATGGTATGGATTTTTCTTACCCGCCGGCAGTTCAAAAGAAACGATTCAAAGACTAAACACTCAAATTCAGGCTGTTTTAAATGATAAAGATTTTGTGAACGGATTAGCACTTTCTTATCTGACGCCCTATCCAACCACTCCCAATGAATTAGCGCAAGAATTAAAAAATGACTCTGCTAAATGGAAAAAAATTGTCGCTGAAATTGGCTTTACTCCTGAGGATTAAACTGTAGTTCCATTTTTTTAGGATGCTTTAAGAATCACTTTCTGACCTAATCTAAATGTTATGATACTTCTTAGAAAATACAAAATGATCTAATTAACTATCGATCCTGAGACTACATATGATTAAAACCGCTGACTCAAGTGCGCTGAAGCACCTCAAAATTTTAGACTTAACGAGAGTGAGGGCTGGTCCTACCTGCGTGCGGTTTTTTGCTGATTTTGGTGCCGAGGTCCTAAAAGTTGAATCGCCCGATGGCGTTGAAGCAAATGAGGGCGTTATTGGTGCTAGAGACAACTACGACAATCTAAATTTACATCGTAATAAGCGTTCTTTGACTCTTAATTTTAAAGAGCCTGAAGGTCTTGAAATTTTGTACAAACTCGTCAAAGATGCCGATGTTGTGGTGGAGAATTTTCGGCCGGATGTCAAACATCGGTTAAAAATTGATTACGAAACGCTTTCTAAAATAAACCCCAGAATCATCATGGGAAGTATTTCTGGCTTTGGACAAGATGGTCCCTACGCAAATCGGGCTGGCTTTGATCAAATTGCGCAAGGTATGGGTGGCCTAATGTCAATTACTGGTATTCCAGGGCAAGGTCCTGTGCGGGCGGGGATTGCAGTTTCTGATTCAACCGCAGGTAATTACGCGGCAATTGGAATCTTGGTAGCCTTGCTTGAACGCGAGCAATCAGGTAAAGGGCAATGGGTGCAATCAAACCTGTTGCAGTCAATGATTGGACTGTGTGATTTCCAAGCGGCAAGATACTTAGTGGATCAAGATATTCCTCCGCAAGCAGGGAATGACCACCCTTTCTCTACCCCTATGGGCGTTTATCAATCTGCGGACGGGTACTTTAACCTAGGAGCCTCGGGTAATGGCCAATACTACGCCCTTTGTGACGTATTAAGTCGCCCTGATTTAAGAGATGACCCTGACTTACAAACACTAAAGGGAAGAACCTCAAGAAGAGAGTTTGTCAACAACGAACTAAATAAAGAGTTTGTCAAACAAACGACCACTTATTGGATAGATAAACTTAATGAAAAAAGTATTCCCTGCGGTCCAATCTATAATATGGCCGAGGTATTTGAAGATGCACAAGTTGCGCATTTAGGCGTTGCTGTAAAGGTAACTGATCCAAATCGCGGTCCAATCGAGTTAGTAGCAACACCTGTTAAATTATCAAGAACCCCAGCAGCAATCAGTTTTACTTTACATGCTAAGGGAGCTGATAATTTAGAATTACTCCAATCACTTGGCTATAGCGAAGATGATATTAAAAAACTTCAAGAGAAAAAGGTTATTTAAACATGTCAGAAGAACAAATAAACGTTGGTGTATTAGATCATTACATTGCAAACCGAGTTGGCTACATTGTTTTTAACAATCAGTCAAAATTTAATGCCGTTAATTACGACATGTGGTGCGCCTTGCCAAAAATCATTGACTCATTTGTTAAGAATGATGAAGTGCGCTTGATTGTTATTACTGGTGCTGGGGAAAAAGCATTCATTTCTGGAGCGGACATTTCTCAATTTGCTACCAAACGTACTGGGGATGCAGCGGCTGAATACAATAAAGCAACGGACGCTGGATATTTAGCAGTAGTAAATTGCCCAAAACCTACCATCGCTAAAATCAAGGGCGTTTGTATGGGTGGCGGTTTAGGCTTAGCCCTCAATTGTGACATTCGAATTTGTGCTGACAATGCCAAATTTAGAATGCCCGCAGCCAGATTAGGTTTAGGATATTCAATGGACGGTCTGAAGCGCTTCGTTGAAATCGTGGGAACAGCCAATACAGCTGATTTATTTTTCAGTGCCCGAATCTTTGATGGTCAAGAGGCTCAGCGTATTGGATTAGTTAAACAAGTCATCTCTATCAATGATTTTGAAGAGCAATTTAATCAATATATTGAGTTGGTTGCGATTAATGCACCGATTACGATTGCGGCAGCGAAACAAACTTTGATTGAACTGCGTAAAGCTGCTTCAGAGCAAGATGCTGAACTCGTAAAGTCCATGGTAGATGCCTGTTTTGCTAGTGAAGATTATCATGAAGGTCGCAAAGCTTTTATGGAAAAACGGATTCCTAACTTCCAAGGAAAATAATCTTTTTTGATTAAGATAAAGCTCTTCGTCTACCAACGAAGAGCTTTATTTTTTTGGTTACTTGAATCGTATTTAGAGAGTTTTGATTTAGCTCATGATACCAATTTGCCAAGGAACAAATTCGTAATCTCCAAGACCTAACACCTCACTCTTTGATTGCTCACCTGAAGCAACTTTTAAGAATAATTCGAAAATTTTCTGACCCATTTCTTGAAGTGTTGCGGTTCCATCTAAAATTTCTCCGCAGTTAATATCCATATCATCTGTCAAACGATGATACATCGGGGAGTTGGTCGCAAGCTTTATGCAAGGAGCAGGTTTAGATCCAAACATTGATCCACGACCCGTTGTAAAGGCTACTAAATTAGCTCCACCAGCAATTTGTCCCGTAGCAGAAACAGGATCAAAGCCAGGAGTGTCCATAAATACAAAGCCCTTAGCAGTTACCGGCTCAGCATATTTATAAACCGCCATTAGTGGTCCTGTACCACCCTTCATGGACGAGCCAAGTGACTTCTCAAATATGTTTGCTAAACCACCCACTTGATTACCTGGGCTTACTTGGCCATTTATTTGTACATCTCTTCCGACTGAGTATTCATCTTTCCACCAACGGATTCTCTCAATCAATTTTTCACCAATTTCACGACTAGCTGCCCTACGAGTTAAGGTATGCTCCACACCGTAAATTTCTGGTGTTTCTGACAAAATTCCTGTGCCACCATGACGAGCGAGGATATCGATTGCAGCGCCAAGAGCAGGATTTGCGGTAATGGAAGAAAAGCCATCGGAACCACCACACTGCAGTCCTACCGTTAAATGAGCCGCACTGACAGTTTCGCGTTTTACATCATTTGCCTTTGCTAGCAGTGCTTTGACGGCATCGATACCAGCTTGAATTGTTTTGGTCGTTCCACCAGACTCTTGCATAATAAAGGTATGAAGATTTGATCCCTCTGTCAGGTTTTCCTGCTCCATTAATCCTTTTAATTGATTACGCTCACACCCTAATCCAATAATCAATGCCGCAGCCAAGTTGGGATGCGTCGCGTAACCAGCCATAGTCCGACGTAATAGTTGCATTGGTTCACCCGTCATTTCCATACCACAACCAATAGAATGACTAAAGGCAACCACGCCGTCCACATTTGGGAAGTCCTTTAGACGCTCTGGAGTAAACCAAGCAGCAATCTTATTCACTACCGTTGCAGAGCAGTTTACAGTTGATAAAATACCGATAAAATTTCGAGTGCCGACACGACCATTAGCGCGCACATATCCTTGAAATGTAGCCCTTTCGCTTTCTGGAATCATTTCGACTGCTTTAAATTCGCTAGCGTGAGCATAATCACGATCAAACTCACGAAACTCAGTGTTATGGCTATGCACCATATAACCTGGCTCAATATCAGTATTAGCAAAACCAACAGTCACTGCATACTTGAGGATTGGCTCACCCTTGAGAATTTTTCTAGAAGCAATCTTATAACCGGCAGGTACTTGGCTTTTACAAGTCATGCTTTCGCTAGGAATATCGGCTCCAATCGTCAGATCAACTCTGGCAACAACAATATTATCGTTTGGGTGCAAGCGAATAATTGAGCCGCTTAATTTTTTTTGGGTTGTTTCAATCATATTGATTTATCTCTTTAATCTTTTTTAATATGTTAAAAATTGCTTAAGTGTTATTTTACCCACAACAATCATAGTGTTTTAATTTCACAAACTTAACAACTAGTTTGAGTCATTTATTGCTAAACGACAGGTGGGGCTTCATATCCAGGAATTTGAGATACATCGATAAGATCAATTTGTTCAGATTTTAAAAATTTCCTTGCATATTGTTCATAGACTTTTTCCCAAACAAACACATTAAAAATATCAGGATCGAGATGTTTGTCTAATTTCATTTTCCCTAAAATCATCAAAGCTTCACTTAATTTTTTCCCTTTTTTATAAGGTCGGTCTGATGCGGTTAAGGCTTCGAATACATCTGCAATAGCCATACATCTTGCTTGAACTGACATGTCATCTCGTGTTAATCCTTTTGGATAACCTCTACCATCCATTCTTTCATGGTGTCCCCCTGCGTACTCAGGAACGCGCTGTAAATGTTTAGGCCATGTTAAGTTTTCTAGCATTTCAATCGTCACTTCGATGTGATGATTAATGGTTTTTCGATCCATGACATTTAAAGTACCGGAACGGATTGATAAATTTTCAACTTCTTCTGCTGTAATAAAGTCATGAGAGTTATTGAGATAATCATCCCATTGATGAGATTTTGCAATCTGATTGATTCGTTGAATTGAGGCGTCACTCATCCACTCTGAACCAATATTACTTTCTTTTAAAAATTTCAAATCATCAATTAACTGTTGCTCAGATTTTTGCCATTTCTCTTCAGAACATTGTCCTTTTAAAAACGTAATTTCTAAATCACGTCGAATAATTTCTAAACGCAATTCTAAAACACCGATTCGATCATAAATTTTTTCAAGCTTCGTTGCTTTATCAACAATATGAACTGGGGTGGACACTTTGCCACAGTCATGAATGAGTCCAGCAATATGTAACTCATAACGATCGGCATCGGTCATTTTAAAATCTTTCAAAGGACCTTTATCGTTATTATTTACTGCGTCTGCAATCATGCTGGTTAATTCCGGAACACGACGACAATGCGCTCCTGTGTAAGGTGACTTGTCATCTATGGCACCATTTATTAAATCAATGAATTCTCTAAATAAGTTCTCTAAGCGGAACATTAGTAATCGGTTACTAAATGCAATCGCTGCTTGAGACGCTAAGGCCTCAAGTACCTCTTCATCATCAGTAGTAAATGAGATAATTTCATTCGTTTCTGAATCGATAGCATTAATTAATTGCAAAACACCAATAATCTCACCTTCATGGTCCTGCATGGGAGTCGTCAAAAAAGAAATCGATTTATAACCTCTTAATTCATCTGCTTGGTTCGGTGAAACCATATCAAAATGAAGTTCCTTATAAGCATTTGGCACATTAATCGTTCTATTTTCATGAACCGCCTGGGTCGCCTCAACAAAAAAGTTAGGTGAACCGTCACTGTGATAAAGGGGTTTGTTTGGTATTTCAATCGTTTTGCCAGAAGTACCACCCTCTTGAATATTGAGACTTTTAATAATGAGAATCTCACATTGCAACTCGTGAGCCCCTGACATTAAATACAGAGTACCCCCATCACAATTAGTAATATCGATAGCAGATATTAAAATTTCTTCTAACAAGCTTTCAAGATTTTTCTGGCTAGATAACGCAATACCAACATGTACTAATTTATGGAAGTTTGTTACAAAATTATTCTCTGAGCTCATGCAAGGGTCCAATTGAATTTAAGGCTAGGTTTCAGCAATTATTACTACCTGCTTATTAGTTGATAAAATATTAAATAGATAATTACTAGAACTAAAGCGCAATCACTAAATAAAAATATAATTTTTTGGCCCTAACTGGATAAGGGGCCTAAAATTCCTATTATATGAAATTCATATCAAATTTAGATAATTACGGTCACAATTTTTCATTAAAATCTCATAACTTTGAACAATTTTTCTAATCCATGATTACAGTTAAAGTTTTAGGGTATTTCCTGAAAAGGAACAACTATTTGATTATCCAGCAATTCACACTATCAACCTTACTCTTGATTGTAGGGAATGAAAGCCTTGCTCAAACCAATACAGTATTAGACTCCTATCTAAAAGACAGAGCGAATGCTTTTTTAACCATCAATGGTTTGACATTGACACCTGACGTTACCACGGGCTCTATTTCAAT
>CAISYI010000043.1 GCA_903889595.1 uncultured beta proteobacterium
CAACACTTTTGACTTACTAAATTTAAGATCTTCCATTAATTGGGTTGGCATGTTGCTCGTTACATCCATCGTTCTTTACTTTGTTGTCGATTGGCAACAGAATTCTCGGATTAAGGATATTGCCGACCTTGATACTGCAATTTTGAGTGATTCTGTTCCACCAGATGCTTACGCAGATGAAGGTTTTCGTGTTTTCTTGAAAGAAATGATTCAACGTAAAGAGACTGAAAAAGAACAATCCCTCATAAATAAAAATCAAACAACGATTGAAGATACTGCTCATACAGAGGCTGTCAAAGATGCAAGTCAAAATCCTTGAACGTCAAGACCCATTAACTCATTTTAAAACGGTAGTATTTCGCTTATTTTTACTGCTTGCTATCTCTAGTGGTGTGATGGTCCAGGGTCCTATTAAGGCACAATCACTTCCTTTAATTGGTGGAAGTAGCCTCGCTAAAGCCTCTAACTGGTCGGACTTATCGACCGTTCAAAAAGAGGTCTTATCTTCACTTGAGGAAGATTGGCCCAATCTCACAGTTGAACAAAGAGTTAAATGGATTCAGTTAGCTAATCGGTACGACAATTTATCCGAGACAGAAAAAGAACGTCTTAGAGCTAGAATGGCAGATTGGTCTAAGTTACCTTCTAATGAGAAAAGAGTCGCCAGAGCTAATTTTTTAAAAGCGCAATCTGTTTCGAATGATCAAAAGCTAGAAGCTTGGGAAGCATACCAACAACTCTCTGCTGAAGAAAAAAAAGAGCTTGCTGAGCTTGCTCTCTCAAAGAAGCAAAAGAAACCTTCCTTGGTGAACTCACCATCTCTAAAATCAAATTAATGTTTTTAATTTGATATCACCTTTCCAAGAGCTATTTTGAATATTTTTTTACCTGCTGTAACCATCAAACGTCGCATTTTTATAGGTCTATACGAAATGTTGATGTTATTGGGAGTTTGGGCCCTAGGTTATTTAGTTCCAACGTTATTATTGGGTATCATTTTCAATATACAACTACCTAATTGGCTAGCTTTTGGTTTGGTCTATTCATTATTTGGCGCCTATTTTGTTTGGTACTGGAAAAAGACCGGCCAAACATTAGCAATGCAAACTTGGAATGTCAAACTTGTCAATCTTGATGGTAATCTCCTCAGTCGAAACCAAGGTCTTATAAGGTATGCCTTAAGTACACTTTGGCTAATTCCTACAGTAATCATTTATGGAGTTTTCAAGATCCTTATGGGTCATGCCTTAGGTCATTGGCCAACTATTGAATTAATGTTTTTTATGGCATTACTCTTTTGGCCAATGACGTGTTTACTTGATAAGGATCGAGTGAATGGACCACAGTCCCTGGTAGACCGCCTTGCTAAAACTAGACTCGTCCAATTACCCAAAAACTAGTTCTTTTTAATTGGCTTGATTTCGCATCCAGTCGGCCGTATCAAAAAAAGCCTTTAGTAATCTCTCCCAAAGTTGCTCAGGTAACTGAACATCAATCATAGCCTGCCCCATACATTGCAACCACTGGTCACGCATTACTAAATTAATCGGGTATGGTAAATGACGGGCTCTCAATTTGGGATGACCTATTTTTCAATATATAAATTGGGACCCCCGGTCCACCCAGAGAGAAACATCGTTAACTTTTCTCTTGAAGAGTCTAGCTCCTTTGGATGGACTTTTCTAAGCTCAGAAAATTGACTGTCCAATTCCATCAAATCGTAAAATTGATTTACCAAATCTTTGATTTTTTCGTATCCCCCTATTTCATCGAACAGAGTAGGTGATGATTTGTCTTCTAATTCTGGCATATTAAAAACTTTGAAGAATTTTTACTGTTGAAACATTACTAATTTTGTATTTCAAATAGAGCCCCGATACAAAGCTACAAACCACACCTAAAATTATCGCCATACCAATCAACCAAAAAGGATAGTTCATATCGGTTTCTAGAAAATTTCTAACCAAAATCCAAGCGGAAATTCCCGCGATGTTGCCACTTAAAATTCCCGCTAGAATTCCAACTGTTATAAATTCAAAAAACCACACTCTATTGAGGTAGTTTTGATCTGCACCATAAGTTTTTAAGATTGCAGCTTCTCGAAGTCGCTTAGTTTGAACCCCTAAAACAGAAATGAATAAAACAATCAAACCAGCCAACAAAGCAAAAATAAATAAGGCTTGAACAGCATAAAACAATTGGCCCAACATTTGATTCACTTGCCCAATGGTTTGCTCTACATTAATTGCTGAGACATTAGGAAATTGCTCAACAATCCTATCATCGACCTGTGTATTAGGTGATTGGTGATAGGCCATAATCCAAGTTTGAGGTGCCTCTTGTAATAATGAGGTCGGCATAATTGCAAAAAAATTAACTCTCATAGAGTTCCAATCCAATTTTCGAATCGAAGTTATTTTGACATCATAGGGTACACCTGCAACATCAAAAGTAATTTGATCCCCTAACTTCAAGCCTAGCGATTTCATGATGCCTACTTCCATCGATACCTCACTGGAATCTTTAGCATCACCGAACCATTTGCCGGCAATCACAGAATTTTTAACTGGTAAGTTTTGTGTATAGGATAAATTAAACTCTCGGTCAATTAGTCTTTTGGCATTCTCATCTATAAAACTCTCAGAAGATAATGCCGTTTGGTTTACCTTTACTAACCTTCCTCGAATCATGGGATAGACATCCCAATTCTTTTTTACAGGAGATTCTTCTAATAACTTATTTACTTCTAACTTTTGTTCAGGAGTGATATTTAATAAAAAACGATTAGGTGCATCGGGCGATATACTCGATTGCCATGTACTAAGTACATCCGTTCTGATTACAGTTAACAAAAGCAAAGCTAACATGGCAATTGCAAGAGAAGTGATTTGGACTACCGTAAATTGTGTTCCACCAAACATTCTTTGGCCTATAAATTTAAGGCCAAGTGGAGCTTTAGTAAGCCCAGTAATTAGTTTACCGAGCCATTTAGAAATTGCCCAAGCAAACATCACTACAACTAACGCACCCAAAACAAAGCTTGCTAGTACCGTTAAACTCAAATAAATATTACGAGAAATAGCAATCAAAAGGACCGCATAGGTTATAAGGCTCGCAACAATACTAATAAAGAACCATTTAGATTTTTTGTACTCTAATTGACGTAGCGCTGTAACCGGAGAGATCATTGTCAACTCTAAAAGCGATGGACCCGAAAAGCCAAGTAATAAAGTAAAAGCAACTAAAAAAGCCCAAATAACAGGTAATAGGCTAGGCGGCATAATATCTTGGGCAACGAGAGAGCCAATCCAATGCAACAATAATTGATGCGTAAGGTAACCTGTACCGATACCAATTAAAGTTGCAACTAAGCCCATAAATAAAAGTGGCTTGAGATGACTGACTAAAATTTGCTTTCTAGAAGCTCCAAAGCAACGCCAAATAGCCACACTAGTGATATGTTTTTGGGAGTATCGATGGGTGGAAAGAGCAATCCCTACAGCAGCAATCATCGCTGTAAATAATGCAGCTAAAGACATCATCTTATTTGCTTGTTGAATCGTTTTCCTAGCAACAGGTTGACCGTTTTCTAACTCTTCAATCTTCACTCCACGCAACTTTTTTTCGACAATATACTCTTTTGTCCATTCTTGAAATTGACTTATCTGTTTCTGAGTACTTCTAAAATCGAGTGAATCCTGACTAGCTAACAGAAGTCGATATGTTGCTCGACTTCCCAAACCCAATAATTCCGTTTTAGCCAAATCGGCTTCTCTAATCATGACTCTGGGTGAGAAGTTTATAAATGCAGCACCACGATCCATTTCTTTGAGAATAATATCCGTGATTTTGAACTCACTACTACCTAGCTCAATAATTTGTCCTATCGAAAGATCCAGTTGCTTTGCTAGTTGCTCATCAATCCATATCTCCTGAGCAGATAAACCCTTAGATCCAAACTTTAAAGTTAAATGACCTCGCAAGGGGTAATCGTCTGATACGGCTTTAAGTGCAACCAATTTCGATTGACTCTGGAAGCGAGCCATTGTTGGGAAAATAATAGTTTTCGCTGTTCGAAGTCCTTCTTGCTTTGCTTTAGTCTCGAAGGCTAGATCAAGTACTTGATCCCCTCGAACGAGGAGGTCTGCGGCGATTAGCTCGTGTGCATTTTTCTCGAAAGTTTGATCTAGTCGATCCATCAAAAAAGTAACACTACTTAATGATGCAATCGAAATCCACAGCGCTAAACCTAACCAAATCAACTCACTGGATATGGCATAACGCTTCAAGAAATTAATCAATTGGTTCATGATAAGAAGCGCTTAAAAGCCAGAGAAACTTCCTCCATCTATTCGCAGGGAAGTGCCAGTAATATAGGAAGCCTTCGTGGACGCTAAGAAAGTTACAGCGTCACCGTATTCAGTTGGTGTACCGTATCTTGCCATAGGGATTGAGGCAATCATGCGAGTCGAAATCTCTTCAACCGTCTTGCCTTCTTTTTGGGCTCTAAACTGGTCAAGTTGCCCCAACCTCTCCGTAGCAACCCGCCCAGGTAAAACAATATTTACTGTGATGCCATGCTTAGCTACTTCACTCGCTAAAGTTTTTGACCATCCCATAATGGATGCTCTAAGTGTATTGGAAATAGCAAGACCAGGAATCGGTGAAATCATGCCAGAACTTGTACTCGTGATGATACGTCCCCAAGATTTCTCTTTCATACCAGGCAGAACTCTGTCAGTTATTTTGATAACCATCAAAACCATCTGTTGAAACTGGGTAAGCCATAATTCGGAAGATTGATTTTCTGCAGTGGTAGGAGGAGGTCCCCCAGTATTGTTTACTAAAATATCAACACTACCCCATTCTTTTTCAATCATCGATATTTTTTCTTCAATGAGATTCAAATCAGACATGTCCCAAGGTAAAACCATCACTTGACCACCAAATTGACGAATTTCATTTGCAGTCTCATCTAGAGCAGAAAATGTTCTTCCTGAAATAACAACTTTGGCACCCTCTCTAGCTAGTGAAATAGCAATCGCACGACCAAGACCCTTACTAGATGCTAAAACCAATGCAACTTTACCTTGAATACCTAAATCCATCTTAATCTCCTTAATTAAGTTCAACATCCTTACTGGATAACTCATCCCAACGGATCATTAATTTTTCTAAATCTTCATTCATTTGCGTCATTTTCAATTGTAAAGACTTGGCACGTTTGAGATCTTCTGTATAAATTTTAGGATCGCTCAGATGTTGTGAAATCTCACTTTGCGCAAGTTCCAGGGCCTCAATTTGAGAGGTGATTTTTTCTAGTTCTTTTTCTTCATATTTATTTAATCCACCCTTTTTATTACTTGTCTCTTTGGCTGAATTACTTTGTGCCTTCTTAACATCAGACGCTTGATTACTAGTAGATCCCGCCGATTTTTGGGACTTTGATAAGGAGGCTAGTCTTCTAGCGTTTTGAATTTTCCAGTCTTCGTAACCACCTTCGTATTCCCGCCAAAAGCCATCACCTTCAAAGGCAATCATACTCGTAACCACATTATCCAAAAACTGACGATCGTGACTTACTAAAAACACAGTACCACGATAGTTTTGTAAGAACTCTTCTAGCAAATCTAATGTATCAATGTCTAAATCGTTAGTTGGCTCATCTAAAACCAAGACATTAGCTGGTTTTGCAAAAAGTCTTGCTAAAAGTAATCGATTCCGCTCTCCACCAGAGAGTGTTTTCACGGGAGACCGAGCACGCTCAGGGGAAAACAAGAAATCATTTAAATAAGATTTCACATGTTTTCGTTGACCACCAATTTCAATCCATTCACTACCCGGACTGATGAAATCCTCTAGGCTTGCTTCTAAATTCAATGATTCTCTTAATTGATCAAAGTAAGCAATTTCTATTTGACTACCTTGTTTTATATCACCTCGATCAGGTGGCAATTCACCAAGAATCAGTTTCAATAAAGTTGATTTGCCAGCGCCATTAGGGCCCAAAATACCAACCTTATCACCACGTAAAATAGTCGCTGTAAAATCTTTAACTACTTGTTTCTCGCCAAATGCTAAATCAACGTTTTCCAGAGCCGCAACAATTTTGCCCGATCTATCACCCGTATTAATATCTAACCTGACCTGACCAACCGTATTGCGTCTAGCACTACGTTGTTCACGTAACTGCTCGAGACGACCGATTCTGCTAACGCTCCTCGTTCTTCTAGCTTCCACACCTTGTCGAATCCAGACCTCTTCTTGAGCAAGTAATTTATCTGCCCTAGCATTAGCTAAAGCCTCATCTGCTAACTGCTTTTCTTTTAAATCTAAATAGGCTGTGAAGTTACCTGGGTAGCTACGAATAATGCCACGGTCTAATTCAATAATTCTTGTAGCAACCTTATCTAAAAAGGCTCTGTCATGGGTAATAAATACCAAAGAACAATGCATATCAACTAAAAGTTGCTCTAACCATTCAATAGAATCCATATCTAAGTGGTTAGTCGGCTCGTCAAGTAACAAAACTTCAGGCTGAATGACTAAAGCTTGTGCTAAAGCAACCCGTTTCTTATTTCCACCTGACAGCTCTGACATCAAACGTGAACCATCTAGATGTAGCTTTTGTAAAACCTCATCAATTTTTTGCTCCCAAGCCCAACCTTGATTAGTATCAATCTGAGAATACAAAACATCCATTTGATGTTGTATATCATCATTCCATTCTTGCATGCTCAAAGCTTCATAATCTGCGCGCATTTGTTTCACATCCTGCAAACCAACAGAAACAGTATCAAAAACAGTATCTGAAGATAAAAACGCTGGCTCTTGGGCAACGTAAGCAATGCGAATTCCCTGTTGTTTCTGAATCAATCCATCATCTAACTTTTCAATTTCAGCAATAATTTTTAAGAATGATGATTTTCCTGCACCATTCCTGCCGATTAAACCAACACGCTCTCCTTCTTCTAATGAAAATGAGGTATTTGCGAGTAAGTCAACGTGCCCATAGGCAAGTTTGGCATTATTTAATACAAAGAGAGCCATGTAAATCCAGTAAGGTAGGTAATTTAAGTGTTGAAAATAGATGAATTTTCAATGAAGTGTCAATTTTAAGCCACTCTGATGTAATTTGTTCGATAATACGGATTATGGAAAAAGTACGCATATCAAAACTACTCTCTGAACAGGGTTTATGTTCAAGACGTGAAGCAGATCAATATATCGAACAAGGATTAGTAACCGTTGACGGAGAGGTGATTTCCGAATTAGGGTCAAGGGCTTATCCTCATCAAAAAATTGAACTCAAAAAAGAGGCGCTAAAGTTACAAGACGCTAGAGCCACGATCCTTCTCAATAAGCCAATCAGTTATATCTCTCATTTTGATGATGCAAAAGAATATCCTCCAGCTGCGGCCTTGGTTACCCCTGAAAATTTTTTTAGAACGCATTTAGATGCCAATAAAAACGCAAAATTCAATACCAGAGGTTTAGCTCCTGCTGGACGTTTAGATATCGATTCATCAGGCTTACTAGTATTAACTCAGGACGGTCGAATTGCAAAGTTATTGATCGGTGAGAATAGCCCTATTGAAAAAGAGTATTTAGTTCGCGTGGAGGGGAAAATAGCTCCCAACGGTTTACAATTGCTCTGCCATGGCTTGTCTTTAGACGATGTGCCATTAAAACCAGCAAAAGTAAGTTGGCAAAATGAAGATCAATTACGATTTGTCTTAAAAGAAGGACGTAATAGACAAATTAGAAGAATGTGCGAATTAGTTGGCCTTCATGTAGTTGGCTTAAAACGTATTCGGATAGGCCAAATTCCTTTGGGCAATATTCCTGTCGGACAATGGCGATTCTTGAGGGAAAACGAAAAGTTTTAATCCCTCAAGAACTAATTCGCTTTAATTAATTAATAATTCAAAATGCTCCATAGCTGGGGGCTTTTCAAAATAAGGTCCCACGTAACTGCGCCACTGTGCAAATTCTGGAGACTCACGAAAATCAACCATGTGATTGTCTAAAGTTTCCCATTCAATCATTAATAAGTATCTATTTGGGTTTTCAATCCCTTTTTGTACCTTAAAGGCAATAAAGCCCTTTGCCTTTGAGATGACTTCTTTTACACCGGCTTCAATTGCTACTTCAAACTCTGCATTTTTTCCGGGCAAAATACTTAAATCCGCAATTTCTAAAACCATGATTAGCCTATTCTTTTTAATGTTTCTTTGAATATTTTTGCTCGGTTGGCGTAGCCAATCGTCCCTTTGGCAATGCGGTCAATCATCTCTTGGCTAACATCTTTAACTTCCTTAGCTGGTGCGCCAATAACCATTTTGCGCTCACCAACGACCTTGCCTTCAGTCACGACTGCGCCGGCACCCACTAGAGCCTCTTTGCCAATTACTGCATTATTCAAAACAATCGCTTGAATACCAATCAACGCTCCCTCTTCGATGGTACAGCCATGTAACATTGCCTGATGACCGACTGTGACATTATTCCCCACCGTCAATGGGCACCCTTTATC
>CAISYI010000044.1 GCA_903889595.1 uncultured beta proteobacterium
GCCAGGAGCGGGGAGTGCCATTGGTTATCGTGAAATTCATCAATCTAAGCCCGATGGCTATACGCTTGGGATCGCTTCTGCAACAATCATTACGAACAAACTTCAAGGTGTCTCGAATCTTGACTACAACAACTTTACGCAATTTGGAGCGGTTGCAACTTTTTTCCCGATTTTAATAGGGTCCAATAAAAGCACCCTAAAATTCAATACAGCTCAAGAGGTTATAACTTATAGTAAAGCCAATCCTGGAAAAGTTAATTTAGCAACTGCAGGTGTTGGGCAAAGTTGGTGGGTTGGTGCGCAAACATTTTTAAGTGGCGCAAATTTGAATATGGCAAGTATTCCCGTTACTGGAGCAGGCGCAAATGTGGCATTGCTGGTTGCTGGTGGACATGCAGAAGTAGGCGTTGCAGGACTTGCTTCTGCAAGAGCACTTTTAGAGGGGGGACAAATTCGTTTCTTAGCCTCCCTTGCTGAAAATAGGTCGCCGCCACCTTATGATAAATTTCCCACAATAAAAGAACTCGGATATCCCGTAGTTTGGGAATCTACCAATGTTGTGATTGGTCCACCCAATATTTCCAAAGAGATAGTTGCTAAAGTAACTGGAGCAATTGAGCAAGTTGTTAAGGATCCAGAGTTTATTAAGTTTGCTCTAGAGCGAGATGCCAAGCCGGAATACATTGCCCCAGAGAAAATGATTACGATGATGGATCAGCGACGTGACGTCGTAAAAGAAATCATGGCTAAAGCCGGTCTTCTAAAAGAAGCAAATTAAATCTGGTTTATTTCCGGAAAGAATTATTCCTTATAAGAGGGATCCATTTTATCCAGCATACGGATTAACGCTCGCCATTCACCTTTCTTTTCTTGATAGCCTGGACGAGCAAAACTATCAGCGACCTTTTGAGCAACCTCAGCAGAGGGGGTAATAACAGGAGTACCCCCTGCTAAAGCAGCAATTTGTATCTGACAGGCACGTTCTAAATAATACATAAAATCAAATGCTTCCCGAACGGTATTACCGCAGGTTAACAATCCATGATTATGTAAAATCAAGGTCATCTTATCGCCTATGTCAGCTACCAGTCGCTCACGCTCCTCTAGGTTCAAAGCAACACCTTCATATGCGTGATATCCCACGTTGCCAGTGAGCCTCATGGCATGTTGTGATAAAGGTAAGAGTCCGTGCTGTTGGGCAGATACAGCGACTCCAGATGCTGTATGCGTATGCATCACACACGCAACATCATGCCTTGCTCCATGAATGGCGCTATGAATCACAAATCCTGCCTCATTAAAGCCTAGGCCTGTAGGATCATCAATAATTTTCCCGTCTAATGTTATTTTTACTAAGTTTGAAGCATTCACTTCATCCCACATCAGACCAAAAGCATTCAACAAGAAATGATTTTCATCACCAGGGACTCGAGCAGAAATATGGGTATAGATTAAATCAGTCATACGAAAATGAGCGGCAAATCGATAGCATGCTGCCAGTTGAACTCTGACATCCCATTCTTCAGCACTGACCCGTTCTTTGACTGATTGATTATTAAAAGTCATGACATCTCCATATTTTTAATTAGTTTTAAATATCTTACACCAAGCATAGTAGATATTTTTTAATCTTTAAAAGCTCAAAAAACCTCTTTTGAATTATGAATAATCTTAATCATAGGAGGCAAAGTATTTTGCGCTGTAGCATGTAAGTAACAAGTTCTAGCGGACATATTTAAAAGGCCCTCAAACATTTCTTCAGATAAAGAGCCATTTAAAAATAAATGAGTTTCTATTGGCTCTGCCTCACCAATCTGTGAAAATCCGCTCTCATCTTTATTAATCGAAAATGGATTGAATTGAACTAGCCTGACGCCACTTACATTCAGTTTCATATTCTCAATGTACCTAGCAATTTGCGTAATAAAACAAAATGCAATACCTGTTGAGAGAAGGCCAAGACCTGATGGAGCATTAGATCCTTGCCCCTCATCTGAGTTGAATAAAAAATGACTCATACCAGGTAATGTTAACCACGATTCAATTTCTGTCAGTCCTGCTGAATTTACAAAGCTACTTTGACCTTCTATATTTCTGATAATTTTAGAAGTACTTCCCGGTGGAGCAATAGCAATTTCACCTTTTTCTCTGAGAGAAAGTTTACGAATAATATTGAGTTCAGTCTCATCAGAAACTTTTGGTTGCAATGGCTTTGGATATCGGATGAATGGATCTTCTGGGATATCTACCATCGGATCTTCTAATTCATTAAGCGTTTTTCTCTTACCATTAATAGTTAGAGAAAAAGTACTTTTTAAAACACGTTCTAAAAAATTGATACTCGGAGATGCCTTAGTCGCACAAGTAATTAAATGAATAATTTGTTGATCAGTCAAACCACTATTGATATGAATTTCAATTTTAGAAGGGGTGGCCTCACCTTTGCCGGTGCCGTTTAGAAATGAACCTAGCAACCAATATTCATTTGCTAATTTCAAATGTAAATTGGTAAAAGGCATTTCTAATTCATTAGAGTAATGTCGAATCCGGTTAAGTAAATCTGCTTGTAATCCAGCATTAAAGTAACCAAAAGGAAAAGGTGCTAAATCGGTTCCTTTTAAGTGCTTTCCTTCATCAGAAGTTAGTCGCCACTTTGCCCCACCACCCTCGGTAAGTATTGCTTCTCTTTGATGTCCTGTTAAATGACAAGCTTCAACTTTAATAACCTCTCGACCTGTCTTATTGAGAGTAAGAGATGAAGGCGAACTACCATCGTCTACTTTAAAACCAAGTGGATAACCAAACGAATCAATTGCATAGCTCATTAATCAACCATTACTTTTGCTTTTTCAATAATATCTTTCCACATTGGCACTTCTCGCTGCATTCTGGCTCGTAATACTTCGGGTCCGCCTGCTACAACTCGAAAACCAAATTTCTTTAGACGATCACTAACTTCAGCATTTTGTAAGATTAGATTAATTTCTTTTGAGAGTCTTTCTACAATGACAGGTGGAGTACCTGCTGGTGCCAAAATAGCAACAAAAGTTTCAGCTTCAGTGTTTGGGTAACCTAGTTCAGTTAAAGTTGGAACATTTGGCATTTCTGCTGCACGCTCACTGCCAGTTTGCGCTAATGGAATGAGTGCCCCAGATTTAATATGAGGCATCAATCCTAAAATGTTGATAGACCCAATTTGGGTTGAACCGCCAAGAACAGCTTGAATTGCAGGGCCACCGCCTGGATATGGGATTGGCGCAATGTTAATTTTTGCCCGAGACTTGAAAAGCTCCATACCTAAATGAGGTGATACGCCAACCCCCGCATGCGCATAATTTAAAACATCCGGTTGATTTTTTGCTAAGGTGACCATTTCACTCAAGGAGTTAATGCCAGAGTTTGCTTTTGTAAGAATTATGTTGGGAGATGCACCGCAATCTGATATTGGTGAAAAGTCCTTGAAAGGATCAAACCCCGCATTTTTGTATAGACTAGGATTGATGACTAACACGCTGGTTGTAATCAGTAAGGTATAGCCATCAGGCTTTGATCTTCCTACATAGTTAATGCCAATATTGCCCCCAGCCCCAGGCTTGTTTTCAATAATCACCGTCTGACCAAGTGCATCTGAAAGTGGCTTGACAATCACTCTTGCCAACACGTCACTGGCGCCTCCTGGCTGAAAAGGTGATACCAATGAAATCGTTTTTTCAGGATAAGCGGCGTAAACCTTTGTAATAGAAATCATTAAAAGGGCGTTAAGAACAACATATAAGCCCAAGAAACGAAAAAATTTTGTGCAATAGCGATCGTTTGCCATTTAATCTCCATTTTATATTTGTAATTTATTGATGATCTTCATTTAGTCATCTTGCTTGATTATATTATGACGCTAATCTTTCATTGATTTTTTTCCAC
>CAISYI010000045.1 GCA_903889595.1 uncultured beta proteobacterium
ATCAAAGAACCATGGAGATTCAGAGATCAACTTTTGAAGCTTGAGTTGGCTTATAGGCTCGATAAAAGGAGCTCTATTTTTTCTTGGGAACAGACGCCCAACTCGAATCATGAGTTCTAGCGGCAAGGTGCTTGGTGCAAAAGTAAAAAGTATTTTTTCACTTACCCGCGAAGATAACTTCTCCAATACAACCAACATATCTTTTGCGCAGTAATGAATCATCGAATCCATGCCGATGACGTAATCGAAGTCACCGTAAGCTTCATCCAGCATATCGCCAGAGTAGAACTCAATGTTGCGACGATCGCTCTCGGGAATCCTACTTTTAGCCAGCTCGATTAAATTTGGTGAGAGATCAACTGCAGTGACTAAAGCCCCTTTGTTAGCTAACTCCAAAGCTAGGGCGCCGGTACCACAACCTGCATCTAAAACTCTTTTACCAGAAAGTTGCTCTGGCAATCGACTAATGATGGTATTGCGCATTTGATCGCGCCCTGCTCTTACAGTTGCCCGGATACCGCTTACCGGAGCATCGGATGTTAATTTTGCCCAAGCATCGTTAGCAGTGCGATCAAAATAGTCCTGCAACTTACTGCGTCTATCCAAATAAGAAATCGCATCCATGATTAATCAAATCCTAGTAAGTCAAAGATTTCACGATCTTTTAGAGATTCCATCAACAATGGGTCATCATCTAAAAGCAAGCTTGCTGCCAAGCGGAGGTACTCTTCTTTTACTGCCTCAATTTCAGGCGTTGATTCCATTTCAAAAATGGTGCATTTCTTTAAACGGCTCTTACGAATAGCATCTAAGTCTGGAAAATGGGCCATTTTCTTCAAGCCAACTCGATCATTGAATTTATCGATCTGATCGGTATCTTGACTGCGATTAGCAATCACACCACCTAGACGGACGTTGTAATTTTTAGCTTTTGCACTAATCGCCTGAACAATTCGATTCATTGCAAAGATGGAATCAAAATCATTGGCAGCAACAATCAGGGCCCGGTCTGCATGCTGTAAGGGGGCTGCAAAACCGCCGCACACTACGTCGCCCAACACATCAAAAATCACGATGTCTGTATCTTCCAGCAAATGATGCTCTTTTAAGAGCTTCACTGTTTGACCTACCACATAGCCACCACAGCCAGTTCCTGCAGGAGGTCCGCCTGCTTCAACGCACATTACTCCGTTAAAGCCCTCATAAACAAAGTCTTCTACCCGCAACTCCTCGGAATGAAAATCTACTGACTCCAAAATATCAATCACTGTAGGCACTAGCTTCTTGGTTAAGGTAAACGTAGAGTCATGTTTAGGATCACAACCAATCTGAATAACTCGCTTACCTAAAAGAGAAAAGGCTGCAGATAGATTGGAAGAGGTTGTACTCTTTCCAATCCCCCCTTTGCCATATATAGCAAATACTTTGGCATTGCCAATTTTCTCGTTTGGATCAAGGTGAACTTGCAAGCTACCCTCACCATCTAACGGCTTAGTCCTAGAACTGATTGAAGCAATTGGTACGTTAACCGTTTCCATTAAATAGGTACTCCTTCATAAACACCTTCAAGTCGATCTTCAAAGTCATTGGCAACGCGACGCAATGTTTCCAATACCGATGGCTCTGGCTTCCAATAATTTCTTTCTGACGCCTCTAATAAGCGACTAGCCACTTTCGCTGATGACGCAGGGTTGAGACTCATTAAACGCTCGCGCATTTCGGGATCCAATATGAATGTTTGTGTAAGGTGCTGATATACCCATGGCTCAACTTGACCAGTGGTAGCAGACCAACCTACTGTATTTGTGAGGTGGCTCTCGAGTTGACGAACACCTTCATAACCATGCTTGAGCATGCCCTCATACCATTTAGGATTGAGCATGCGTGAGCGTGTTTCTAAGGAGACTTGCTCGTTTAAGGTTCTTACTACTGCATCACCCTTAGTTTGATCGCCAATGTAAACCGGTGCGGCTTTACCGCCTTTAGCTCTTCGCACGGCGCGGCTCACGCCACCTAAAGTATCAAAGTAAGTGTCAATCGTAGTTACTCCAAGCTCAACAGAATCG
>CAISYI010000046.1 GCA_903889595.1 uncultured beta proteobacterium
CAATGGAATTAGATTTGGCGAATACGGATGTTAAATCCCCTGTAAACGGCCGCGTCGTGAACTTACAAGTCTTTACTAAAGGCGGTGTCGTTTCTCCAGGAGTTCGCCTCATGGAAGTGATACCGACCAATGATGACTTAATGATTGAAGCCCAGTTACCAGTTCATCTCGTTGATAAGGTCCATGAGGGTTTAGAGGTTGAAATGATGTTTACTGCCTTTAACACCAATCGTACCCCCCATATTCCTGGCGTTTTATTATCGATTGCAGCGGACCGTATCGTTGATGAAAAAACCGGTATGCCGTATTACAAAATTCAAGCAAAAGCCACAGAAGCGGGTAAAAAATTATTGGGTTCTTATAAAGTGCGCCCCGGTATGCCGGTTGATTTGTTTGTCAAAACTGGCGAGCAATCTCCTATGACTTATATACTCAAGCCCGTTACGGATCGATTCCACTCAGCCTTGCGGGAAGATTAAAGATGGCAGTATGGCGTTTAAAAGCTGGTTTAGTTAGTTGCTTTGTTTTGCTTAGTGGCACTAGTTATGGCCTAACCATGATAGAGGCTTATGATTTAGCCCTCATGAACGATCCGACTTATCGTTCTGCTCTGAAAGATTATGAATCTGGCGCAGCTAATAAGAATTTAGGCTTATCAGCCTTAATGCCCAAGTTATCCGCTAATTATTATTACTATCAAAATGATACGACACAGTGGACCAAAGGCTCAACCGGAAATGCATCACAGTCAAAATACCCAAGTGAAAATGGCTCATTACAATTAACGATGCCGCTCTTTAGCATGGACGCAATTGCCCGCTATCGACAAGGGCAATCTCAGGCGAATTTTAGTGAAGAAAAGTTTAAATACAATGCGCAAGACTTACTCATTCGAGTAACACAAGCTTATTTAGATACCTTATTTGCCGAAGACCAATTAAAGTTTCAGAGCGCAGAGCGAGATGCTTTTTTAGAGCAGTCCAAATTAATGGAGAAATTCTTTGTTAATGGCGAAAGTTCAAAGACGGATGTTCTAGAAGCATTGGCCGCTTACCGTGTGTCGATGTCAAAGATTATCGATATTGAGTACTCGCTTGAAAATGCGCGCCGCAAACTCGTCGATATCATTGGTTACCCAACTACAAGGCAAGAGATCACCCCTTTAGATCGCCGTTTTCAGGCCCTGCCCGTTAACTTTAAAAGCTTTACTGAGTGGCGTGATGTGGCAATGCTCAATAGTCCGCAAATCAAGGCGCAGGCTTTCCAAGTGGAAGTCTCATTGAGGGAGTATGAAAAAGCCGTTGCCGGAAGATACCCAGTCGTGAATTTAGTTGGGACATTGTCAAGTCAAAGTTCATCTACCTTGACATCCATTGGCCTTGGTTATAACCAGAACTATATCGGTGTTCAAGTGAGTGTTCCTATTTACACAGGTGGTGAAAGTGATGCTCGTATTGCACAGTCCTACGCCGCGTATGAAAAAGCTAAAGCTGACTTTGATGCTAACCGAGATCAGACGATTACAGAATTAAAGAAACAATACGATATTGTTCAGTCCAGTATTCAGAAAATCAATGCCGTCAATTTAGCCGTTGAGTCGACAGTAGCCTTAGTCAAAGCGATGCAAAAAAGTGTTCAATTTGGTGAACGGGCCAACGTCGATTTACTCAACGCACAAAAATCCTTATCAAATAATAATCGTGACCTGGCACAGGCGAAGTACAACTACTTAATTGCATTTCTTAAGTTAGGTCAATTAAGCGGAACGCTTGATATGGACCGCTTTTCGCAAATCACGAAGTATTTTGAAGATCCAACCAGACCACCAGTTCGTATTGCAGTGTTTAGAAAAGAAGAGCCTAGTGATAATAAATTTAACATTGTTGAAAATTTCAACCTGGATGGGAAAGTGACCGAATACGGCACAGCACCATCAGTTGCTTCAACGATTGTTACGCCGCCCACGGTCAAGGAGGCTCCTGGAGCCTATAAAAGTATGGTTACTTTGGAGGAGCCTAAAGCGCCCAAAGTACCAGCCGTTAATGCGCCGAGTAAACCAGCCTTATCAACCAAGGCAGACATCGTGTTGCCTGATACAAACACCCCAAAAACAGTGAGTTCTAAAGCGAAAAATACGAAAACAACGCTACTTAAACCACCTCCTCCAGATCCTGAAGTCGCCAATATGGTTTATATCCCGGACCCAGTTCGTTACCGTGTTTTTGCAAGCGATCCGTTATCAACCCCTAAAGTAGTGGTTGAACCTGTTAACTCAAGATATACTTCCGTCAAAACCATGCCAGAGATCATTGAACCGACTAAAGTAACTACTGCGGTGGTAGAGACTAAACCCATCAAATCAATCCCCAAGAAAACGATTGATATTATTCCGGTAGATCAGATTCCATAATCCGAATTAAAACAGCCAAACAAAAACAGCTAAACCAAAACTAAAAAAATAGACGAGAAAAAAGCCGCGTAAGCGGCTTTTTCAGCAAACAAAGTAACGAATTACTTAGCAGCAGGTGCAGGTGCAGCAGCTGGAGCTTCAGCAGCTTTAACAGCATCAGCAGCATCTTTAGCAGCTTCTGCAGGAGCAGCAGCTGGTGCTTCAGCAGCAGGTGCTGGAGCTGGTTCAGCAGGCTTTTCAGTTTTGCTGCAAGCAGCGATTGATAAAGCAAATAATGCAGCTAATAGTAGTGACTTGTTCATTTGAATAATCCTTTAAAATTTTTTAAAAATACAGTAATTACCGGTAATTATTGTTGGAATTAAATTTTAACCCAATCATAATTATAGCTAAAACTTATTTCAATACTGTCATAAGCGTTAATTAAGGGCAATTCGGTTTCAAGGGATTGAAAATTTAATCACCTGGCGCATACGCACCTAATTCAAACCAGCCATCTAAATACCCCTCATAAACGGGTTCAAACATCGAGGCATAGGATAAGAATCTGCGACATTGCTTGGGTGAAAAGCCTCTTTGATGCGCAAAGAGTAGCCAAGATTCAAAAGCGTCTGATTTTTTATCTAGGTAAGTGAGTAAGGCACCATTACAAAATAAATAATCACCACTAATATTGAGTCGAGTTTGGGGATGGACTACTAATCCTTCTTGCACAATGATTTTTCTGAACTGTGCTTCACTCAATGTCTCAAACGGTGGTGAGAAGACCACGGTAGGCTTGGGTTCACTCAGAATTTCGCCTAAGGTAAATTCAAGCAGTTCTTCTAACTCTTGTCCGTGCCAAGGCAGTTCGTGGAAGCGGTGCTTGACGGACTGAATGACGGGAGAAGGGATTTTTGCTGGACGATCACTTGCCACTTGTCCTGCATCGGTTAATAGATCAGAAAGGCTTAAATCATCCTCTAATTGATCGGCCAAACGCCAAAGTGTCTCTTGAATGAGCTCACGGTAGCTTGGAGCTCTAAAGCCCACTGACCAAGTTTGCGTGCCAGGGTCCAGCGCCACACCGTTGTGCGCAACTTGGGGTGGCAAATACAGCATATCACCAGGCTCAAGGACCCATTCATCGGTAGGATTAAAGTTTTCGAGTATTTTTAATGGGAGATCTTCGATAAATCTCTTGTCCGGATTACTTTGAATCTCCCACTTACGACGACCTGACATTTGAATCAAGAAAACATCATAAGAATCTAAGTGAGGTCCAACGCCACCACCAGGTCCGGCAATACTGATCATTAAGTCATCAAGTCGATAATCTGGAATAAATCTAAACCA
>CAISYI010000047.1 GCA_903889595.1 uncultured beta proteobacterium
ACTACTAGGGCCACATATTAATATTGTTCATGGTCATGCGTTGTCTGAAGAGCAACTCAAAAGATTTTGTGACTTAGGTATGTCTTTCTCAGCAACGGCTGAAAACGAAATGACCCAAGGTCACGGCCATCCGCTCACAGGTAGGTTAAGGTCACTTGGAAAAGCTCCATCTCTCGGAGTTGATTTGGAGAGCGTGTGTAGTGGCGAGATGTTTATCCAAGCAAGAGTTGCTTTAGGAATACAACGAAGTTTAGATAATTTCACCTACCGTGAATTACACGGAACTATTCCGCCAACTTCAACTATTACGACGCGTGAGGCTTTATCGTGGGTCACCATTGAAGGTGCCAAGATGCTAGGTCAAGAAAATAGAATCGGTAGTTTAGCTATAGGTAAGCAAGCCGACTTAGTGATGATTCGTGCATCGGATATCAATATGCAACCTGTCAACGATTTAGTTAGTGCCGTTGTCATGCAAACAAGTTTGGCTAATATTGAGAATGTCATGATTGCTGGTACTTGGCAAAAACGCCGTGGAGAACTAGTAGCCCAAAATGTATCTCAAAAAGTACAAGATTTAAATGTATCAGCAAACAAAATAAAACAGGCCTTAGGCTTATAAAAATTATAGGGAGAAAAGCAATGAAAATTAGTAAACTTTCTTTTTTGAAAGCCGGTGTAGCCTTATCAATAATCACGCTAAGCGCAATGACTCAGGCTCAAAATTACCCAACTAAACCAGTTCACTTTGTCGTAGCTTTTACTGCGGGCAGTGGCACAGATATTATTGCTAGGGCAGTTGGTGATGTGATGGGCACAAGCCTTGGTCAACCCCTCATTATTGATAATAAACCTGGTGCAGGTGGAACAATTGCCGCCTCACAGGTAGCTAAATCTGAACCAGATGGATATAACTTATTAGTCCATTCTTCTGGGCATGCTTTAAACCCCTTTATTTATCCAAACCTGAGTTACGATACATTAAAAGATCTAACGGGAGTTATTCCGCTTGCAGCATTGCCAAACGTTCTTGTTGTCTCACCGAACAAACCTTGGAAAACAGTTGCTGATTTAATCGCGGCGACCAAGGAAAAACCTGGAGAGCTTAATTATGCTTCTGCAGGTGTTGGTAGTGCAACCCATATGAATGCTGAAAAATTTAATTTATACGCTGGGGTTAAAGCGACTCATGTGCCTTATAAGGGAACACCAGAAGCTATTTCGGACGTAATTGGTGGTCGTGCTGATTGGTTTTTTGCACCTTTATCTTCTGCCCTACCATTAATTCAGGGGGGTAAATTAAAGGCTTTAGCGGTGAGTACTCCAAAGAGAACCAATGCATTACCAAATGTGCCAACTACACTTGAGGCAGGAGTACCAAACTCGGAATATGTTTTTTGGGTTGGGCTCATTGCTCCGTCAGGTACTCCTCCAGTAATCATTAAAAAACTCAATGATGAGGTCATTAAAGCTCTAAACAGTCAGGAAGTAAAAGATCGCTTTACAAAATTAGGTGCAGAGCCTCTACCCATGTCTCCTGATAACTTCAATACATTTATTAAAGCTGAAATGGAAGTTGCTAGCAAAATTAGTAAAGCTGCAAATTTAAAGAATTAAGTAGCAAATAAGATGAATGATTTGAATCATTAAACAAGGAGACACGAATGAATAATAGACGAGCATTTTTGAGTACTTCAGCAAAAGCATTGGGAGGTTTAACTTTTTGCGGATGCGGCCTTTTACATGCGGCCAATGCCCAAACTAACAAGCCACTAAGAAGACCACCAGTCATTATTAATGGTAAGAAAATCAAGGCGATCGATGTGCACGCCCACTGTTTATTTCAAGATTCTATCGACCTAATGGGAGAAGACGCGAAATCAGTACCACCGCCAACAAAAGGTGTAAAAGAACACTTTATTCAAGTTGACGAACGGATTGCA
>CAISYI010000048.1 GCA_903889595.1 uncultured beta proteobacterium
GCCTAATGTTTACGCTGGCTTGGCTGGTTTGTATATTGTTCGTGACGCAGCAGATGATGCTCTAATGGCTCTCATTGGCGGAACAAAACAAGAGAAGTTAATGGCGATTCAAGATCGTGTTATGACGCCTGATAGCCTTGCTGTTGATTATCAAGGTGGTCGCGTGATGGATACATCTGTTTATCAGGCTGTGCGCGCTGAGTTTTTCGGTAATAGCCTTTTCATTAACGGTAATCCTGCATCTGCTGCTGCGAGTACTGTTGATCGTAGAGTCTTAAGGTTGCGTTTATTAAATGCTGCTAATGCGAGAACTTTCTCATTTGCTTTATTTGATCCAGCAGCTGTGACTGCAGGTAGTGGCCGGATTTGGTATTCTGATGCAATTACGATTGTTGGCTCAGATCAAGGTTTTACCGGTACAGCTGTTCCCTTAGCTGCGATGGACTATGTCACGATTACACCAGGTCAAAGACTTGATTTGTTGGTTGATTTCTCTAGAATCCCATCGACCGTGAAATCGCTCAAGATAGCTAACTTGGCAATTACTCCGCGTTTACCACAAAATGCTACAGTGCCGCCAACACCAGAGCCGCTATTTACAACTTATGCAGATATTGTTTGCGCACCAACATCACAATCCTATACTGCAACAGATGCTGCTCTCTATACCGCTCTAAAAACTGATCCAATTGCCACATTAACCACTTTTACTCTGAACTCTAATACTGCGGCTCAGATTACAGCATTCAAGGTTCCTACACTTGCTCAAGTAAATGCGGTATTGTTGCCAGCTTGCCTTGATTTTGATTTCTTGTGGACGGGTTCGAAGCTTGGTACTCTCCCAGGCGTTAAGTTTGGTCCAAATCGATTGGTCCTTCCCATCAGTAATATTCAAGGCTTTTCTGGTCCATCAACTGTGAACGGCGTACCTGTTTCTGACTACGGCAATGGTTTAGCGGGTTGGAGTGACGTACAGATTTTTGAATTGGTCGATGGTAGCGTTACTCCGGATGCTGATAACGGATATTGGCAATTACCTATTAATGTTGATTTAAAAACATCAGTAAACCCTTTGCCTGGCGATGTTACTAATGGTTCACAGGTTAACTACACAATCGCTCGTCGTAGTTTCCTGCAAACACGTTCTAACCCAGATATTACTGTTGCTAAAGCCTATCCAGCTCTACATACTCCAGTGATTGTTGCTAAAGCGAATACTTATGAACGTTGGTATGTAGCTAATATTCCAAACTCTCAACCACTTACATCGCTAAATGGTGCGCCCGATATGCATCCATTCCACGTACACTTGGTAAATATGGTTGTTACGCGTCGTTGGGAACTTGTTAATGGTCAATTTGTTCCAGTCCCAACTGACCCGAAAAAACTCGATTTGGTTGCTCGTCAAGATACGGTCATGATTCCTTCTAACCAATTAGTAGAGATCCTAGTTCACTATCCCCCTGGATATACTGGTGACTATGTCTATCACTGTCACTTAATTGAACATGAAGATGCTTGTATGATGTCAAGTTTAAGAGTCACATTGTAATAAAAATTTAACTTTCTTAAATCGATAACCTTCTTAATGAAAATTAAGAAGGTTTTTTTTAATTTAAATTTTTTCAATCCATTGTTTTATCAGCTATGGATATTTAATCTTTTTTAAATAATATTGCTTGGTGAATTCTAATACGAAGTGCAACTTTGAAAAATGAAAGGAGGCTAAGGATGATTTAGTATCTTAGCTTCTCGACCTCCAAGTCAAAGTAGCCATGAA
>CAISYI010000049.1 GCA_903889595.1 uncultured beta proteobacterium
AGGAATCCCCTTGCCAGGAGCATACCAACCGCCGCCTACATAACATGGCACTTTGGTCGGAATAATACCTTGATTAAAACGCTCGGCTAACACAACGTAAAGTGGTTTATCAGCAATCTTCGCTACCAAATCCCAAACGGCTACTTCAATCGTGCCAATAGGAACAGAGCGCTCAGAGTGCCCACCTGGTTTTTCACGCAGCATCATTCTGGCAAAAATCTTAGCTGGGTCTAAGTTAACACCACTAGCATCCAGTAAGTCATCTGGATTAGCACTTAAAATTCTTGGAATTAAACGGGAGCGCATTTGCGCTCCACAGGCATAGCGCCCAGTGGAATTAAAGGCATAACCAATTAAAGGTTTGCCATTGCGAATCACATCGGATACGACTGCAACGACAGAAGTAGTCATTTCACTAAAGTCGAACACCGAATTACGTAAAGATGACTTCAGGGGAATAGCAATTTCTCGAATATCGACTATCTTCATACAAACTTTCTTAACTTAATGGATCAGATGAATATTTAACAAAACTTGGTCGTTTTTGAACTTCCTGATACCAGCGCTCAATATTCGGAAAACTTGGGCGCTCAATAGGCATATTGAACCAACGATATGCAACGAGGAAAACAGGTATATCGGCTAAAGTAAATTGATCACAAGCAACATATTTGAATTTACCTAATTGCTCTTCCAAAATAGTCAGTACTTTAATCATTTGTTGGCGAGCGTTTTCAAGATCCTGGGCATTTCGTTCTGCCTCAGGGGTTCTTACATATCCCCAAAACAAGCTTCTCATTGGTGGCCAGCAGACGGTGTTATACCAATCATGCCACTGTTCAATTTTCGCTTGAAGCAATGGATCCTGTGGGAACACTTGCCCACTTGTGTCATGCTTTTTAGCAAGGTACCGCATAATTGCGTGCGACTCCCAAAGGATGAAGCCATTGTCATCAATCATAGGTACTAAGCCATTGGGATTTTTTTGCAGATATTCTGCAGTTTTATTCACCCCAAACTGAAGTCCAGCATCTATACGTTGAAACGGAATTGCGAGTTCTTCGATCGTACACAAGACTTTTTGGACATTAATTGAGTTAAGGCGACCCCATAAGATTAATTCATCCATTTATATCTCCATGATTGTTATTTATATTAATATGATAGACGATATAAAAGAGTATTTACTATTTTTAGGAGCTTTCCATGGTCTTTCGAGTGCACGGCATAAAAAAATTATTACCGTTAGTTTTTTTTCAATTATTTTGGATTATTCCAACGAGTGCCCAAAGCCAATCTGTAAGTTCTAACCCTGCAGGTTATCCGGATAAAGTGGTTCGTATTATTGTGCCTTTTGCGCCTGGTGGTCCCTCAGACATTATCGCTAGACTTCTTTCGCAAAAGTTATCAGAAAACTCCGGTAAATCTTTTATTGTTGAAAACAAACCCGGCGGTGCCGCTAATATCGGTGCCGCACAAGTTGCTAAATCAGCACCCGATGGTTATACCTTGCTTCTGATGAGCAGTGCTTATGTCATCAACCCATCTCTTTATGAAAATCCTGGCTTTCATCCGTTAAAAGATTTTGCACCCGTGGCAATGCCTGTCAGCTCACCGAATGTGTTAGTAGCAAGCCCAGATTTCGCTGCAAAAAACTTCAAAGATTTCATCGCTTTTGCCAAAGCCAATCCTGGCAAGATTGATTATGCAACGCCAGGCAATGGTACTGGTCCGCATCTCAGTATGGAATTACTCAAATTACGTGGTAATTTGGACATGAAACATATCCCTTATAACGGTGGCGGCCCTGCTCTGCAAGCAGTACTGGGTCATCAAGTACCCGTTGGGTTTTCTGCCTTACCACCAGCGATGGCACAGATTAATGCAGGCAAACTCATCCCATTAGCGATCACTAGTAAAGTACGGTTTGCGAGTATTCCGAATGTTCCAACCATAAGTGAGTCAGGATTTCCTGAATTTGAAGGAGATACCCAGCAATTTATTTCTGCACCTGCCGGAACTCCTAAGTCGATTGTGAATTATCTAAACCAGGAAATTACAAAGATTGTTCAAGAACCAGTGATGCGTGAAAAACTAGTAGGTTTGGGCTACATTATTCTTACACCAACGCCTGAGCAAACAGCGCAGATTATTCAACAGGAAGTGGATAAATGGGCTAAGGTAGTGAAAGCAGGCAATATCAAGCCAGATTAAAGCTCAAGAGATAAATCATGTCCCAAACATATTCTTTTACCGTGCGATTGATTCATTGGCTTACTGCCTTGTTAATCATTGGGTTGCTTATTTTGGGTTTTTGGATGACTAGTCGCTCGGAAGCCAACCTGTGGGACGAACTTACAAATACCCTTTATGCATGGCATAAGTTAATTGGATTTCTTGTCCTAATGATTACTGGTCTGCGTATCCTTGCCAAATTAACTTCTAAAAGACCGCCCTACCCTAGCAACCTATCTCAACTACAAATTAAATTGGCGAAGTCTGTACAAGGTGCGTTGTATTTACTTCTAGTGCTAACACCCCTGTTTGGATGGGCTGGAGTTACCGCATATCCAGCGCTTATTACAGTGGGTGATTTCCACCTACCTGGAATACCCGGCATTCCAAAAGATGAAACCTTGGCTAAGCAATTATTTCAAATCCATGGCTATCTAGTTTTTACGCTCATTGGCATTTCTTTGGCACATATTACAGTTGGATTAGGTCACCTTTGGATCAAAAAAGATGAGATATTTGGGCGCATTTGGTTTAGGCCCTGACCTTATTACTGCTGTAATAAGGTCTAAGATAATTCTCAATAAGACTACTTGCTAGAAACTTTTTATCTCGCCTTATGGTAAATTGTTTAACAAGTTGTTTGTTTCCCAAAACCGTAAATAAGGTGTTCCGATAGTGCTCTCATCAAAGCTTCAATCATCTCCCCCTACTGATAACATATCGCTCGAGCAACAACAGGAGTGGGATGAATTTTTGGTGAATTTTTTTAGTAACGAGCCCCTCTCTAAATCACCTTTACAGTCTATTTTTGAGCCCTTAC
>CAISYI010000050.1 GCA_903889595.1 uncultured beta proteobacterium
ACTGCCGGTTTCTATCAAGGCAGTAGCGATGATGGTTAATGAACCACCTTCTTCAATATTTCTAGCGGCACCAAAAAAGCGTTTTGGACGTTGTAGAGCATTTGCATCGACACCACCAGATAGAACCTTACCTGAAGATGGTACGACGGTATTGTATGCGCGTGCCAGACGAGTAATGGAGTCTAAAAGAATGATGACATCTTTTTTCATTTCAACTAAACGCTTTGCTTTTTCGATGACCATTTCTGCAACTTGAACGTGCCTTACAGCTGGTTCATCAAAGGTAGAAGCTACTACTTCTCCACGAACAGAGCGTTGCATTTCTGTAACTTCCTCTGGGCGTTCATCCACGAGAAGCACAATTAAAATGGCATCGGGGTGGTTTGCAGCAATTGCATGTGCAACGTGTTGCATCATGACCGTTTTACCTGATTTAGGAGAGGCAACAATCAAACCCCTTTGACCAAAACCGATTGGAGAAATCATATCGATGATTCGACCTGTTAAATTTTCTTCGGCTTTAATATCACGCTCTAACAACATCGGACGATCTGGATGTAACGGCGTCAAATTTTCGAACATAATTCGATTTTTGAGAGCCTCCGGTGCGATATCGTTGACTTTGTCGACCTTTACCAAAGCAAAGTAACGTTCACCTTCCTTTGGGGTTCTCACTTCACCTTCGACCGCATCCCCCGTATGAAGATTAAAGCGGCGAATTTGAGCGGGAGAAATATAAATATCATCCGGGGAGGCTAAGTAAGAGGACTCTGGGGATCTCAAGAATCCAAAGCCATCTGGTAACACCTCTAAAACGCCATCACCAAATACAGTCTCACCGTTCTTAGCTCTGTTTTTTAAGATAGCAAACATTAATTCTTGTTTGCGCATCCTTTGGGTATTTTCAATTTCAAGTGAAGCCGCCATCTCTAGTAGTTGAGAAACGTGCAGGATTTTTAATTCAGTTAGTTGCATAGATATATAAACAGTTAAAAGTAGGAGGTCTGAGGCGAATGATCAGAGTTGGAAGGGTGTTTGGTAGGAGGAAAGAAGTAGGTAGGAATTAAAATAGGACCTAAAAAATAAAAAAACGTTAGATCAAGGTTTATAAAGAATGTAAAGATAAAGGAAAAGTAAAGTGTCTTTGGTACAGCATTCAAGTTCAGCGAAGAAAAAAGGCAATAAACTTGAAAAAGTCTTGATTTAGATGATGAATCTGTATTTATGTAAATATTCTAACACTATTTGAAGTGTGCCTTACATTCTTGATGAATATACAACACACCTTTTTAAAAATAAATCTAATTGCAAGGCCTAATCAATGTAATTAGGCCTTATTTTACAAGTGTGAATCGATGAATGCGGTCAGCTGTGATTTAGCTAAAGCACCTACTTTTTGTGCAGCAACTTCACCGTTTTTAAATAAAATCAAGGTTGGGATGCCTCGGATACCAAACTTCAATGGAACGGCTTGATTTTCGTCGACGTTCATTTTTGCAATTTGAATTTTATCGCCATAGTCTTTTGCTACTTCTTCAAGAATGGGTGCAATCATCTTGCACGGTCCACACCATTCAGCCCAAAAGTCTAAAAGAACTGGTTTGGTTGAATTTGTGACGTCTTCTTCAAAAGAACTATCGGTAACGTATTTAATTCCTTCGCTCATAAAGCTTCCTTAATTAACTGTGTAAGTAAAAATTGATATTATTTCGTCTAATTACTTATTCTACCTCTCTTCTAAAAAAATATCTAAGGCTCACTTTTTGATGCTGATTAATGATTTAATGAAATATTGCCCAAAACTCAAAAAATAATGCCCATCGAAAAGATTTCATTTAAACCAAACCAATCTGCTCTTGAACAAATAGCTGTCAATGTTTGGGACGTCTCGCAGAGGTATTTACAACGACCTTTGGTTATTCTTAGTACTTCAGGTCCCACCTACCAATTACGTCAAATATTAGAGTGTAGAAGACCTAGTCCCTGTCCCATTGAGCTAGCATTTTTGCCCACTCTATTTGGGCTGGATCAGTGGTTAAATTTAACCCCAGAATTGAAAAGTATCCAAAATGAATTTTCTGATTTTCAACGCTGGGAAATCGTATTTAAGCAATTAGAGATTCATCAAGAAATTAGTGCAAGACTTGGGATTCATGGTGATGCTAGTAAATGGGCCCTAAGCCAATCGATTGTGCAGGGGTGTGATTATTTATCCAGTGCTTATTTATCGTTGACTGAAGTTGGAGAGGATTACCGAGACATTGATCTCGCTAACATTGAATCCTTGTTTCAAGAGGCATTAAAACGCGCTTACCCGAACTCAGAAAGTTTTGTCTTACCTGAGGCAAACATCTTGTTAACTTTTTGGAAATATATTAGTACGATTCAAGATGCTCCAGTTAGAAGACAACTTTCTTGGAAATTTAGAATTCAAGAATTAATAGAAACCAATCCATTGCCACCATTAATTTGGGTTGAGTTTACTCAAGTTAAAGGTGCAGAATTAATTGCTCAAGAAGAATTTTTATCTCAATATGGAAAGCTAGGTCATGTTTATCGCTTAACACCAGACTGGGAAAATATCGCATTATGGCCAGAGGCCTTCAGTTTAGAAAGCCACGCTTTTTCCCAAGAACAAAAGCAATCTTTTGTTAAAGAAAACCGTAAAGATGTTATCAAAGACCACTGGCATTTAATGTCACCTCCAAGTTTTGAGAAATTAGCTTGGGTAACAGTGCAACGAGTCGCCTTTCATATAAAAAAGGATCGTAAAAATATTGCCATCATTGCTCAGGATCGATTGGTTGTCAGGCGAGTGAGAGCGTTACTAGCTCGCTACGAGGGTATTTCAATCCAGGATGCAACCGGCTGGAAACTCTCAACAACTGGGGTTGCAGCAGCAATTAATAGTTGGATTGAGATACTAAGAAGTACTGAAGGGCCTAATTTACATCAATGGATGGGATTTCTTAAA
This sequence comes from uncultured beta proteobacterium, assembly GCA_903889595.1. Lineage (GTDB taxonomy): Bacteria > Pseudomonadota > Gammaproteobacteria > Burkholderiales > Burkholderiaceae > Polynucleobacter. The sequence goes on from CAISYI010000050.1 coordinate 2,975, forward strand.
AATCCCTTGATTGATTGGCCCGAACTCATTCATAAAATTGAACCTGACTTTGATTTGGCTCAGATTGATAATTGGATGAATTATTTAGATCAACAACTTTTAGAACGTATGGAAGGAGTTGGCTGGAGTGCCATTCTTAATGCATTTCAAAGAACTTCATCCCATGACAGAATATTTGGAAGCGAATTCAATACCGATGCATTTAATATACTTTCGCAAAAAGTAATTCAATTTTTGATCCTCAAATGCCATGAGTGGCAGGGGCAGTTTCAAAATGGAAGTTTTTACTCGCAACTACTATTAAAGCAACTTCAACAATTGGAGATGGCGAATAAACTGGAAAAAGATGAAGCAGGTCAAACCTTCTTGAGTCTAATCGATGACTTAACGAAGATGAATGCTGTAAATCTTCAAGCAAAAAGTTGGTTTAGCTTGTTAGATTTAGGTATGGAAGATTCATCTTTTACTGAAAAAACCAAAAAAAGTACTATCAATATCTCCATCATTCCTCTCTCTGCTATGAGGTTACATCAATACAGTGCAGTCATTGTGGTGGGCTGTGATGATGAACATTTCCCTAGCAAAAGAAAAGAAGGTTTAATTTTCTCGAAAAATTTAATGAGAGAACTGGGGCTTTCATCAATTGAGGATGACTATCAACAACAAGCAAGAGATCTATCTCAACTGATGCAATCCCATCAGTATGTGGATTTTTTATGGCAAGAGTATCAAAAAGCTGGTGAAAAAAATCGACGTACATCTTGGCTAACTCGGCTGATTAGTAGTATCGACGGTTTTTATGAAAAAAGTTTCCAAATTGAAAGTAAAGAAACCAGTTACTCTCCCGTAAAAAAATCTAAAGTAATCTTGGGGGCTGAACATCCCTTATTGCCGAGTCAATTAAGTCCAAGCTCTTATAAAACCCTGCGCGAATGTCCCTATCGTTTTTATGTCACGAGATCATTAAAAATATCCTCACCTAAAGCTTATGCGGAGGAATCAATCTTTGGTGAAATTGGACAATTACTGCATACAGTTTTAGATAAGTTTTATCGAATATTAAAAGTTGAGAGTGAGGTGAATCAAGCGTTAAGTTCAGATGATGAGTATCGACGTGCTTGGATGATTCAAAAGTTAACAGAAATTTCTAATTCTGAATGGTTAAACTTAACGCAAATCAATGGTAAGTTTCTTGGCAATCAGCATCTTTGGAACGAACAAATTACCACCTTTATTAATTGGCAATTGAACCATGAAAAAAATGGTTGGAAAGTCTATCAATCTGAAGCACCGTTCGAATACGATTTTAAAATTAATGATTCATACACGATAAAAATTCGAGGAAAAATTGATCGAATTGATCTTCGTAATGAGGAAGCGCTGATTCTTGACTATAAAGTTCAAGGTCAAAAAAAGTTACAAGATAGAGAGAAACATTTTAATGATGATCCCCAATTGTTAATGTATGCAATGGCATTAGATCAACAATCTATAAGTTCCACTCATCCAGTTAATGAAGTGGAGTGGGTGAGTTTAAAGCCCGATGCAAATGATAAAGAAATTTATCTTTCGAAAGAAGTGAATCAGGAGCTTAGGCGTGAATTAGAAATTCAAATTCAAGGCGATTTTCAATCACTTTGGCAAGGTAAACCACTTGTTGCAAGTGGTCCAAACCATGTTTGTCAATATTGTGATGTCAGAGGTATTTGTCGGAAAGGGATGTGGAGTAATGAGTGAGCATCAAGACGTTATACAAGCAACAGGTGATTCAGGTCAATCAATTGCCATTAAAGCTTGTAATCCTGACATATCCATTGTTATTGAAGCCTGCGCTGGAAGTGGTAAAACTTGGATCTTAATTTCAAGAATTTTCCGCTTACTTTTAAGCGGAATTGCGCCTCACGAAATTTTAGCGATTACCTTCACTCGAAAAGCTGCACAAGAAATGCGGGATAGATTAGAAAAAATCCTAATTGACTTTACAAAGTTTGATGATCATCAAATTCGTAAGGAGTTACTTAATCGAGGTATTCAAGAAAGTGATGTTGATGCAAATATTCCTTGTGCTCGTGCCTTGTTTGAAAAAGTATTATCCAATCCGCAAGAAATTTCCATTGATACGTTCCATGGTTGGTTTAGTAAAATTAGCCAAGCTGCGCCATTGACTTCAGATATAAATACCCAAGGAGTAGTTCGAGAGGATCAAGCTCGGATGATGAATGAAGCAATGGAAGTTTGGTGGGAAAAACTCGGTAAAGGGGAGGGGGAGTTTGCTGAATTAAAAAGTAAATATTTAGAATTATTTGATCAACTTTCGCCAAGTCAGTTGAACTCTTTAATTGTTGGTAAATCTAGCTTAGTGCAACAAAAGGCGATGTGGGATCTATTTGAAAAACATTGTTTTGATCAAGATTCCAGTGTTCTAGAAGTGATAGAGTCGCAATTTCCGTTAGCTAGTAAGATAAATCCACTAATTGATATTTTAGACGATAAGAAATTTGATTGGTCAGGACTTCAAATAGCGGCTGAATATTTAGTTAATGGCGGAATTAAGGATCAAGGTTATCGAGATCAGATTTTATATATATTAGCTAGGAAAGATTCCAACTCAGACTCTGCTGAGTTAATTCATCTTCTCAATAATTTATTTTTTACAGAAAAACAAACTGTAAGAAATGACTTTACAAAAGTTAGTAATCCAGTTAAAAAGTTTTTAAACGAAAATCAACTTCCTCATTTAATAGATGAAATTGTTCAAACATATAAAAATTGGATTGCACCATTAGAAGATTACGATCTTTGGCGAATTGAAACAGATTTACTTCGCATAAATATAAATTGGTTAGACTTGGCTAAATCAGCAGCTGACCACTATATTCGATTTAAGAAAAACAGTCGTGTGCTAGATTTTAGTGATTTTGAATACAATGCCTTTCGTTTAATGTCCGATGATAAAACTGCCACTTATTTACAAGAGCGATTGGATGCTAAATATAAACATATTTTGGTTGATGAGTTCCAGGACACAAATCCTCTCCAATGGCAGATTTTGAAGTCTTGGTTAGATGGTTATCAAGGTGCTACGCAAAAGCCAATTATCTTTTTAGTCGGCGATCCTAAGCAATCTATTTACCGGTTTCGAAGGGCTGATGCTAGGTTGTTTAATGAAGCCAAAACATATTTACATAAAAATTTTGACGCAATACCCTTTGATCATTCTGAGACAAGAAGAAATCCCCCAGATTTGATTCAACTCGTCAATAATTTATTTATAAAAATAAAGGAAGAAATTTCAGACTATCCGTTTGAAAAGCACACAACTTTATGGAAAAACCCTTCTGAGCAGCAGATCAAGACGAAAGTTTTTCGATTGCCTTTAATTGAGCGAACTGAGCTGCCATCCGAAAATGATTCCCGAAATCCATTTGATACACCCATGATCGATCGAAATTTGAAGATTGACTCTATTCAAAGCGAAGACGAAGCAATGCAAATTGGCCAATTGATTTTGCATTGGTGCGAAACTGAGTGGGTCATCACGGATACAAAAGAAGGTGCACAGCCGAGGAGACCGAATTTTGGCGACTTTTTAATCCTTATTCGGGTAAAAAAACACCTGCAAGTCATTGAGAAAGTGTTTAACCAATTAGGTATTCCCTGCGATACGCCAAGAACTGGCGGCTTGCTTCAATCTCTCGAGGCAGACGATATTCTTGCCTTACTGAAAACTCTATTAATTCCTGCCAATAATTTAACACTAGCCCATGTTTTAAGATCGCCTATTTTTTCTTGTTCTGAGCAAGACTTGGAGGAGTTGGCAATTCATGCAAAAACATATCGTCAAAACTGGTGGGCTGCATTACATGTTGTCGCTAATGAAAATCTGAAAAATGCCTTTAGTAAGCTAAATACTTGGAAAGACTTAGCGAAATTTTTACCAGTGCATGATTTGTTAGATCGGATTTATCACGAAGGAAATATCTTAAAGGTTTATGCGAGTGCTTCTCCCTCATTAATGCGGACAAAAATTTTAGCGAATTTAGAAGCTTTTTTATTACTAGCTTTAAATACCAATGCGGGCAGATATCCCTCTTTAAGTCGTTTTATTGATGAATTAGAAATCCTCGCTAAAGGTGATCTTCAAGAAAGTCCCGACGAAGGAGAAATGCAAGAAGACGCAACCGATCAAGATGAAGATTTGCCTAATTCTTCTGTTGAAGACTCACGATTTGTGAGAGTTATGACGATTCATTCTGCCAAAGGGTTAGAAGCACCCTTTGTGTTTTTAACGAATGCAAATACCTCTAAACAAAAGAAGGATAGTAGTTCAGTATTGTTTGATTGGCCCTTGGGTCAAAATGCTCCCCAAGGTCTTTCAATTTATAACTCTAAACTTCCTTCAGAATATGTGAAGAAACTTCTAGCTGAAGAGGAGAAGATTGCTCTAAAAGAAAACTGGAATCTACTTTATGTAGCAATGACTAGAGCTAAACAATGTTTAGTTGTTTCAGGTCTTGGGAAGAAAAAGACGAGCAATAATCCTTCTCTCATTAATGATGAATCATGGTACGCCTATCTAATGGCTGCTGGCTTACCTGAAATTAATTCAGAAGAGTTGATGAGCCTGGACATAAATAGCTATAGTGAATCAAAAGTAATGTTAAAAACTACAACAACAATTATTGAAGAGGTAAACGCTTCTTTTCCAATTTTGCCTTCAATGCCCGCTGTAATTTTGAAAGATCAATCAGAGCAAGAAGACCAAGAGGATGAAGGGACTAAACTAGTTACTAATGACAATAGTACTTCATTTGCTCAAGAGCTAGGAACAGCGATCCATTTGATTTTAGAAAGACACCTAAATGATGTTGATCGTCGCAAAGCATTTGAGGTGTTACCAGAAGTCTCAGTTTTACAGCATTGGTTAAACATTGATGCCAAATTAATGAATGGGGCTTTTAAAGCAGCGCAAACAATTTTGTCTCAACCTCACTTATTAAATTATTTTGATCCAAGCAAATACCTTAATGCGTGGAATGAGTTAGATCTGATTGATGAAAATAGTAATTTATTGAAGGTTGATCGCTTAGTTGAGTTGAATGAAAAACTGGTTATTCTTGATTACAAATTGAACATTCCAGCTCCAGGCACGGATGCACTGAGTAAATATGAAAATCAAATTAAGAAATATGCAGCGATAATTCGCAGATTGCGAAGTGACAAAGTGGTTGAAGGTTATTTGGTTGATCAACATGGCGATATTTATCAAATAAATACCGATAGTTTAGTTGTTGAATAACTCTAAAAGTAATTTGAAGTTGGGGGAGGTCAACTTACCTTAAGCATAATAGATGGGTTGTGGGACGAGCCATACCCCCGGCACTATTGGGTAATGGGTTTGGCTGCTTCGTTCCCGACCTGACCAGATTACCATGCCAATATGCGGGGAGGCCCGTCTTATTAATATTGTACCCTGTTGCTTGTTAGAATAGAGATATG
>CAISYI010000051.1 GCA_903889595.1 uncultured beta proteobacterium
CCCAAAGCGGCATTTAATGCTACTAGGTTTGATGAATAGTTTGTATTTGCATATGCAAGCAAGATCTTTCCAGGGCCTGCAGGAATTTTCGTACTAACATGGAATACTTTTGAATCTGTATTAGCACTTGACTGTTTAGCATCTTGGTAAGTCATAAATACTTTAGCAACTCCAAAATCATAAGACGCACCAGCCATGTAAGCTTGAGCGGCATTATTTCCAACTGTGAAGATGTCCATACCAATTTCGCTATTACCAATCGGCAATACTTGTGTATTAGAGTAATAAGCCGTTAAAGCTAAAGGGCCATCAGAGTACAAGACGTTTGCACCAAAGTTATTACCACTTGCCGTGCCGCTATTTGGAGCATAGTGTAAGTTGATTTCTGCATTACCAAATTTTGGTAATGTATAAATAATTTGGCGATCCCATGCTGTATCACCATATAAGCCATTTGAAGTACTGTTGCTAATTTTCTGTGACGGTGTATTAAAGTTAAAATACATTGCATGCCAGAGTGGACCATATCCACCTGAATCACCGTAGGCATTGAATAAGATCGTTGGCAAGAAGTGTGGAGCAATATCACGACCGATAGTTACTTTACCAAAGCTACCAGCTAAAGAGCCGCTAGCATTTCTAGTAAATAAATTAGGTCCAATAACACTACCCTTAGTTAAATCTAAGAAGGTCGAAGCGCTGAAACCAGCAGTCAAACCAGTACTTCCAACTGCACGCTCACCTTTAATACCAAAATACGAGGTAGTCATTGCACCACTTGTTGGTGTTAAATTTGAAGTTGTTCCAGATACAGGCGCTTGGCTTGACTGTAATGATAAATCGGCTAATCCAAATACTGATAATCCATCTACTACTTTTACATCAGCATGGGCGCTTGAGGCTGCAAAAGCACCTACTAGCGCTAATGCTATAGCTGTTTTCTTACCTAAAAATTGGTGTTGCATACAAGTTTCTCCTTAAAAATTAAAAAATATTCACCCTAAAATTTGAGCAGTAGTAATCTGCACAACTTAATAATGAACTTTAGGAAAAGTTATACTTTGTTCATCTGTTCCAAATAAGTGCTAACGAATCATGACTTGCACCAAAACATGTCAAATTCATTACAAAATATTTCTAATATTTTTTTCATATTATTTTTTGAAATATTCTTATTAGTAATTTATTTCTTTTATTCATGCTAAAAACTCTGCTATGACTTACTCTTTCGATCAGTTACAAAATGATTGGCACCCAATTGCGATTGAGTCCACACTTCTTATCAATGTGCTTACCCCTATCACTCTATTGGGTCAATCGCTTGTTTTATGGCGTGATGAACAACAACAATTTCATTTATGGTTGGATCAATGTCCTCATCGCGGCATGAAGTTATCACTTGGCATAATTGAAAATAATCGTCTCATTTGTCCGTATCATGGGTGGCAATTTAATGCGACTGGGAAATGTAGTTTCATTCCAGCCTTACCCCATTTACTTGATGCCAATTTAAAAGCGCAAGTTAAAAAATTTCAAGTGCAAGTTAAATATGGTTTAGTTTGGGCTTGTTTAGGAGATCCTGCATCTGATCTCTTTTTATTTCCAGAGTTTGACATTACAAAGCGTCGAATTGTTTTTTGTGGACCCTATGACATACATACTAGTGGGCCGCGCATTATTGAAAATTTCTTGGATATGGCGCATTTCCCATTTGTCCATGAAGGAACACTCGGTGACAAAAATCATATGGATATTCCTGATTATTTAGTAGAAGAATTTTCGGATGAAATTTATGGTCATGTAGTACGTGCAACTCAATGTTTTTCTTGGCAGCCTCAATCTAGTAAAAAATCAGATCAAGCAGAATTAATAGAATATGCTTACCGCGTAGTACACCCTTTTTCAGCCATATTGAATAAAAAAAATAATGACTCCAAATCTAATCCCGGGGGATTGGATGATGCAATTAGTCTTCATCTCCAACCAATTGAACCCACAACTACAAGGGCTTGGATCATCATGGCCTTGAGAGATTTTGAGCACTCCGATCAAGAGTTACGAGAATTTCAAGATTTTATTTTTTTACAAGATAAATCAATTCTTGAAAATCAAATTCCAAAATTATTACCACTACAGCCTGAAACAGAAGTTTCAGTGGTCAGTGATCGGCTTTCCATCGCCTATCGCAAATACCTACGGACGAATAACTTACAATATGGTGTAATGAACTCTTCAATTATTTAAACTCTTTATCTTCTTCACTTTAAAACTATGTCAGTCTCTAATCCTTATCAAAACGAAGTTATTATTTCTTGGACTGAAATTCATCGAGACGCACGTTTTTTATCACATCTACTACTGGCAAAGGGGCCTTGGAAAGGTATTATTGCGATTACTAAAGGTGGTCTCATCCCCGCAGCATTAATTGCTCGTGAATTAAATATCAAGCTCATCGACACAGTATGTATCTCTAGTTATGATGGCAACACTGACGGCGCCGCCCAAAATCAAAAAGAATTAGAAGTGATCAAAATGATCGAAGGGGACGGAGATGGTTTTTTACTAATTGATGATTTAGTGGATACCGGTAAAACAGCGAAGTTTATTCGAGAAAAATTACCTAAAGCCTATTTCAGTACTTTATATGCTAAACCTGAAGGTAAACCTTTAGTAGATTTATACGTCAAAGAATTCACACAATCAGAATGGATCTTTTTCCCATGGGATATTGAATATCAATTTTCAATTCCAATTCACCATAGGCCGAAAATCGAACCAAAAGCTTAAATAGCTGACTAGTTTGTCATTAGCTGTTGGCTAAGCTGAATGTGTTTGGCGATATGTTTTTGTAAATCAAGGTTAAGAATCTCGCCATTCTTTACCCTAATCTTGCCATGAATCATACTGAAGTCCACTTGACTCGGTGGTGAAAATACAATGGCTGCCACGGGGTCAATACAACCGGCAAAACTAAGTTGCTCTTGCTTGAAACCAATCATATCGGCAGCCATTCCCACTTGGAGAGAACCAATATCATTTCTACCCAGTACTTGTGCACCGCCAACCGTTGCCATCCTTAAGGCTTGTCTTGCATTCATAGCTTGAGGATCATTATTTGCAACGCGCTGTAATAACATCGCCTGCCTTACCTCTTGTATAAGGTTCCCAGAGTCATTGGACGCTGAACCGTCAACCCCAAGCCCCACAGGAATCCCCGCATTGAGCATTTGGCGCACAGGAGCAATCCCTGAGGCTAAGCGCATATTTGAACTTGGGCAATGACATACACCCGTTTTGGTTCGTCCAAATAACTGAATCCCAGAGTCGTCTAAATGAACGCAGTGCGCATGCCAGACATCATCCCCCACCCAGCCAAGACTTTCTGCATATTGAGCCGGTGTTTGATTGAATTTTTCTTTTGAATATAAAACATCATTAATGTTCTCAGCGAGATGAGTATGTAACCTGACGCCATAATGTCTGGCTAAAAGTGCAGACTCCCTCATCAGGTTTTCTGAAACTGAAAAAGGGGAACAGGGAGCAACAACGATATGCAACATGGAATACTTTGAGGAGTCATGCCACCGTTCTATCAATCGTTGAGTATCTTTTAAAATAAACTTCTCATCTTCAACCAGCGCATCAGGCGGCAGGCCCCCTAAACTTTCACCAACACTCATCGATCCGCGCGCCGCGTGAAAGCGAATCCCGATGAATTGGGCTGCGCTAATTTCATCTTCTAAGACCGATCCATTAGGGAGTAGATATAAGTGATCACTCGTTGTCGTACAACCAGACAACATGAGTTCAGCCATTGCGGTAAGGGCTGAGACATTAATCATCTCTGGTGTAATTTTTCCCCAGATTGGATAGAGTGTTTTTAACCAGCCAAATAACTCTGCGTCCTGAGCCTGTGGAACTGCCCTCGTCAAAGACTGGAACATATGATGATGCGTATTAATGAAGCCAGGTAAAACAATATATCCTCGCATATCAATTTTTTCAGCATTCTCAAGATACTCCCTCGGAATTTCAGAGGTTCTGCCAATCCAATTGATACGATGGTCCTCAATATAGATAGCAGCATCCTTCAATTCGGAAGACTGCGTATCCATAGTGACTAAATGAGAAATATTGAAGAGTAATTGTTGATTACTTTTTGACATAGGATAAGCCGTTTTTATCAAGCAAAAGATGGTTTAAGCTTTTGAGATTTCGTTACTTAGAAGCCAATCTTAGTTAAATTATTCAATGAACTCAATAACAACAATCTTTCTGCTACAGAGTTCATTTTCAATAACTAACAATTAACTACGATGTGCCCAAGCGGTCTTTTTGCGTTCGATCACAGCAAATAGCTCATACATACTCATTGCCATTACACCAATGGAAACGAGTCCTGCAAATGCGAGTGGCAATCGCATCGAAGATCCAGCTGAAATCAATAAATATCCTATTCCTTCATTGGAGGCGCTCATTTCAGACACAGTAGTTCCTACAAATGCTAAGGTAATCGCCACTTTTAAACTAGCGAAGAAAAAAGGCAAGCACCTCGGCATACCAATCTTAATGATGATGTCCCTCTTACTTGCTCCCAAAACTCTCAATACGTCCTCAAGTTCTGGTTCAATCGTTGCTAGAGCAGTGGCAATGTTGACCATAATTGGGAAAAAGCTAATTAAAAAGGCTGTCAAAATCGCTGGTCCAGCACCAATACCAAACCACACAACGAGAATCGGCACGAAAGCTGCCTTAGGGAGTGCATTAAAAGCAGTCATGATGGGATAGAGGGCGTCATAAGCAAACTTTGACGAGCCAATCAGGAAACCCAACAATACTCCAACAACTATTGAAATGCCAAAGCCAACCATTGTTGTCCAAAATGTTACCCATGAGTGTTTTAAGATTTCTAACCTGAACTCAAAAAGGTTTTCACCAATTTGAATTGGGCTTGGGAAGATAAATTCACTGACCTTGAAGACTGAACAGATGAGTTGCCAAATTACTAGTAATGCAATAAACAATACTAGCGCTGCATTTTTTTCTAGAATATTTTTCTTTTTCATTTCCCGGACCTTATTGAACCAATGTGTCCTCTGAGTTCATGCACAATACTTGTAAATGCTTCCGTGTAGGTAATCTCTAAATCCCTTGGACGAGGCAAATCAATCTCTCTTTTAAAGACAATCTTTCCCGGACTTTTACTCATCACATAAACTGTATCCGCTAAATAAACGGCTTCTCTTAAGTCATGAGTTACCAAGATGACATTAAATTTTTGCTCGGTCCATAAATCTTTCAGAATATTCCAGAGCTCTTCACGGGTAAAAGCATCTAAAGCACCAAAAGGCTCATCGAGCAATAGCATCTTCGGTTGGTGAATTAGCGCTCTACAAATACTGGCACGTTGTTGCATACCACCAGAAAGTTCCCAAGGAAATTTATCCGCATAACCTTTTAGACCAACACTTTCCAGAAGCTTAAGGGCTCTCTCAATGTACTCACCCTTTTTTTTACGAAAATCAAATCGAAATGGCTCAACGATTTCTAAGGGTAAGAGAATATTATCGAGTGTTGTGCGCCAAGGTAGTAAGGTTGGCGCCTGAAAGGCCATCCCACTAAAACTCAAAGGACCATTGACCTGATTACCACCAACCGTAATAATTCCTCGACTCGGTTTTTGTAAGCCCGTTGTCAACTTCATGAAAGTCGACTTCCCGCACCCTGATGGGCCGACGATAGCAATAAATCCACCCGTATGAACTTCTAATGAAATATTTTCTACGGCAAACTTCCCTTGGGCCGGTAAATCACCGTACCCATGAGAAACGTCATCAAATTTTATAAAGGAATCAGACATTATTTTGGTAATACTGTTTTGAGGCTTGCTAAGGGGAGGAAGGATCCATCCCAAACTAGATCAGGATTGACTCTGGTCTTGGTTTTATAAATATCTGAAACTTGGGAAGCCATTAACGCTAATCTAGGCAAAGATAAAGTACCGAAACCCTCTGTCTTTGCATCCGCTGTCACAACAGCGTCTTTAATAGCAAGTCTCAAGCGACGCTTTTCTAAATCGACGTTAATAATGCCATCTTTTTGTTTTACGTATTGAATCGAATCATCTGGGTTAGCAATTACTTCTTTTGCACCTTTTGTAAATGCCTCAAGGAACGCTTTAATTGCAGCAGGATTTTCTTTGATTAATTTTGGTGAAACAATAATTGCGTTACCGTAAAGTTTGACACCATTTTGTGCGTATGGGAAAGCAATAATATCTTCAGGCTTCACTCCTCTAGCCTCAAGATTCAGAATAGATGTAAAACCAAAACCGGTAATCGCATCTACATCACCCTTGACTAACATCGTTTCTCTTAATGCTGGATCCATACTGGTCCAGTTCACCTGACCTAATTTATTCGCATCTTGGAAAAGCTGGAATGATCTTCTTCCAGCATCAAAAACTGGTGCTCCTAACTTCTTACCTGTTAAATCAGAAATCTGCTTAACATTCGATCCCTTAATCGTAATAACTGATGCTGGGGTATTGTTGTAAACCACCATAACCGCTACCGGTTTATTTGGAGCATCAGGATTATTGCCGTAAAATTCCATCAGGGCAGCCATATCAGCAAATCCGATATCGTAAGAACCTGAAGCAACGCGGTTCACTGCGTTTCCTGAGCCATTACCTGCATCAATACTGACATCTAAACCAGCTTGCTTAAAATACCCTTTAGCCGCTGGTTGAAGAAAAAAGGCAGCAGGCCCTTCAAAGCGCCAGTCCAACTGAAACTTGATGGGGGTTTGAGCAAACGAATTACCAGAATAAGCAACTGCTAAAACAAGCAGCAAGCGCTTGAAAGATTGAAATTTGATCGACATGGTTCGTCCTATATTAATTAAGCTTGTTAAAAAAATTACTTTTACGCATTAGACTAAACTTTAAATGAATGAATTCATTCATTTAAAGTAAAAATACTTAAACAACCTCCATCTTACCCAACTTGGTGCAAAACATGCTTCTACATCTGTGACTGATCAGCCCTCATAAACCTCTAATCGAAATTTAGCAATTTTATAAATTTGCTGCAGACACTCCAAAAATTCTACTGATTTTTCGTTATCCAGTCGCTTTGAGAAATTTTCGATAATGCTCTGCCGGTTGTGTCCTTTAACCGCCAGAATAAATGGAAAGCCAAACTTCAATTGATATTTTGCGTTCAGCGATTGAAGAAGTTCATACTCTTGTGTAGAGCATTGATCCAAACCAGCACCGCTCTGTTCATTGAGAGAGTGCTCGGTAAGTTCCTTTTTAATCGCGGCTTTACCAGCCAGCTCTGGATGAGCGCAAATTAACTTGAGTTGCATTTCGTGACTAGCCTGACTGACTATGGCAACCATTTTTTCATGCAAATCTGCCATCGTAATAAAAGGAATCAATGAAAATGCTTGCTCTGCAACCCAGGGACTATGTTCATAAATTCCACTAAAGGCATCCAGAAACTCATTTTTACTAAATTGATTAATTTGCTCTATTTTCATTATTTAACGATTCAAAAACTGTAATACGAATTAAAGGGGGTGCACAGGATGATGTTGATACCAATGATGAGCAATATCAATCCGACGACAAACCCAAACATCTTCCTTCTGGGCGATATAGTCCAAAAACTTTTGTAAGGCGATAAATCTTCCTGGACGACCCAGAATCCGACAGTGCATCCCTATTGATAGCATTTTTGGTTGATTTTGGCCATTCGGATCACCCTCGGCGTACAACACATCAAAACTATCTTTTAAATATTGATAAAAGTGATCAGCCGTATTGAATCCTTGAGGAGAAGCAAAGCGCATATCATTGGAATCTAATGTGTAAGGAATAATCAAATGATCTTTCTCGGTCCCATCACTCGTTGTTTGTTTTGTCCAAAAGGGTAAATCATCACCATAATAATCTGAGTCGTAAAGATACCCACCTTGTTCAACTAACAATGCCCTTGTATTGGGAGAATCTCGACCGGTATACCAACCTAATGGAGCGACCCCAGTAATTTCTTTAATCTTTTCGGAGGCCAAACGCATATGTTCACGTTCGGTATCTATATCCATATCTTGATAATGAATCCAACGCCACCCATGACTAACAATTTCATGGCCAAGATCGACAAATGTCTTAGCTAACTCAGGATGTCGTTCTAGCGCCATCCCGATACCGAATACTGTAAGGTTCAGATTTCTTCTTTTAAACTCATTCAAAATTCGCCAAACTCCTGCTCTAGATCCATATTCATAAATGGACTCCATTGACAGATGTCTAGACTCAAATGCAGCAGCGCCGATAATTTCTGATAAAAATTGTTCAGAAGCTTTATCACCGTGTAATACCGAGTTTTCTCCACCCTCTTCATAATTGAGCACAAATTGAACAGCGATTCTGGCATCATTGGGCCATTTTGGGTGGATTGGCTGGTTGCCATAACCAATTAAATCTCGGGGATAATAATCACTCATATTGACTTATTTAAACTTTATTATTGCGTTGATATGGCAAAATGATAACTATTAATCTTAATTTTTAAAAGAAATAAATAATCATTCACACCACTCTGGTGCCGAAGTAATTATTCAACATTTTTCATTTTGAGTAATAATATTATCAATTATTAATAAATTGGACTAAAAAAATGGGCAGGTTAACTACACATGTTCTTGATACCGCGCAAGGAATACCAGGTAAATCCATTAGTGTTAATCTATATTTCAAAACTGGCGACTCTCAAAAGTTAATTGCAACCAAAATAACCAACGATGACGGCAGGTTTGATAGCCCGTTAATTGAAGGAAATGACTTTACCGCCGGAGAATACATTTTGGAGTTTGATGTTGGTCATTATTTCAAAAACTCTCCTTTAAATCTGGTTGAACCTCAGTTTTTAAATAAAGTACTCATTCAGTTTTATGCAGCAGATGCAAATATGCATTATCACGTTCCATTGTTAGTAACTCCTTGGAGTTACTCAACTTATAGAGGTTCATGATTATTTGACTAGTTAAATTATCGGTCGTCGCGGAAAAGTCCAAATATATTGGCACGACCCTTTACATCTGCAGTCCCGCCGTGGCAGATGATATTGTTTAATTTAGTAGGAACTTTTCATGGAATATTTATTTCCTTTTTTCATTGATAGCCTTAACCTCATTTTAAGAGGTACCCACCTTGTTGTTGGGATTGCTTGGATAGGCGCGTCTTTTTACTTCGTTTGGCTAGACAATAGTCTGCACCCACCTAAAGAGGCTGCACTTAAAGAGTTAGGAGTTAGTGGAGAATTATGGGCGGTTCATGGAGGTGGTTTTTATAACCCTCAAAAATATGCCATTGCTCCTAAAGTGATCCCCAATAATCTCCATTGGTTTTACTGGGAAGCATACTCAACCTGGTTGAGTGGTATCGCCCTCTTTACTGTCAGTTATTTGGCGAATGCTAGCGTAATGTTGGTAGATCCAAGGGTTGCTGATATTTCAGGTAATGTTGCCATTGCCGCCGCACTTGCCTATTTAACCGTTGGTTGGTTAATTTATAACCAATTGTGTAAATTTTTTGGTGTGGGTCCTAAAGGGGATAAAAAAGTTGCAATTTGTATCTTTATTTACATCATCATTGCAACGTGGATAGCCTGTCATGTTTTTTCAGGTAGAGCCGCCTTTTTAATGACTGGTGCCATGATGGCAACGATCATGGCTGCCAATGTATTTTTCTGGATTATTCCAGGTCAGAAAAAAGTAATTGCTTCCATCAAAGCAGGCGAAGCTGCTGATCCAGTTCACGGCATGATTGGTAAGCAACGAAGTGTCCACAATACGTTTTTTACACTACCAGTTTTGTTTTGTATGATTTCTAATCACTACAGCATGACCTATCAGGCAAAAGATAATTGGTTAGTACTGGTGATGATCATGACTAGCGGTGCTTTGATCCGTTATTTTTTTGTTTCTAGGCATAAAAACAAACCCCATTACCCAAGTCTTATTATTAGTATCGTGTTGCTGATTCTATGCTTTTGGAAGATTGCGCCTGATCGACCTATAAAAACAGTTGCATTAACACCTCCAACGATTGAAAAAGTGGAATCAATCATTCAGGAGCGTTGCGTAGTTTGTCATAATAATCAAATCGCTAATAAAAATATTCGTTTAAATGAGCGTCAATTGATTGAAGACCAAGCAGCGCTGATTCATCAACAAGTGGTAGTAAGCAAAATTATGCCGATGGGAAATGCAACGAACATAACTGACGAAGAAAGAAACTTGATTGATTTGTGGTTTCAGTCAAAATCTAAATAACTTTTTGAAAGAACATTATGGCAATTCAACTAGACATCAACGCTCCCGAATTTACTAGGCAACATTTAAATCTTGCAGATTTGCGCTTAGGAGCAAAGCCTGTTATTTGTTCCGATGAGTTTTTTGGTCCATTAGAAAGAATGTTAAACCCTGAACCTGCTGTTTTTATTCCAGGCAAATATGATGACCATGGTAAATGGATGGATGGTTGGGAAACAAGGCGCAAAAGATCTTTTGGTGAAGACTGGGCAATCATTCAACTCGCTCGCCCTGGAAAAATTGTAGGCTTTGATGTGGATACTAGCCACTTCACCGGCAATTATGCTCCAGCAGTTTCTATTAAAGGATGCTTTGCTAATGACCCTAGTGACAGCAAAACGGAGTGGTTTGAAATATTAAGCCCCAAAAATTTATCACCAAATCAGCACCATTACTTTGAAATACCGGTAACAACTAAGATTAATCATTTAAAGGTTACTATTTTTCCAGATGGTGGTATCGCGCGTTTAAAAGTTTATGGTGATGCTGAAATTGACTGGACTACAGTCAATCCAACGGAGGAAATTGACTTTGCAGCCGCAGAAAATGGCGCAAGAATTGTTGCTGTCAATAATCAACATTTTGGCTTGGCAAGTAATATGTTAATGCCAGGTCGTGGACAAAATATGGGTGACGGTTGGGAAACTAGAAGAAGACGCGAACCCGGTAACGACTGGTGTGTAATACAACTGGCAAGACCTGCCGTAATCGAACGGATTGAAGTTGATACTTGTCACTTCAAGGGAAATTATCCAGATCGTTTTTCATTACAAGCAAATATGGTTCAAATAGGAACAGATAGCTCTCTAATTACTCAATGTATGTTTTGGCCAACCTTGGTCGAAGAACAAAAGTTAGAAATGCATAAACAACATTATTATGCTCAAGAAATTCTACCCTTAGGCAAAGTAAGTCATGTAAGGCTGAATATCTTTCCTGATGGTGGTGTTTCACGTTTAAGACTATGGGGCAAATTAAAGTGAAATCGATCAACTCAATCCCCCTCAATCACCAAAATTTTGAGCGTTTTGGTGATTTTCTGACCCTAGAAGACGCAAATCACTTCAAAATCAACGGTGGTTCTACTGATCGTTTTCACGCCCTATCTCAAGTTGATACGAGCACTCAAGACGGTAAAACAATCATCAGTATGTTTCGGGGTCAAGCTTTCAATTTACCGTTCGCACTGAAGGTAATGGAAAGACATCCTTTAGGTTCGCAAACCTTTATTCCTTTAAATCCAAGTCTTGGACAACGTTATTTAATTGTTGTGGCACCCGCAGAATGCGTGAGTGAGGAAGACATCACTAATAATTTGAGTGCTTTTATCGCTCAAGGATTTGAGGGTGTTACCTATAAAAAGGGGGTTTGGCATCATCCCTTGATTAGTTTAGATCAGATCAATGACTTTATCGTCGTGGATCGATTGGGACCTGGTAACAACTGTGATGAAATACCAATCAGCTCTTCAGTCATCATTGACAACTAAAGCGCAATCTTTACAGTGAATTACTCTTCAGTTTCTATATCTTTGAAGTGGCCCATCTTGTCTTCTTTGGTAAGTCGGTAATTTGCG
>CAISYI010000052.1 GCA_903889595.1 uncultured beta proteobacterium
ACCAGTCATCATTGATAACCGTCCTGGTGCTTCTGGAAATATTGCTACTGAGGCAGTAGCTAAAGCCAATCCTGATGGTTATACCATTCTCATGGGGTACAACACTTCCCTTACTTTTAATCCTTTAATTTTTCAGAACCTCAGTTTTGATATCCAAAAAGATCTTAAACCTGTCACTCTTTTAGCTACTGCAAAATATTTCTTAGTTGTCAATAATTCGGTCCCAGCAAAATCATTAAAAGAACTCATCACTCTAGCCAAAGAAAAACCTGGGCAATTAAATTACTCCTCAGGAGGCAATGGAGGGACATTACATTTAGCTGCTGAACTATTTAAGTTTAGGACTGGTACTGAAATCACGCATATACCCTACAAAGGTGGAGCCCCTGCAACGCTTGGAGTACTAACAGGTGAAGTCCAAATGACTGTCGGTAGTGTGACCTCCTTAATGCCGCATATTAAAACGGGCAAGATACGACCTCTTGCAGTCACTAGCCTAACGCGTTCGAACGTAATGCCAGAAGTGCCCACCATGAATGAGTTAGGCTTAACTGGTTTTAATGTAACGTCTTGGTACGGTCTATTAGTCCCTAAAAATACCCCTGATAATATTGTTGCAAAACTTGTCAAAGCAACTCATGAAGTGATTGAATCTGAAGAAGTAAAAGAGTCAATGGCAAAACAAGGCTTAGATGTCACCATCGGTTCACCAACAGAATTTGAAGAACTCATCAAAAATGAAACTAGTATGTGGCGAGAACTGAATAAGAAATTAAAAATTACTGCAAACTAAAAAATCGAATATTCCACTCTTAATCAAGGATCACAATGAGTCAAAAAATATCTCCCACCATGTTGAAGTTGAGCAAGTATATTTCTGTGGCAACTTCCAAACCTATTCCTAAACAAGTTAGTGAAAGAGCTAAATTACACTTAATTGATACCTTTTCTGCCATGATTTCTGGCTCAAGACTAGAGCCCGGAAAAAAAGCAATTGCCTATGTTAAAACTTTAGGTGGTAAACCCGAGGCGACAGTCATCGGCACAAAAATTCGTACTAGTATGCAAAACGCTGCCTTAGCAAATGGGATGTTTGGTCATGCTGATGAAACTGACGATACGCACCCACCATCCTTAACGCACCCTGGAACTAGTGTTGTTCCATCTGCTCTAGCAATCAGTGAAACACGTAAATTATCTGGCGAAGAATTTTTACGTGCTGTCGTATTGGGATACGATATTTGTGCAAGAACTTTATTAACTTTAAAGCCAATGCCCTATTTGCGTTCAGGACACCACGCCGGTGCTACTGGTCAGGTCTTTGGAGCCTCCGCAGCTGCAGGAGCCCTGCTTAAACTGTCCCCACTAGAAGTTCGCTATATGCTTTCTTACACTGGCCAACAAACAGCCGGGCTTTACACCATGTTCAGGGATCCAGAGCATATCGAAAAAGCTTATGCGATGGGTGGCATGCCAGCACATAATGGATTGCAATCGGCTTTAATGGTCAAGTCAGGTTGGACAGGTGTCGAAGATATTTTTTCTGGGGAGCGCAACTTTTTCTTTACCTTTGCACCAGAGGAATACGACATTAATGATTTAGTAGATGGTCTAGGAAAAAGATTTGAGATGATGCGGGCATCCATTAAAAGATGGCCTATCGGCGGACCAATTCAAGGACCAATGCATGTCTTAAATGACCTTCTTAAAGAGCATCAATTTAAAGCAAC
>CAISYI010000053.1 GCA_903889595.1 uncultured beta proteobacterium
ACATCAAGAGCCACAAAATGCTTGCGCTCTTCCTCAGCATGCCCTCTATCAACCACGATGTAAGAACCACTTAATAAAGTATTCAACCCTGATACCCCATTCGCAGTAATACGGGGTTTAACAATCCAAAAACGCGTATCTTCCTTTAAAAAATCAGAGGTATCTTTTTCTAATTGAATGGTGGCAATCACTTTTTGACGATCTTTATCCAAGCTAATAGCTTTGACCAAACCAATTTCCATATCTTTGTATTTAACGTGTGTTTTACCTGCCTCTAATCCTTCTCCTGATTTAAAAGCAATGGTAATGGTTGGTCCTTTATCGATGATTCCTTTGACAACAAGACTCAAGCCAATCAGCACAGCTAAGATGGGAATCAACCATATGAGCTGAGGATATTTATTTTTTTTATGGCCTTTTACTTTTGTAAATGGCAATTCAATGGTTTCGTTTTCGAAACTTGTATTAGACATGTTTTTCCTTTGAAAAATTTTCGTTATTCTTGGTTTTGCCGATTGAATCCCAAATCAATCTTGGATCAAAACTTTCTGCTGCAAGAATAGTTAAAACAACTACAGCACCAAATGCGATCGCACCGTTTCCAACCCGAATCGACATGACACTACCAAATTGAACTAGCGCTGTTAGCATGGCTGCCACATAAACATCAATCATTGACCAGCGTCCAACAAATTCCAGAACTCGGTAGAGTTTCGTTCTATTTTTGGGCTGAAAAGTAGAACGTCTTTGCACAGATACTAATAAGTAAGTTAAAGAAAGTAGTTTCGCAACAGGGATGAAAACACTCGCAAAAAATAAAATAAATGCTAAGGGTTGTGAACCTGAATTCCATAAAAAAATCACACCGCTGATAATTGTATCTTTTTCAGAGCCAAACAAAGAACCTGTCTCCATGACTGGTAGTAAATTAGCGGGAATGATAAAGACATAGGCTGCAATCAAAAATGCCCATGCACGACTAATACTGTTATTTTTTCTAAAGTGCAGCGACGTTTCACAACGACTACAAACCATGTCATGTTGATTTTTTGATGCACGTGATACCAGACCACAGGAATGGCAGCTCAGAATCCCGTGGGCGGCAGCTGAATTCATGTGGACCTTTGGGGTGTAATTAATGTTTCTACTTGGCGCCAAAAATTTCGTTCATCAAAATTAATCGAAGCGAAAATAATGGCAAACATTAATAAAATAAAAGAAATGAGGGCAATTTCTGGCACCACAAATGCCAAGCCACTCAACTTAGTGATTGTGATCAATAGCCCCAGCATGAACACCTCAACCATAACCCAGGTCCTTACTTTATGCATCCATCGGTAAACCAGTTTCATACCGGGTAACACCATCCCAAATTTCAATGGTAAGAGTAAATAAATGAGAGCACCAATTTCAAATGCTGGGGTTAGAAATGTGGTTACAAGAACTAATATCGCCACCAGCGACATATCATCTTTGTAAAGAATTTGTACCACTCCCAATAAGGTTGTTGAATTATTTAAACCTTGAGAACTGATAGTAACAATCGGATAAATATTCGATAGAAGGAATAAGACTGCTGCTGTCAAAGCAAACACCAAACTATACTGAAGACCGTTTGGCTTTGATTTGTAGAGGCTATACCCACAGCGAATACAAAGTTCTTCATCGCCAGACTTTAATGGGGTTTTTTTTTGTATTAAATCACATTCTTCACAAATAACAAGTGAATCTAATTGCATAAATTGCCCAAATTAAAAAACCGAACATTTTGATAAATAAGCAGAATTTTATCATTCTTGAGAATCTTATATTATTAATAAATGATGAATTCCAATACAAAGCACCACTTTATATCGGAATTTACCGTTTAAAATCTCCCTTCAAAATGTCTCAATAATTAATTTAGTTCATTTAAAAATTGTCTAGCCTTTTTAAATGTTTCTTTTGAAAAACACGATTCGTAGTGGTGACGTTCAGTCATATCGGCCTTTGTGTGGCACTATAAATGTCTTTTACAAATACTAGATACCTCTGGAGCAGTTTTACCTAGAACTCTGAGAAGCAGGCTTTCTAGGCAAGGTTTTGACCCAACCATCTCTATCTTATTTTTCTTGGCAGTTTTTTTTAGCCTATCTGACCAGACAAGATCAGTGTAATAAACAAAAATCTTGGTCGGCCACCTCATGAGTTCGGCTGAGAATGCGCCCCAAATTTGTTTAGCATTGCCGCTGGTGAAGTTGTATCACTTGCGATGAGATTGCCTAGCCTCCAAGTGACTGATAATTGCTTTATCGCACAAGCAAGGCCTCATTTTTAATTAATATGACAAGACTAAGGGGAAGCTTCCTCCATGTGTTCGCTATCAGACAAAACAAGTTATCGATTAGCGTTACATTATGAAGAAGCAATGGAGCATTCCCTTCATATTGATAATTAATGAAGTAAGCCAATATTGCTTAAACCCTTAAGGAGAAAACCGTCCTTGAAGAAAAACTCATCCCTAGCTTGGAACTTAGATGCTATCCCATGGAATAGTATTGACTTTGAATTGATGAGACAGCGAGACGATTTGTTTTATCTCATTACAGCGGCCTCTTTTGTTGAAATAGCTGCTGAACTTTACGCTGACAACTTAGCGACCTACTTCTGTGATG
>CAISYI010000054.1 GCA_903889595.1 uncultured beta proteobacterium
ATCACCCTGAGGAACTTTGACAATCAAGTCACTTACCTCCACACGCAAGTAATCACATAACTTGGAAAGTACTTCTCGATCGAAACTATTAACTCGGTCGAAGTAATATCGATCGATTGTCGCTCTGGCAATACCGGTAGCACGACACACGTCAGCTACTTTGATGCGCTTGGCACCGAGAATGGTTGAAAGGCGGCAGATTATCATTGGGTTCAATCATAAATTAATCGATATCGATTAATTTATACCTTTTTTAAAGCAATTGCAATCATTTTCAAAAATTAATAAATTAGAGGCTAAATTTTTAAAATGTTATGCTTTCACTAATAAAAATAATTCCATCAAAGAGACCCGGCGCAGCATCGCTATTCCATCACATACAGCACTTGATTAAATACCTTTCATGACCACGAAACTTCAGTTTTTACTCACATTCCCCGAAAAAATTCGGCATCAATATCTTTCTGGCGTTCAGGAGGCCTTTCCGAATTTAGAGATTCAAATGGCTGATCATTACTCGAAAGTAACTCCATTTATCGAGGAAGCTGAAGTCCTGCTTACTTTTGGCCCCATGATGTCTGAAGAGGTTTTACAAAATGCGAAGCGTCTGAGATGGGTTCAAGCCTTAGGTTCTGGCGTAGACGGTATTTTGGATCGTCCTTCTTTAAGAAGTGACGTCCTGATCACCAACATGTATGGCATCCACGGTGTTCCTGTATCGGAAGCGGCTTTAATGTCGATGTTAGCTTTGGCCAGAAATTTATCTTGGAGTATCAAAAACCAAATTGAAAAAAAATGGAACAGAAGTATTGCACCAAGTGTTCTTCATGGTAAGACCGTTGTGATTTTAGGGGTAGGCATTATCGCTAGTGCACTAGCACCGAAATGTCAGGCGCTCGGCATGAATGTCATTGGGATCAGCTCGGCAGTCAGAACCGTTGAGGGGTTTAACGAGATACTACCAAAAGAGCAATTACATCAAGCTGTCCAAGTCGCAGACTATTTAGTATTACTAACTCCCTACTCAGCCCAAACGCACCACCTCGTCAACCAAGAGGTGCTTGCAAACATGAAAAAAAGTGCCTTTTTAATTAATTTAGCTAGGGGTGGTGTCGTTGATGAAGCAGCACTGTTAAACAGCCTTCAAAACAAGCATATTGCTGGAGCAGCGCTTGATGTTTTTCAGGAAGAGCCACTACCACCACAACATCCCTTTTGGTCAATGGACAATGTGTTAGTGACACCTCATCTCGGTGGTTTTTATGATGAATATGTTGATCACGCGCTGCCTATTTTGATTCATAACATTCAACAATATTTGAAGAATGATTTTTCAGCCATGAAAAACATTGTTCGCCTGCCCCAATAAACGCATAGGAATCCCAAAATGGTTAACGTAACAGATAGAATCAACACTCCCATCTCTACCCAAGAACTCGAACGCAGATGGACTGCTGTTCGCACCGAAATGGCAAAGCAAAAAATTGATGTCCTTGTGATGCAAGCCAACAACGACTTTATGGGTGGGTATGTAAAGTATTTCACCGATATCCCTGCGACAAATGGCTATGTAGCGACGGTCATTTTTCCCTTGCACGAAAGAATGACAGTCATCGGTCAGGGCCCCTTTAATAATGTTAGAACCTTTGCTGAAGATGGCGATCTGTTGCGACGTGGCGTAGGACAGTTCATGACCGTCCCAAGTTATGCCTCAGCTCACTTTAGTGCGGCCTATGACGGGCAACTCGCTGAAAAGGCATTAGCCCCTTATGTTGGTGGCAAAATTGGTTTACTGGGCACCGGAGCGATTTCCTATGCCTTAGTCAATACTTTACAAAAAGGCACGCACTCAAAATCTGAGTTTATCGATGCTTCTGAACTAGTCGATCAAATCAAAGCAATCAAAAGTCCAGAAGAAATATCTCTCATTAGAAAAACTGCAGCGATGCAAGATGCTGCCATGCAAGCTGTCTTTGCATCGATTAAACCTGGTATGCGGGATCTAGAACTTGCTTCGATAGCTGAACATGTAGGCCATCGCTTCGGCAGTGAACAAGGTCTCTTTTTATGTGCTTCAGGCCCGATAGGTAGCGTGCCAGTATTTGGTAATCGACATTTACAAAACCGCGTCATTCAGGAAGGTGATCAATTTACGATCCTGATTGAAAACAGTGGAGCTGGTGGTTTTTATACAGAACTCGGTAGAACCTGCATATTAGGTGCAGCATCGGCTGTCATGAAAGAAGAGTACGAGTTTGTAATTGAGGCGCAAGACTTTACTCTTAGCCTTTTAAGGCCCGGCGCCAACTCCAAAGAAATTTGGGAAACTTATAATCAGTTTATGAAAGACCATGGACGCCCTCCAGAGTCTAGACTGCATTGTCATGGTCAAGGCTATGACATGGTAGAAAGACCACTCGTCCGGTTTGATGAAACCATGCCTATTGCAGCCAATATGGTGATTGCGGCACATCCCACCTATGTAACAGACCAAACTTATAGTTGGAGTTGTGACACCTTCCTGATTGGTGAAACAGAAAATCAACGCTTACATCAATTTCCAAGACAACTGATTGAACTCATTTAAAGAGGATGACAATGAAAACGCACAAGCCCATTCACTTGAAAATCATTTGTTTTTTTATTTTTCTGTTTACT
The DNA here is from genome assembly GCA_903889595.1 of uncultured beta proteobacterium. Taxonomy (GTDB): domain Bacteria; phylum Pseudomonadota; class Gammaproteobacteria; order Burkholderiales; family Burkholderiaceae; genus Polynucleobacter. The sequence goes on from CAISYI010000054.1 coordinate 2,659, forward strand.
CATCAAGCGTTTGCACAGAACTATCCGAATAAACCAATTCATATTTATGTTGGTCAAAGCGCTGGTGGTGGGATGGATACTTTGGCACGCATGATAGGTCAAAAAATATCAAATGATCTTGGCCAACCTGTCATTATTGAAAATAAAGTGGGTGCATCTGGCATGATAGCCACAGAATTCGTCGCTAAAAGTCCGGCCGATGGATATCACATCATCATGGCCCCGATTGGCAATATGGTGTTTAATCCCATTCTTGTGCATAAAATTCGTTACTCACCAACGAAAGACTTTACCCCCATTTCACTCGTCTCGACCTTCCCACTCGTCTTAGCCGTCAACGCAAAACAGCCCTTCAAAAATGTAAGCGATTTAGTCAATTATGCTAAATCTAATCCGAAGGCATCCAACTATGGTGGATCAGGTCCAGCCTTTCAGTTTGCTACCGAACTTTTCAAATTAAGTACGGATATTCCTGGGGAATTTATTCAATATAAAAGTACTAGTGAAACAGTTGTAGCCGTAGCAAGTGGTGATTTATTATTTTCATTAGTAGACACTGGTCCCGTAATACCTAGCTTAACTTCAGGAAGAGTCAAAGCTTTAGCAGTTACTTCGCCTAAAAGATTATCAAGCTTACCTCAAGTGCCCACGATGCGCGAACTAGGATTTCCCCAAGTGGAATTTAACTATTGGGCGGGTCTGTTTGCGCCGGCTGGTACCCCGAGTAACATCATCAAAATTCTAGAAAAAGAAATCAATCAAGTCGTTGCTATGCCAGAAATTATTAAGCAAATGGAAAGCATCCAGGTTACACCTACTGGTTCAACCTCTGAGGAATTGGCTAAATTATTAAATGATGATTTATTACTTTGGAAAAACGTGGCTGACAAAGCGCGGATTAAATTACCAGAGTAAGCCATTATTGGCGGAAAAGTATGGGAGTCGAACCCACCAAGGACTGTTCTACAGCCCTTCCCAGATTTGAAGTCTGGACGTCCCACCCGGGATCGACACTTTTCCATACTGCATTACATAAACACCTTCTGATTTTTGATAATTCTAAAATCTTGTACTTCTCCACTCTTGGGATCTTTTCTAACTATCCGAAGAGTAAATCCTATCTTATCAAATGCTTCAATAATTAAAACGACTCTGTTCCGACCAATCTGCAAACGATTTCTAAACTCCACCACAGTAATTTGTTGTTGGGTATCGAATATATCTTGGAGAATTGATGCCATTTCTTTCATCGTACTAAACAAATAATAAATATCACTCCCCACCCAAACCATGAGCTGCTGTTGAGTCGCTTTTTTAAATACACTCTTCAGAATCACTTCTGGAATCTTTAAATCCTTCGCAATGTCTCGCATTAGAGGTGGATTAAAATTCTCATTTCGTAATTTTAAAACTGCTTTATCCCAAACAATTTTTTCTGATTCGGAAAAAGTGATGCCTTGAATGCTCAATGTATATTTTGAGCCCATCATAAATATTTTTTTTAACTGAACGAGTTCATCTAATAAAACTTTAAATAGTTTTAAATCCATTCTTGGCTTAAATAATCCCCTAAGCTGATCAATCCCAACCATTTTTTCATCAACTTTAAGATACTCAACAATCGCTATTTCGATTTTTTTCAACAAGTCATCATCAATGTAAAAAGTCTGTTGGCTTGAAACGATTTCATATGCATTAATATCTTTTGCTGCTTCTTTTAATAAAAGAGGTGATTGATTCATCGACTTTACCCAATGATCTAGTGACACCGGGGTCTTTGATGAATGGATGATGGTTTTAAAGACTTCTTGTGAATGGTCCCCTAGCAACAAGTTTAAAAACTGAAGTCGCTCTAAAGTCTTTCTCGAACGTTGTGGAGGAGTAATATCCAATACTTGGCCGCCAGCCAAGGAATATCTAGCACTCATATCTCGCAAAATAAAACGATCACTCCAACACATCGAGAGAGGTTTTTGCAAAACCAACTGAGCCATGGCAGATTGGCCTGCAGTAACCTCTTTGGAATCTAATAAGATTAACCTTGCACTGGTGTGATCGGTACCGTGATGTAACAATAAAATTTCACCGTCTCTAATTTTTTGCTTTGCATCGATTGGCATTTTAATCAGAGCATCGAAGCGATCGACTTCTTGGTTTAATTCTTTTGCAACTAACCAGTCTCCTCGCTGCACTTTTTCTAAATCGACTCCGCTGAGCACGATTCCACAACGACTGCCAAAAGTTGCATGATCAACACTTTGACTTTGCGCATGAATCGATCGTACCTTCACAGGTATCCCTTGTGGCATCAGTAGTAGTTGATCACCAAGAGCGATTTCTCCAGCCTGAATCGCTCCCGTAACCGTGACTCCCATGCCTTTTGAGATAAAGACCCGATCAATAGCCAATCGAAAATAGGGACTATTGTTTTGATTTGATAAAGACAAATTAAATAAATGGTCTTTTAAAATCGCCACGCCCTCTTGCGAAGTATTAGATACCTTAAAAATCTTTGTACCAAGATATATTGTTTGAGTAAGTAAATTTTCTACTTCTAGTTGCACCGTATTGATCTGTTGTTGATCAACCATGTCGATTTTGGTAATGGCGACACAAATATCGCTCACTCCTAATAGCTCCAGAATTCTTAAATGCTCTATAGTTTGAGGCATGATGCCGTCATCTGCTGCAATCACTATTAAGCCATAATCCATGCCAACGGCTCCTGCAACCATGGTATGAACGAATTTTTCGTGACCAGGTACATCCACAAAACCAACCATTGCATCATTCTTACCTTGAGTGTAGGCAAAGCCTAAATCAATCGTAATGCCCCGCTTCTTTTCTTCGGGAAGTCTGTCCGTATCTACTCCCGTCAGTAATTTAACCAGAGAGGTTTTACCATGATCAATATGACCGGCGGTTCCGATAATCATTAACTTAAGAAATTTCTTTTAGAGCGTTACAGATCCCTGATATCAGGATCTCTTCTTGATTTTCCCGTAAACAACGTAAATCAAGAATCAATTGTTGCTCTTTGATTCGCCCAATCACTGGCACTGGAGCTTTGCGGAGTAACTTTTCGATTCGAGGTACTATTTTTTGAGCACTTTTACTGTTTCCAGAAATCACTAATGCGCAAGATGGCAAAAGATCAATAGGTAAGGAACCAGAGCCAATTTGAGACATCACATCTTGTGAGCTAATGGCTAAATTGCTGTCAACAAAATAACCCTCCAAGTGACTTACCAGTCGTGATGCCTGAGCTGAGATATTTTCTCTCGTTCGCGTTAATTGTCCTAAAACGGTTAATTTTTCGGGCAATCGGGCAGGATTACGATACAAATGAAGAACGGCCTCTAATGCAGCAAGTGTTAATTTACTAACGCGCAACATCCGCTTGAGAGGATTTTTTTTGATTTTAGCAATCAACTCTTTACTACCAACAATCATGCCGCATTGAGGACCACCCAATAATTTATCACCGCTAAAAGTGACGAGATGAGCACCATTTTTTAAAGCTTCCATTGGTGTAGGTTCTTTGGGTAAACCAAACAGGGACATATCGACTAGGTTGCCTGAACCTAAATCTACTACATAAGCAATGTCGTGATCTTTTGCAATTTGTGCTAACACTTCATCTTCCACATGCGCAGTAAAGCCCTGCACCGCATAATTACTAGTGTGCACTTTCATGATCATGGCAGTTTTAGATGTAATCCCCTCTATAAAATCTTTGGCATGGGTACGATTAGTCGTCCCTACTTCAACCAGTTTTGCTCCAGCTCTTTTCATAATGTCAGGAATTCGAAAGGATCCACCAATCTCAATGAGCTCACCTCTGGAAATAATAGTTTCTTTTTTTTCTGATAAGGCGTGTAGCAATAAAAATACAGCAGCAGCATTATTGTTAACAACCGTAGCAGCCTCTGCTCCAGTTAATTCACACAAAAGGCTTTCTACTAGTTGATCGCGGTCACCACGCTTTCCCTCGCCTAAATCATATTCCAAAATACAAGCTTCTGAAGCAGCTAGGGTTAATGCATCCACCGCCTCCTTTGGAAGAACTGCCCGTCCTAAGTTCGTATGCAATACCGTCCCTGTTAAATTTAGAACAGCTTTTACTTTTTTTTCAGCACGCTGGACTAACCTCTGCTCAATTTGACTTAAAAGACTTTCCTCAGACAGGATTAGCGCGCTTCCTTGACTCATCAATGCTTGACGCACTTCTTGAAGAATGATTCGAATGGCTTTAGTCAGCTCAGGTATCCCATAGACCTCTTGAAGCTTTTGCGATGCTGGATGTTGGATTAAATAATCAACCGATGGCAATCTTGCCATCGGATTATCTAAGGGTTGATTATTAGTTTGCATTCGCTTAATTGGACATCTTTAAAGTAATTTGACTACGCTACAAAGAAAACAAATCATTGATTAACTTTGTTCATCATGAGAATCTTCAAACATTCGTTTTATGCGAAAGGCATAGGCATTTTGAATGTGTTTTTTAGCAGACTCTTCTGCCAAGTTCGCATCTCTTGACTCCAAAGCCTTAACGATTTGCTCGTGATCATGCAAATTATCTTGCACACGTTTTTGGTCAATTAAATTCGACTCACCCAATAGTCCTAAAGCATCATGAATTGGCTCTAACATCCGCAGTAAAAATCGATTATGCGCACATAAAGAAAGCGCTTCATGAAACTGACGATTTTTTTCAGTAATCAAATGCGCCGGCTTTCCTGAATTAATTAAATCAGAATATTGGTCATGTAAGTACCGAATCCAAGAAATTTCTGTATCTTGTGCATTACGAGTCGCTAATTTTGCAGCCGTTCCCTCGAGTA
>CAISYI010000055.1 GCA_903889595.1 uncultured beta proteobacterium
AAAATGCCTGCAATCTGCTTCATCGCCATAGTAAGGGGTTAAATCCATCCCCCCACCAAACCACCAAACCGGATCAACGCCTGCTTTTTTTGCTAGAAATACTCGAATGTTCATGTGAACAGTCGGTATCATTGGATTCAGAGGATGAAAAACGAGGGAAACACCCATCGCCTCAAAGCTTCCGCCGGCAATCTCAGGGCGAATTGCTGTCGCAGAGGGTGGTAATTGTTTGCCACTAACATGTGAAAAGGCAACACCCCCGCGCTCGAGAACATTACCGCCCTCTAGAATCATCGATCGGCCGTTACCTTGTAATGGGCTATCGGCAGGTTTTACCCATTCGTCACTAATAAACGGTTTACCATCAAAATCACCAACCGTTTTGGCAATTTTTTCTTGAAGTCCCCGAAAATAACTTTTTAGTTCACTGATTTCAATTGTCATGATTTCATTTTTTCATTGCTAAGTGTCCAATATCATTTCGATATTGCGCACCGTTGAATTGAATTTCCTTTACAAACTCGTATGCTCTTGTCTGAGCCGCTTTGACATTACCATCGAGTCCGACTACACATAAAACTCTACCACCACTTGTCCTTAAAACGCCATTTTCTAATGTAGTACCTGCATGAAAAACGACATGATTAGCATCTTCTTCAGGAATATTTGTGATTTCATCACCCACTCTAGGAGTGTCAGGGTAGTTATAAGACGCCATTACAACGCCGAGTGCAACCCTTGAGTCCCACTCTAAATCCACTTGATCTAAGGTACCATCCGTTGAATGAAACAAGGCATCTAATAAGTTGCTCTTGAGTCTTGCCATAATAGGCTGTGTTTCTGGATCGCCCATACGGCAATTAAACTCGAGCGTTTTAATTGATCCATCGGGATGAATCATCAGACCCGCATATAAAAATCCTGTGTACGGGATACCATCTTTGGCCATGCCTGCAATAGTAGGTTTGATTATTTCTCTTAAAGTCTTTGCATACAAAGCTGGTGTCACTACAGGGGCAGGTGAGTACGCTCCCATACCGCCAGTGTTAGGTCCTTGGTCATGGTCTTTTAAACGCTTATGATCTTGGCTCGTGGCTAATGGAAGTATATTTTTACCATCAACCATGACGATAAAACTTGCTTCTTCGCCAGTTAAAAACTCTTCAATTACAACGCGAGCTCCTGCATCACCTAGTTTATTATCAGAAAGCATCATATCAACTGCTTGATGAGCTTCCTCAAGCGTCATAGCAACAACTACGCCTTTACCAGCAGCAAGACCATCGGCTTTAATTACGATGGGAGCACCTTTGTTATCGATATATTCGTGGGCAGCTACAACATTGGAGAAAGTTTCATACTCAGCTGTCGGAATACCATGGCGCTTCATAAATGCTTTTGCATAATCCTTTGAAGACTCGAGTTGAGCGGCTTTTTTGGTAGGGCCAAAGATTTTTAAACCCCTTGCTCTGAAAAGGTCCACAATGCCCTCTGATAGGGGTTTTTCTGGACCAACTACAGTAATAGCGATATTTTCTTTTTCTACAAAATCAGCTAGCGCAGTCAAGTCAGTTATTGGTAAGTTTTGAATACCATGTAATTTGGAGTGATGTTCTGTGCCACCATTACCAGGTGCTACATATACTAATTGCACCTTATCCGATTTAGCTAAATGCCATGCGAGTGCATGTTCTCTGCCACCAGATCCAACAACTAAAATTTTCATATAAGCGCCTACTAAATTTAACGATTTAAATATATTTTTTGAATGGATTAATCTTCTAAGATGGCATTTGAGTAGACATCTTGAACATCATCCAGGTTTTCTAATGCATCAAGTAGTTTTTGCATACTAATTGCTACATCTCCGGATAACTCAACATCCGTTTCAGCTCTCATCGTCACTTCGGAGAACTCGGGAATCAAGCCCATCTTTTGTAATTGATCTTTGACGTTGGATAATTCCCAAGGACTCGTTAATACTTCTTTGGAGCCATCATCATTCACAATCACATCATCAGCACCTACTTCAAGTGCAGCGTCCATTAACTGATTCTCATCTACACTTGGACCAAAAGTCATGGTTCCACAATGTTTAAATAAATAGCCAACACAGCCGTCCGTACCTAAATTACCGCCGTTTTTAGAAAAGGCATGACGAACTTCTGCAACGGTTCTAATTTTATTGTCAGTGAGGCTATCGACGATCACCGCCACACCACTCGGCCCGTAACCTTCATAGCGAATTTCTTCGTAACTAACTCCCTCTAGCGAGCCAGTTCCTTTTTGTATTGCCCGATTGACGTTATCACTGGGCATGTTTGAATCTTTTGCTTTATCAATAGCAAGTCGAAGACGTGGGTTATTCGCAATATCCCCGCCACCCATTTTGGCAGCAACAGTAATTTCACGAATTAATTTCGTCCATACTTTTCCGCGTTTCTCGTCCTGACGACCCTTGCGGTGTTGAATATTGGCCCATTTGGAATGTCCGGCCATAAAAACTTCCTTTCAATAAAAACAATTTAGAATAGTTAATATTCTAATTTTAGGCACTTTCAATAATAAACCCAAATAAAGGAGATTAATTATGTCAACTATGACTGTTAAAGCAATCAAGATGTTTAAGACAGGCGGTCCTGAGGTCTTAGAGTACGTGGATGTCGAACTCGGCGAACCTGGCCCAGGCGAGATTTTAGTTAAGCATCATGCGATTGGGGTTAATTATCTTGATATTTACTTCAGAGAAGGATTATATCCTCAACCAATGCCAAGTGGCATGGGTCAAGAGGGTGCCGGTGTAGTAGAAAAAGTAGGTGCTGGTGTAACGCATTTAGCGGTTGGTGATCGAGTTGCTTATGCTGGAAGACCTTCAGGTTCTTATGCGCAAGCAAGAATCATGCCTTCTGATATCGTTTTAAAGCTACCTGACGCAATTAGTTTCGAGACAGGTGCAGCAATGATGTTGCAAGGTTTAACAGCTCAATACCTGCTCAATGACACATATAAAGTGCAAAAAGGTGATACGGTTCTCTTTCATGCAATCGCTGGTGGTGTTGGAACGATCGCTTGCCAATGGTTAAAAGCACTTGGCGCCACGGTGATTGGTACTGTAGGTAGTCCAGAAAAAGCAGCCATTGCAAAAGCGCACGGTTGTGACTATACAATTTTGTACAGAGAAGAAGATTTTGTTGCACGTGTAAAAGAAATTACAGGTGGTAAAGGTGTGCCGGTGGTGTATGACTCAATCGGTAAAGATACCTTTATGAAATCTCTAGACTGTTTATCACCAAGGGGCTTAATGGTGACATTTGGTAATGCCTCTGGCCCAGTTCCGCCATTAGACGTTGGTATCTTAGCTGGTAAGGGCTCATTAAAAGTGACTCGTCCGACCTTGACGACCTATGTTCTCAATCGTCAATTATTAGAGTCAGGTGCTGCTGATCTTTTCCAAAGAGTTATTTCCGGTCAAATTAAAATTGAAATTACTGATCGTTATCCGCTTGAAAAAGCCGGCCAAGCACAAAAGGATATGGCTGACCGTAAAACTACAGGATCAATTATTTTAGTTCCCTAAACCATAAGTCTTGCTAGCTAAAGGAAACACAGCTAATTGGAGAGATAAATCTCTAATTACCTAGTGGAAGTTCTTTAAATTATTTCACTTTCGTGGCATAATTTCATTCTTTCATGCCGCGGTGGTGAAATTGGTAGACACAGGAGACTCAAAATCTCCCGCCTAATAAGTGTGTCGGTTCGAGTCCGACCCGCGGCACCACTGAATACAAAGCCATTAAGTTTAGTTAACACTAACTTAGTGGCTTTTTTCTTATTACACAGTCGTAGCACAAAATCATTAACGCCTGTACGCTAAAAAGTGTTATATTTTAAATACTGTTTAAAAACAGACACTTATGCCAAAGAACCTAGCCAAGCTGTTAACCATATTACATGTTTACTAAATCGGGGGAATACCACTCTGACCCCAGATAAGTAAGGCCGCCTTACGGAAGACGCACCTTCAACCACTTAGAACTAAACGGGCAATAAAAAACCACCCGAAGGTGGTTTTGGTGTTTCTTGGTAGCCCGGGGCGGAGTCGACCACGGCTATAGGATGCCTAATTTATTCGTAGTGAGTCCACATTCTTAAGATTCGAACCATCTTCTCCTTGTTCAAAATTTCATAAACTAAGCGATGTTGAATATTAATTCTGCGTGAGTAAGCCCCTTTTAGATCACCAACTAACTTTTCATAAGGCGGCGGATTTTGGAGAGGATCTACTTCTAAAATATTCATTAAAGCTTGGGCTTTATCTTTAAGTCCTGCGGCAGATAGTTTTTTAGCATCCTTGAGAGCATATTTGGAATAAACTAAATTCCAAGTCACCACTTCAATACCCTTTTACTTTTAGTAATAGGCTCAGCCATAGCGTCTTTTATTGACTCACGCATTCCTGGAGTGGCCAATAGATAAAGCGTTTCCTGAATAGCGCTCCAATCTTCTTCAGAAACTAAAACAGCATTTGCTCGCTTACCAGAAATAACTACTGGCTTGTGTGACTCTGCCGCTTGATCAATTAAACGGTAGAGACTAGCTCGAGCTTCACTTGCGGTTAATGTGGTCATGATCTCACTCCTTTTTAATACTGTACGCAAAAGCGTACGCTTTGTCAAGCTACTATCTCATATACCTGACCAAAAGAAAATGACCCGCACGATGAACTGACCCCCAAAAGCTGGCGAATGAATTTGCCTAGTGATTGTGGGTGTAACTAAACCTTAACTTAATGCTAGCAATCGACAGTTTGCATTGTTATCGTTTCGATGAAACAATTTTTACTAATAAGTTGTGTTGATTCGAATAATTATTTAAAGTTCAACTGCAAGGATTGAAGTTGGTAGTTGGAGTTTTGTTAAACGAACAAGATATTTTGCTAATTGTTGATCCATTTACAAAAACTGAACTAAAAGCACTTCTGTAAATGTCAGTTTTTTATAAAGTAAAAGTATTCATTTTTTAAAAATAATTAATCAGTTTGTATTCCTTTCGTTGCACAAAATGTTGCGCACGACTTTTTCCCAACTGTAGAGCTTTTATTTACAAAGTATTTTTTTGACCACGGCGAACTCAAAATCTCCCGCCTAATAAGTGTGTCGGTTCGAGTCCGACCCGCGGCACCACGAAATACAAAGCCATTAAGTTTAGTTAACACTAACTTAGTGGCTTTTTTCTAGCCGCAAAGATTTTTTACAAAAGTATTCGCCAAACTATATTAATGAATGCTGCCGACACTTCAAATATACAAAAGAAGAGGTCGATTTGTAAGGTAATCAAATCCTTTTGAATGGTACTTTTTTAAGACGCTAAAACTTGAGCAGATTTAGTTTTAATGTTGATCAAAAGCGCGACAAACCTTGCCGTTCATGGCGGGGAAGGATAGCGTGGACGGCGCAGCCGTCCTAGAATTAAATGAGTTATGGTGTCTGGTTACTAATTATTGAGTCATTTGGATGAATGAATTTGGGAGAGGTAATCCCTAAGGAGTATAGACATTTTTTTAGACATAGATTATTTTTAAAATTCTGTTTAAAATCAAATCCACATCCTTTTTACAAAAAGACCCTGACTCCATGAACACTTTTTCCAAACTTCATTTAAAAACAAAAATTATTATCGGTTTTATGTTGGTACTATTTTTGACTATTATTTTGACAGCTTTCAGTCTTAGAGGCTTTGAAGAATTGAGTAATAATCAGAAGAGAATGTATGAAAAAGATTTGTTGGGAACATCATATCTGCTACAAATGAACCGAGATAATGAGGCAATTGGACGGGCACTTAATCGTTATATTTTAGCAGTTCAAGTTAGCGACGATATTGGTTCTAAAATTGATTTAGAGGTAATAAAAAATACTGAAAAGTCTCAAATGGGACTTTATGAGAAGGCTAATCAAACTATGAACAATCCTTCAATGAAGGTTGAACTTGACTCGATAAAACCTAAACTTGTTCGTTATTATCAGGCAGTTGACAAGGCCATCTCTTTAGCGAAACCAAACGATCCTTCATTGACAGCGTATAAATTCGTTATGCAAGAAGAATATCAAGTGGCAAACAAGGATGCTTCAGAGTCTCTTAAATCTCTAGCTAATGAAAAAACGAGCTTTGCTGATACCAACATGGAGTTAGCCTTAAAAAACACTGATGATTTACGTTTTGAGTTGCTAGCAATTTTGGTGGGTTTGTTACTGCTCAGCGCATTAATTGTTTGGTATATTAATAAATCGATTGAAGAGCCGCTCAATGGAGTAACAAGGGCTCTTGAAGATTTGGCAAATGGCAAATACTTTACAAATGTCCCGTATCAAGATTCTAATAATGAATTAGGTCTGATTGCGAAAGCAGTCGGTAGATTGCAAGATAAACTGCAAAGAGATATTGCTTTAAATAAGGCTGTTGATCAATCTCAGGCAGTCATTAAGTTTGATCCACAAGGAAGTATTTTAGAGGCTAATTCTATATTTCTAAAAGTAATGGGATATAGCTCTGAGGAGGTGGTTGGCCGACATCACTCTTTGTTTGTTGATCCTTCTTTTGTATCGACAGATGCTTATAGAAATTTCTGGGAAACCTTAAGAAAAGGAACCTCTTTCACAGATACTTTTGTGCGAAAAGGCAAAGATGGCAGAGATATTTGGTTGCAAGCTACTTATAGTCCAATTATTACAGGTTCTGAAGGGAAGATTGTAGGGGTTGTGAAGGTGGCTTCTGATTTTACCTCCACTAAGAAAGCTGAACAACGCGCCATTATCGACCGTGAAAATAGTATCAAATCTGAGGAAACAACCAAACAAATTGGAGAAATCATTTCTTTGGCAGCTTTAGGCGATTTCACAGTAGCAGTCCCTCTACAAGGTAAAGAAGGTTTCTTTAAAGAAATTACACTACAAGTGAATCAGTTGATAGAAACTGCAAGAAAGTCTTTCCAAGCAATTGCAAAAAATGCAACAGCTTTGGCTAGTTCCTCAGAAGAATTAGCAGCTGTTAGTATGCAAATGACTTCCAATGCAGAGGAGACATCAGCACAAGCGAAAGTTGTTTCACACTCAGCTGTTCAGGTCAGTTCAAATACGCAAGCAGTTGCAGCTGGAGTTGAAGAGATGAGTGCAAGTATCCGTGAAATTTCGATCAATGCAGTAGAAGCATCTAATGTGGCTAATCAAGCTGTGAGTATTGCCTCCAAAACGAACGAAACGATGGCCAAACTTGGGGCATCTAGCACTGAAATCGGTAGTGTCTTGAGAGTAATCTCAAGCATTGCCGAGCAAACTAATTTGTTGGCTTTAAATGCCACGATTGAGGCTGCACGTGCCGGTGAGTTAGGTAAAGGCTTTGCAGTGGTTGCGAATGAAGTTAAAGAGTTAGCCCGTCAAACTGCTAAAGCAACAGAAGAAATTGGCGGTAGTATCAAGGCCATTCAAACCGATACAAAGGGTGCCATGGACTCTATTGGCGAGATTTCAAATATCATCAATAAGATTAATGATATTTCTAGCCTCATCGCGAGTGCCGTTGAGGAACAAGCCGCCACAACAGGTGAGATGGGAAGGAGTGTTGCAAACGCCGCCTCCAATAGCTCAGAAATTGCATCTAATATAAGTAGCGTTTCAGTGACAGCACAAAGTACGACAGAGGGAGCCTCTAATACTCAGCTAGCAGCTACAGAGTTAGCGAAGATTGCAAGCGAGCTGCAAAATTTAGTCGCCAGATTTACTGTTTAAATATTTAGCTATTAGCGGAATGATGAGCTTATGAGTGATGACGATATCTTAGATGAGTTCATCATTGAAGCCAGAGAGATACTGGATCAATTAGATATTAACTTTGTTCATTTGGAAGAAAATCCAGATGATAAAAAGTTGATCAGTAATATTTTTAGGGCCATTCATACACTAAAAGGTAGTAGTGGTTTTTTTGCATTTAAGCGTCTCGAAAAGGTTTCACATGCAGGAGAAACCTTACTTGGAAAGATTCGAGATGGCTTATTGGTCTTAGATGTACAAAAAACAACTGTACTCCTTGCCACTTTAGATACTTTAAGACTGATTATTGAGTCTATCGAAAAAACGCATCAAGAACCAGAAGGTGATGATGGCCAGTTAATTAAGAATTTATTAGACCTTGCATCTGGTCAAACGATTACTGGAGCTCCCGAGTCTTCCGAGCCGATATCAGAAAAGAGTTCACTCCCACAGACTGAGGAATCCCCGCTCATTCATCAAGACTCTATAGCGGCCTCTGCCAAAGACACTTTACCGAACGATTCGATAGATGAATTGACCGATTCACTTGACTCAGATACTGAAGAAACAGCCTTGATGGTTCAAGCTATAGAGGAATCGACAGATTATGTTTTTGCTGCAGAAACCGGTAAATCTTTGGAAGTTGCAGCTCCAGTCAAGGTAAGTTTAGATTTATTAGATAAGCTGATGAATTTAGTAAGTGAAATGGTTTTAGCTCGTAATCGATTGTTGCCATTTACAACGGAGTTCGGAGATCATCGATTTTCAAACACTGTGAGGACTATCGATTTATTGACCCTTGAATTACAAGAGCGCATGATGAAAACGCGCATGCAACCTATCTCACAGATTTGGACAAAATTCCCCCGTCTAATAAGAGACGTATCAAATGAGTGTCATAAAAAGATTATTTTGATTCAGGAAGGCGCTGAGACAGAATTAGACCGAAGTCTATTGGATGCCATCCGTGATCCTTTGGTTCATATTATTCGCAATAGTATTGATCATGGCATTGAAACCCCTGAAAACAGAATTGCCTCTGGTAAGCCCGAAGCGGGAAAGGTTCTTTTAAGAGCGACGCATGAAAATGGGATGGTAGTTATTGAAATTTCTGATGACGGTGCGGGAGTCGATTTTGACTCAGTTCGAAAAAAAGCTATTGAAAAAAATCTAGTGAATCTCCAGCAAGCTGAAAAATTAAATGATTTGCAATTGCTAGAGTTTATCTTTTTACCGGGTTTTTCTACCAAAGAAAAAATAACCAATTTATCAGGTCGTGGTGTAGGAATGGACGTTGTAAAAACCAATATTTCGAATATTGGTGGATCCATTGACATTGACTCTCCCCGAGGTAAAGGTACAACGATTCGATTAAAAATACCGCTTACCTTAGCCATCATGCCAGCATTATTTGTGCGTTGCCAAGCTGAAAAATATGCAATACCGCAGAGTAGTATTTTAGAGATGGTTCGAATCGATTTAGCTAATGATAAAAAGGGTATCGAAGATTTTTATGGAACCCCTGTATTTCGGCTTAGGGATCAATTGGTGCCTTTAATTTTTCTTAATCACCAACTTCAATTTAATCATGATTTACCTAACAAAGATGATGTGTTGAATATTGCTATCCTCCAGTCATCTGGTGTTCGATTTGGTTTGGTTGTTGATGAAGTATTAAATATGCAAGAAATCGTAGTCAAGCCGATGGGGCCATTATTGAAGGCGGTGCCAGATTTTGGTGGTGCCACTATCTTAGGTGATGGTCGAGTGGCGCTTATTTTAGATATTGATGGCATTGCTTTGCAATCTGGTCTGGTGGCAAAAATTCAGTCAAGACCATTAAATGACTTTGTACCGACAATTCAAGAGACCGAAGAAGAAACCCCCATGTTGTTATTTGAGTTACAGGGACTTGATCGATTAGCCATTCCCCTTGAATATGTGGAGCGCCTTGAGAATGTAATGCATTCTAAAGTTCAAAAAAATGGTGTTAAAAATGTTATCCAATACGGAAATCAAATTATGCAACTGCTTTATTTGGATGAGTATGTTGCTGGAGCTATGCCAATGGACCAAGATGCAGAAAGTCCTATTTCTGTGATTGTTCATTACGCGAAGGATTTACCCGTTGGCCTAGTCGTTAAGCAAGTGCATGACATAATTCATGTCCCCCAAAAGTTACATGATATTAGCCCACCTCAAAAAGGTTTATTAGGTTGCGCGATTTTTAAAAATAATGTTATTAACATTATTGATATATATGAAGTTTTGATGATGAATCAATTAGGTGATCTGCAAAATCAATATCCTGGGGTTATTGAGATGAGTACTATTTCATGATGAATACCGATTACGCTACATTTTATGTTGATGGTTTGTTCTTTGGCATCACTGCTACAGATGTTTTAGAACTGAATAATAATTTAGAGGTAACTCCAGTTCCCAAAAGTCCCAATACCGTTAGAGGTATTATGAATTTACGTGGGCAATTGGTCCCAGCAATTGATATGTACGAGCGCTTGAACTTGTCAAAAAAGTCTAGTTTGCAAGAAATAATTAGTATTATTTTACAATGTGATGGCTTTTTAATTGCTTTACTAGTAGATGATGTAGGACCCATAATCTCCCTAGATGAATCCAGTTTTGAATTACCCCCAAGTAATTTTTCATTAGTCTCTCGAGAATTAGTTTTAGGTGTTCACAAATTACAAGAGCGTCTTATAATTATCCTTAATCCTAAAGGGATTGCCAATTTTTCTGGTATGAATAATAAGCAAAAATTACAAATTTCTTAATATTGATATATTTTGAATTTAGTAAATTACAAAACTAATTAAGGATTTTCTTTGAGCAATAACTTAGCTTTTGAAAAAAAAATACGTGTCTTAATTGTTGAGGATTCAGCAATCATGCGTCGCTTGATCATGAATGCCTTATTGCGTCATCCTGACATAGAGGTTGTTGGGACAGCTGCCAACGGTGTTTTAGCGATTGAAGCAATAAAAAAAATTGATCCGGATATTATTACTCTTGACGTTGAAATGCCTGAAATGGACGGCCTTACAGCGCTTAAAGAAATCCGGAAGTTTAAACCAGCTTTACCAATTATCATGTTTAGCACCCAAACTCAACGGGGTGCGAAGGTCACGATGGAGGCTCTGACAAACGGAGCTAGTGACTATGTTGGCAAGCCCTCAAATGTTACAGATTTAGAGGCTGCCTATGCCGTATTAGAAAAGGATTTAATACCTAAGATTCGAAGTTTATGCTCCAAAGAAAACATGAACAAGGATCGAGCGCCTTCTTTGCAAGATCGTGGAAAAGCAAGACGTGAGCAACAAGCTATGTCGTCAGGCTTACCCTTGGAGAGTCCTAAAAAAGCAGCATCGGTCACTTTTTCCAGGGATTCCAACTCGATAGTGAAACGGCCCGTCAATAACACGAATTCCGCAGTTTACGCGGTGGTGATTGGTGTTTCGACAGGTGGGCCTGCCGCGTTAATGCGTTTTTTTGAACTTTTGAAAACACCCTTAAGAGTGCCAATTTTTATCGTTCAGCACATGCCCCCCAAATTTACAGAACTGCTAGCGGCAAGGTTAACTGAGGTTGGTACCACACCTGTAGCAGAGCCTTATGACGGCGAGGAAGCCTTGCCAGGCAGGGCATATATTGCACCTGGAGGATGGCATATGTGTGTTAAACAAAAAGGTGTAAAAGTCATCATGACATTAAATGAGGATCCTCCAGAAAATTCTTGTCGACCTGCAGTCGATGTCTTATTTCGCTCTGCAGCCAAAGTCTACGGTCAATCTTTGTTAGCTGTTGTGCTAACTGGAATGGGCTCTGACGGATTAAAAGGGGCTCAGGAAATTGTGAGTTCAAAAGGTACTGTTATTGTGCAAGATAAGGAGACGAGTGTTATTTGGGGAATGCCTGGTGCTATTTCAGAGGCTGATTTAGCTGAAAAGGTATTACCTTTAGATCAAATACCAGATGAGATTGTGTATCGGATGCAATTTAAATGAATCCTGCATCACCAATCGCCGATGACGTTTATTTCGAGCATTTTTTCCGTTTATTAGAGAAAAATACGGGTATTGCTTTAGATATGAGTAAAGAATATCTAGTTTCTTCTAGACTTGTTTCATTGGCAAAAAAGTATGGCCACAGTAATTATGTTGAATTATTAAAGTACTTGTTTTTAAATCCGCTGAATTCGATTCATCAGGAATGTTTTCAAGCAATGACCACTAATGAGACGATGTTCTTTAGAGATGGTTATCCATTTGAAGCGCTTAAAACTAGTATTTTGCCCAGGATTATTGATCAAAATAAAATTAGTAAAGAAATCTACATTTGGTGCGCCGCCTCATCGACGGGCCAAGAGCCATATAGTTTAGTGATGATGTTAAAAGAAAACTTTCCAGTGTTAAATAACTGGAATATTCATATTAAAGCAACCGATTTATCATTAGCGGCAATCGAAAAAAGTAGATCTGGAATTTACAACCAATCAGAAATTCAGCGCGGCTTAACCGAATCTCAAATTAACCGTTATTTTATGAAACTACCCAATGGACATTTTAAATTAACGGATGACATTAAAAAATATGTGAAATTTGATTGTATGAATTTAGTAGATGATTGGCCTATTCTTCCAAAATTCGATTTGATTCTTTTACGTAATGTCATGATTTACTTTAATCAGAACACGAAGCTGAATATTTTAAAAAAAATGCATCATCAACTCTCAGGAAAAGGTTCTGTATTGATGCTGGGTTCATCAGAGTCTATTTTGTACGAAGAGACTTTTCAAGTTGTGCAATTAGATCGTGTCTCCTATTATTTAAAAAAATAAAGAAAGCTCTTCCACCATGACTGAGAATGAATCTTCATCAAATTTTCAATTAAGTACCATTTCAGCGGAAATGCTTGAGTTAGCTAAAACAATGAAAGTTTTAGTAGTTGACGACAGTCGTACGCTGCGTCGACTTTTAATGAGAGAACTCAATCAAATAGGTATTACGAATATCTTAGAAGCGGCTGATGGTCTTGAAGCTGTTGAGAAAGTAAAAGGGGAGGCTTTCGATTTGATGTTACTCGATATGGAGATGCCTGAATTAGATGGTTTGGGTGCTCTGAGAGTCATTAAATCCACACCGGAACTTAAATATCTGCCAGTGATTATTGTTTCTGCGGCAGAACAATTTGAAAAGACAGTTGAATGTATTCAGATTGGTGCAGAAGATTATTTACCTAAACCATTTAATCCTGTTTTATTAAGAGCCCGTGTCTTTTCTTCATTAGAAAAGAAACGTCTGCGAGATGTTGATCGTGATCGCATTCTTCAACTGCAACATGAAAAAGAGTTATTGAACATTGAGCAGATGAAAACTGAAAAGCTGATGTTAAATATTTTGCCGAGACCCATTGCGGAACGTTTAAAAAAAGGGGAGTCAAATATAGCTGGTTCATATCCTGAGGCAACTATTTTATTTAGTGATTTGGTAGGTTTTACGAAAATGTCTGCTGGTAAAACCGCGTCAGAACTAGTGAAGTTATTGAACGATTTATTTACAAGGTTTGATAAGCGCGCGGAAGACTTGGGGATTGAAAAAATTAAGACCATTGGTGATGCTTATATGGCAGTTGGTGGTCTACCTATTCCAAGGTCAGATCATGCAGATATTGTTGCCCAAATGGCTTTAGGGATGTTTGATGATTTAAAAGACTTTAACGCCAGTAATCAACTTGAAGTGAATATGCGAATTGGCATTAACTCTGGCCCAGTGGTTGCTGGTGTGATTGGTTTTACAAAATTCTCCTACGACTTATGGGGTAATACTGTGAATACTGCTAGTCGGATGGAGTCGACGGCTGAAAATGGTCGAATTCAGGTCAGTGCTATGGCTCACGTTTTTCTGGAGACAAACTTTCATACGGAACTACGTGGCTTAATCGAATGTAAAGGGCTTGGAGAAATTCAAACTTACTATTTAAATGCGAAGAAATAGGTTTAGGTTGTTGGAAAGTTAGAAAAAATTGTTGGTTCTAAAAGAATTCATTTCAACAATTTTTGACAAAAACACATCGTTTTATGTCAAGATTTTTTCTACAAAAATTACTAATGACCAATTCCTTTTTTTTTAAAAATACTAAATTTGTATATGGTATTTTTGTAACATTTATGTAATTTAAAACAACTATATTATAAAAGTACAATTAAAGGAGATTTACATGACTACAGCCTCAGTTGATGGTAAACACCATAGTGACTATGCGCGTCCTAATTTAAACGCTAAGCCTAACATTCTTACCATTATCCTTTTCATTGGTTTATTAGTAGCAGGTTTGTTGTACTCTGCTTTTAGTATTTCTGATGACGTCACTGCAACCAATCATGGAGTACCTGTAACAAACTGGGTTCCATTTATTCTGTTAGGCGTAGCACTTTTAATTGCCCTAGCGTTTGAATTTGTCAACGGCTTTCATGACACAGCTAATGCTGTGGCAACAGTGATTTATACCAATGCTTTACCTGCTAATTTTGCGGTCATTTGGTCAGGCTTCTTTAATTTCTTAGGAGTTCTTTTTTCAAGTGGTGCAGTTGCTTTCGGTATTATTTCTTTGTTACCTGTTGAGTTGATTCTCCAAGTTGGTTCTTCTTCAGGTTTTGCAATGGTTTTTGCCCTTTTAATTGCTGCAATTATTTGGAACCTCGGCACTTGGTGGTTGGGTTTGCCGGCATCTTCTTCGCACACGCTTATTGGTTCGATTATTGGTGTTGGTGTTGCGAATGCGCTGATGCACGGTCGTGATGCAACGAGCGGTGTAGATTGGAGTCAAGCTTCTAAAGTTGGATACTCTCTTTTGTTATCCCCACTCATCGGTTTTTGTGCTGCAGCACTTTTGTTATACGCAATGAAAGTTGTAGTTAAGAATAAGGATTTATTTTCAGAACCTAAAAAAGGTAAGGCGCCTCCTGCTTGGATTCGTGGCTTGTTGATTTTGACTTGTACTGGCGTTTCATTTGCTCATGGCTCAAATGATGGTCAAAAAGGAATGGGTTTAATTATGTTGATCCTAATTGGTTGTGTGCCAACTGCTTATGCTTTAAATTCAGCGATGACACAAGATCAATCGGCAGCTTTCGTAGCTTTGTCTGAGAAAACATCTGCACAATTAACAAGTATTGCTCCACCAGTTGCACCTTCTGCAAAGATGGACAGTCGTGAAGTACTTTCTGACTATGTTCGTACTAAAGAAATGAATCCAAATGTTGTTCCAGCTCTTGGTGCAATTGCCGGTTCAATTGGTCAGCAAGTAAAAGAAAGCGGTTCGATCGCTGGTTTGCCAACGGACGCTGTTTCTAATGTCAGAAATGATATGTACTTAGCATCTGAGTCTATCAAGATTTTGGAAAAGAAAAAAGAATTAGACAAGCTCGATAAAGAATTTGTCGGCGATTTAAAAGCATTCAAATCACAGACTGATACAGCAACAAAATTCATTCCAACCTGGGTGAAGGTTGCTGTAGCGATTGCGCTTGGACTCGGTACGATGGTAGGTTGGAAGCGTATCGTTATTACAGTTGGTGAAAAGATTGGTAAGACGCATTTAACATACGGTCAAGGTGCTTCTGCTGAGTTAGTCGCGATGTGTACGATTTTTGCTGCTGACCACTACGGTCTACCAGTTTCAACTACCCAAGTTTTATCTTCTGGTGTGGCTGGTACGATGGTTGCTAATGGGTCAGGTATGCAAGCAAGTACGATTCGTAGTTTAGCTCTTGCATGGCTCTTAACTTTACCTGTAGCAATGTGCTTGTCTGCGATGCTCTTCTTTCTATTTAGCCAAATTTTTTGATTAGTTTCACTTAAAAGAGAAACCGCCATTTTTATTTGGCGGTTTTTTTATTAGGAAAAACCCTAAAAATGACAATTTTGAAATAAATCTTTCATCAATTTAGTCTATAAATAATAAATTATCTATTCTTTAACAAGAAAGGGAACACCATGTCACACGCACAAGACGCAAAAACAATCAGTGATGAGCACCATGAGTTACAGTATGTGGCGACGAAGTATAGTTGCACGATTGACCAGGTGAAACAAGCTAAAAAGGATGCAGGAACTAATGAGCGTCAAGCTGTATATGTTGCTCTTGAAAAGATTTTAGCGAAGTAATCAAGCCTTCTAGCTATAACTTTAAACGTTGTAGTTAGTGTTTTTTGAGATTGATATAGTTTCAGTATTAATCTAGATTAATTTTCTCCCCAAAGACTAGATATGGGCACAGCCCAAATCCGATCTCCAATTGGCAGAGTTTCTGATCCGTCATACAGTAAAACCCCCATTTGAAAGTTCGCACCACAAATTGTGGCAAGCTTTTTTAATCCCTTAAGATGCGTATCTTTGACTGTTGCTGTTGCTTTCACTTCAATTCCAACCACTTGACTACGTGCATTTTCAAGAACGAAGTCGACTTCTACTTTTTCTACATCTCTGTAGAACATTACTTGATAATCTTCGTTTGAAGTAGTAATGTGTTTTAGAATTTCGCTATGAACAAAACTTTCAAGCACATTACCAAAGCGGCTTCGATCGATGAGAATTTCTTGTTTATTTAGACCTATTAAGGTGCTTAAAAGACCCGAGTCAATAAACTGTAGTTTGGGGGTTTTCGTAACTCTGCTAAGTTGATTATTTGAAAAAACCTCAACTCTGCGCAAAAGGTACATCTTCTCAAAGACACCTATGTATTTCGCAACAGTTTTACTATCTAATCCAACCTGACCGCCTAATTGACTGTAGTTACAAATTTGTCCTGCAGTTTGCGCTAACCCCCTTAAAAATCTCGGTAATTGATCTAATTTTTCAATTTCTGCGATATCAAGTACATCGCGTTGAATAATTGAATCAAGGTATTGCTTAAACCAGGCCAATCTGCGATGGTCTTGTGATCTTGAGACGGCTTCTGGAAATCCACCATGTAAAACACGATCTATAAGACTCTCGCCAATAGCAAGATTACTAACTTTAAGAATTTGCTGAAGAAATAGGTGATCAACCCAATTTTCCTTCTGCCCCTCTAATTCACTTTGAGAGAGAGGTAACAATGAAAGTGTTTCCATTCGTCCAGCTAATGAGTCAGCTACGGTAGGAAGTGTCATGATATTTGCAGAGCCAGTTAATAAAAATCTACCTGGTCTGCGATCTTCATCAACTGATTTTTTAATGGCTAATAGTAGTTCTGGAGCACGTTGAATTTCATCAATAACCACATAATCTAAACTGCGGATAAGACCTTCTGGATCTTCTTTTGCAGACAACCGGGTTAATTCATCATCCAGGGTCAGAAAGCGTAATTTTTTTTCTCGTGTAACTTGCTTTACTAAGGTTGTTTTCCCAGCTTGCCTCGGTCCCGCAAGAAGTACGACAGGCGTATCTTGAAGGGCTTCTAAAAGCTTAGATTCAATAGCTCGAGCGAAAAAATGTTGTGAATTCATCTGCATATTCTACCGTGAATTACGGAATCAATGTCAATAAATTACGGAATCAATTCTCGTAATTTACGGAATTAAGACTAGTAAATTACGGAATTTAAAATTCAACAGTGAACTTTTTTTATTATTCGCTGAGCAAAAGTAATTTTTACTCGGCGAATAGGGACTTAAAATAGGGACTTAATCAAGTGTAATGTTTGCAGCCTTAATCGCAGCTTTTGTTTCAATAATCTCTTTATTGAGCATTTCTGTCATCTTTGCTGGTAGTAAATAACGCAGTTCAATACCAGCTAGCTCAGCACGTTTCTTGGTTTCAGGCAAAGCTAAGGCCTTTTCTACGCTACTAGACAATGATTGAATTACATTAGGTGGCGTGCCTGCAGCTACATATAGTGCAACCCAAGACTCTAGTTCGAAATTTCCACCGCCTGCTTCAGCCATGGTTGGGACATTCGGTAACATTGGGTGTCTTGTTTTACTCGTTACTGCTAAGGCCTTGAGTTTGCCAGTTTGCACTGCGCCCATCACGGAAGGAGGTGTAGACATAAAGACTTGTACTTGACCAGCTAAAACATCTGCCATCGCAGCTCCTGATCCTTTATAAGGTACATGGACCATTTCAATCCCTAACTTTTGCTTCAGAATTTCAGTACCAATATGCGAGACTGATCCATTACCTTGCGAAGCATAGTTCAGTTTTGAGGGATTTGCTTTGGCATAAGCAATAAATTCTTTTAAATTATTAACAGGGATAGAGGGGTGGATTGCAATCACGTTGGTGGAAGTAGTAATTAAACCAATTGGGGTCAAAGACTGTAGATCCCATGGTAATTTATCCATCAAAATTGGATTGGAAACATGGTAGCCAGAGTAAGAAACTAATACGGTGTAGCCGTCTTTATTACTTCTGGCAACGGTTTGATAGGCAATATTGCCACTTCCTCCGGGTTTGTTTTCAATAATGCTGGGTTGAGGCAGAATGCTGGTTAAGGCATCTCCAATAATTCTGCCAGAGGTATCAACCAGCCCACCTGGTGGATTTGGGACTATAAAAGTAATTGGTTTACTCGGGTAGTTCTGAGCAATCGAACTTGCGCTCATTGCTAAATAAATCCATACTGCCAACAAGATTTTTTTTGAGTTCACGGTAGTGCCTTTTTATGAGTATTTAAACAAAAAGTTTTAGTCTGAGAATATTGTATTTCAAATACTATATTCCTTGGGCTCTTGTTCAATGGTCAGAGGAGATGCGAGTGCTTGATCTACTAATTTTTTATTCAGAGTTGGTGAGAATTGTTCAATGAAAAAGTAGGTATAGGCTCTAAGGTAAGCATCTTTTTTAATCCCTAATTTAGTCGTATTCGTACCAAATAGGTGGCCGGCGGGTAGCATCTCTAAATCTTTATCACGGCTAACGTCATAGGCGGCTCCAGCAACAATACCAACCCCTAAACCCGTTTCTACATAAGTTTTGATGACATCTGCATCAATCGCTTCAAGAACAACATTAGGGCTTAAGCCCTTTCTTGCAAAAGCCTCATTAATTTTTTGTCTACCAGCAAAAGCAAGGTTATAAGTAATAATCGGATATTGCACCAAGTCTTCGAGTGCTAGAGGCTTTTTTTGCAATAAGGGGTGCCCATGAGGGACCACGACAATATGTTGCCACTGGTAGGCAGGAAGAGCAATAATTCCGGGTACTTTACTCAAGCCCTCCGTAGCAATCGCAATATCCGCTTGATCATGTAAGAGTAAGTCAGCAAGATGTTCGGGGCTGCCTTGTTGAATGCTTACCCTTACTTTAGGAAACTTTTTAGTGAATTCAGAGATGACCTTCGGTAAGGCATAACGGGCTTGGGTATGAGTGGTTGCAATCACAAAATTTCCTTGATCGGAAGAAGCATACTCGGTACCAATTTTCTTTAAGTTTTCAACATCTCCCAAAATACGTTCAATTGCTGCCAAAATTTTCTGACCAGGTTCAGTTAAGTTTCTGATTCTTTTACCGTGGCGGCGAAAAATCTCTACTCCAAGCTCATCCTCTAGCTCCAAAATCGCCTTAGAAACACCCGGTTGCGATGTAAAAAGTGCTTTAGCAGCATCTGTTAAGTTGAAGTTTTGACGAACTGCTTCTCTGACAAACCGAAATTGATGAAGATTCATTAGAGTTACCTTTTCTTTATATTGATTTGGATATATTAAAACGATTTTATATTATTTGTAAATCTAAGTAAACATCGGCAGAATGACGTCTATGGAAAATACACTCATTCAAACAATTCCCTATGTCCTTTCTGGAGGACTTGTCGGTCTTTTAGTTGGGATCACCGGGGTAGGTGGCGGGTCTTTAATGACGCCTTTATTAACATTGATTTTTGGTATTTCACCCTCTGTGGCGGTCGGCACTGATTTGGCGTTTGCTGCCATTACTAAAGGGGTTGGCACCATTGCCCATCGCATGCACGGACACATTCGTTGGAATATCGTCAAGTTATTGTGCCTTGGCAGTTTAACAACTGCATTGATAACTTTATTGGTTTTAAAGCAAGTCGGTAATTTGAATGAAGAATGGCAATCTTTTATTAAAGCATCGATTGGGATTTCAGTAATTTTGACAGCGATATCCATCGTGTTTAGAAAAAAAATGCTAATTTGGTTAGATCGCCACCCCAAATGTCAGCTTGAGGGGCATTCTTTAAAGATTGCTACAGTTATCTTGGGTGCTGTGATTGGAGTTTTAGTTACAATTTCATCTATCGGTGCAGGAGCAATTGGTGCAACGGGTATTTTGCTGTTGTATCCAAAGCTAAGGCCTGCTGATGTAGCTGGCACTGATATTGCTTATGCTGTTCCCTTAACAGCTTTAGCAGGTTTAGGACACTGGTGGCTAGGGAACGTAAACTTTATGCTTCTTGGAGGCCTACTCATTGGTTCGATACCCGCAATTTGGTTGGGAGCAAGGTTATCAAAACAATTGCCTGAGAGATTTACTCGAACGGCTTTAGCTGTGGTGTTGACTTTGGTTGGTTTTAAA
Organism: uncultured beta proteobacterium; assembly: GCA_903889595.1. Lineage (GTDB taxonomy): Bacteria > Pseudomonadota > Gammaproteobacteria > Burkholderiales > Burkholderiaceae > Polynucleobacter. The sequence goes on from CAISYI010000055.1 coordinate 20,345, forward strand.
TTAGTTATTTAATAGAATTTAGGATTTTAAATTTATGTATCAATATGACGCGATTGATCAACAATTGGTGAACGAACGAGTTAACCAATTTAAAGATCAGGTGCAAAGAAGAATAAGAGACGAAATCGCTGAAGATGACTTTAAACCTTTGCGATTACAAAATGGCTTGTACATGCAACGTCATGCCTACATGCTCAGAGTGGCGATTCCTTACGGTATGTTGAGTAGTAATCAGCTAAGGAAATTAGCTGACATTAGTGACCGTTATGATCGTGGTTATGGTCACTTCACAACCCGCCAAAATATTCAGTTCAATTGGATCAATCTTGAAGAGGCACCTGCCATTTTGGCAGAATTAGCTAGTGTAGAAATGCACGCAATTCAAACCTCAGGAAACGTAGTACGTAACATTACCAGTGATCCTTTTGCGGGAGTTGCACAAGATGAAAAAATCGATCCGCGACCGATTTGTGAATTATTAAGACAGTGGTCAACCTTACATCCTGAATATGCCTTTTTACCAAGAAAATTTAAAATTGCGATAAATGGTGCAGACAATGATCGTGCAGTGATTTTGGCGCATGATGTTGGCTTACAACTCAAGAAAGACACTAACGGCGAAATCGTTGTTGATGTTTATGTTGGAGGCGGTCTGGGTAGAACGCCTATTTTAGGATCTTTGATCAAAACTGATTTGCCATGGGCGAAATTACCGAGTTATTTATCAGCCATCTTACGCGTTTACAACCGTTTTGGCCGCAGAGATAATATTTATAAGGCACGCATTAAAATCTTAGTAAAAGCACTTGGGCCTGAAGAGTTTACTCGTCAAGTTGAAGCACAATGGCAAGATTGGCAGGATACGACGGAAGACTTTTTACCAACTGAGTGGGACCGCGTCGCAAAATATTTTTCTGCACCAAATTATTTAAAGCTTACCGAAATCACTTCATCCTCACTCATTGCGCTAGCCCCCGAAAAAGAAAAAAAATCTTTTGGGCGTTGGTTGACAAGAAACGTTAAGCATCACCAGCAGTCTGGTTATGCGAGTGTGACCTTGTCGTTAAAACCTCATGGAACGGCAGCAGCTGGGGACGCTACAAGTTTGCAAATGCGTCAAGTTGCCGATTTGGCGGATGAATATAGTTTTGGTGAGTTGAGAGTAACTCATGAACAAAATTTAGTTCTAGCAGACGTTGAACAATCTAGACTATTTGAGTTGTATCAAAAGGCTTCTGAAGCGAATTTGGTAATTCCGAATATTGGCTTATTGACAGATATGATTGTTTGTCCAGGCGGCGATTTTTGTTCTTTGGCAAATGCGAAGTCGCTTCCAATCGCTAGTGCCATCCAAGAGCGCTTTGATGACTTAGATTATTTGTTTGACTTAGGGGAAATCTCTCTGAACATCTCCGGATGTATCAACTCTTGTGGTCATCATCACATTGGTAATATTGGTATTTTGGGCGTTGATAAAGATGGTTCGGAATGGTATCAAGTGACCTTAGGTGGTGCTCAAGGAAACCAAACGAGTATTGGTAAGGTAATCGGCCCGTCATTTGGCGCAGAACAAATGCCAGATGTAATTTCTGACGTGATTAACGTCTACGTCGAAAACCGTGAACCCTCCGAAACTTTTGCTAGTACGGTAAGTCGAATTGGAATTACACCATTTAAAGAACGCGTTTATCCAGTTAAAAACGTTGTGGATGAGGAACCAACTCATGCATAAAATTATTTCTTATAAAAAGCAGGAAACACCTTCTATTAAGGACGATGTTTGGCAAGTCATGCGCTTTGATAAAGAGCACTTTTCTGCGGTCCTACCGGATGGAAAGCTGATTGTGCCATTTTCTATGTGGCTCTCAGAACAGGAAAATCCGCAGTGGAATCAACGCATCAAAGCTGGTGATATTGCTGTTTGGTTTGGAGTTGAGGATGATGTCCAATTACAAGCGGAAGTAATTCAGCAATCAATAGGTGACTGGCCTCTGATAGCGATTGATTTTCCGATTTATAGGGATGGTCGAGGATTTAGTACAGCAGCAATATTACGAAAGCGCTTTACTTCAGATAAAGAAATTCGTGCAATCGGCGATGTCCTAGTAGATCAATTAATCCAAATGGCTAGAGTTGGTTTTGATAGTTTCGATTTGCGCGCTGATCAATCCATTGAGGTTGGCTTGGCACAGTTTTCTATTTATCACGTAAGTTTGCAAAATGATTGGCGCAGTGCTCGTTCACAACTAAAGACTGTGGTTTCATGAAACCTGTTTTTTGGAAGATCCCAGCTACTCAAAAATCCACAACTTATATTCAAGAATTATTTGATAAGTTGGCGAAGCGGTTGCAGTTGATTACAAAAGAGTATCAGCAGGTTAAGTTTGCAACAAGCTTAGCCGCTGAAGATATGGTCTTAACTGACGCCATTGCTTCATTGTCGCTACCGATTCAATTATTTACCTTGAATACCGGTAGACTCCATGCTGTGACAGTGCAAATGGTTGAGCAAGTCCAAACTCACTATGGGATTCAAATTGAGTCTGTAATTCCAAATGAAGCGGATGTTAGTAACTTTTTAGCACAATACGGTCTAAACGGCTTTTACGATTCAGAAGTCGCGAAAAAGGCCTGTTGTGGAGCACGTAAGGTGATTCCTTTAAATCAAGCTCTATTTGGAGCCGATGCTTGGTTGTCTGGACAAAGAAGAGGGCAAGCGGTAACTCGGTCAGAACTTGATTTTCAAGAGGAAGATACAGACCGCAGCATGATGAAATTTAATCCTTTATTTGATTTTTCAGAAGAGGATGTCTGGGCTTACTTAACCCATCGAAATGTACCAATTCATCCCTTACATTTTGAAGGTTATCCCAGTATTGGTTGTGAACCTTGTACCCGTCCTGTGAAAGAGGGTGAAGATATTAGGGCTGGGCGTTGGTGGTGGTTGCAAGGCGATAGTAAAGAATGTGGCTTGCACGTTCAAGAAGAAACAATTGAAATAGAAAATAATGACGAATCAACAATTACAAAATGAACATTTAGATTGGCTTGAAGCTGAGTCAATTTACATCATTCGTGAAGTGGCTGCACAATGCGCTAATCCGGCATTACTCTTTTCGGGTGGTAAGGATTCGATCGTGATGTATCACCTTGCGCGTAAAGCTTTTCAGTTTGGTTCGCGCCCGATACAAATCCCTTTTCCTTTATTGCACGTTGATACTGGGCATAACTATCCTGAAGTGATCCAATTTAGAGATGAAATCGTCGCAAAGACAAATGCCAAGTTAATCGTTGCACATGTCGAAGATTCCATTAAGAGGGGTACCGTTAAACTTCGTAAAGAAACGGACTCTCGTAATGCTGCACAAGCAACAACCTTACTCGAAGCGATTGAGGAGTATGGTTTTGATGCCTTGATGGGTGGTGCTAGAAGAGATGAAGAAAAAGCTCGTGCGAAGGAACGTATTTTTTCATTCCGCGATGAGTTTGGTCAATGGGATCCTAAAGCACAACGTCCAGAATTATGGAACCTCTATAATGCCCGCATTCACAAGGGTGAAAATATGCGTGTTTTCCCTATTTCTAATTGGACCGAGTTGGATGTGTGGCAATACATCGCCCGTGAAAATTTAGAATTACCGACCATTTACTTTACGCATCAACGTGAAGTGGTTCGACGCGGAGACTTATTATTTCCAGTCACTCCATTAACACCAAAAACGAATGATGATCAAAGTGAAATTTTATCTGTTCGTTTTAGGACGGTCGGTGATATTAGTTGTACCTGTCCGGTGCTCAGCATTGCAGATAATCCTTTAGATATTATTGCCGAAACGGCATTGTCCGAAATCACCGAGCGGGGCGCAACACGGACCGATGATCAAACCAGTGAAGCATCGATGGAACGACGTAAAAAAGAAGGGTATTTCTGATGAGTCAAGGTTTAATCCGCTTTATTACTGCAGGCAGTGTTGATGACGGTAAAAGTACTCTTATTGGCCGTATGTTATTTGACTCTAAAGCAGTCTTAGCGGACCAATTATTAGCAGTCTCTAAAACTAAATACGCTCGTGTCACCTCAAGTGACGCAGCCATTGACTTAGCTCTTTTAACCGATGGCCTAGAGGCTGAGCGTGAACAGGGTATTACGATTGATGTCGCATATCGTTATTTTGCGACTGCCAAAAGAAAATTTATTGTTGCTGATGCCCCTGGTCATGAGCAATACACGAGAAATTTAGTAACGGGTGCCTCTCAATCTGATGTTGCTGTGATTTTGATTGATGCCACTCGCGTAGATCTTACAACTAGTCCCCCAACATTGTTAGATCAGACAAAAAGACATAGCGCAATAGTTAAGCTGTTAGGTATTCGACATCTGATCTTTGCAATCAATAAAATGGATTTAATAGGCTTTGATGAAGTCGTTTTTCGACAAATAGAAACAGCTATTCTGGATCTTAAAGAGACCTTATCACTCGGTGAAACACAATTAATTCCGATGTCGGCCTTGTTGGGTGATAACGTCGTCCGTGGAAGTGATCAAATGCCTTGGTACTCAGGCCCCACTTTCATTGAGTATTTAGAAAACTTAGATATTTATCAAGATGCCTACCTTACTGGTTTACGTTTACCAGTGCAATATGTTGCGAGGCAGGACGGTAGTGCCAATGAAGATTTTAGAGGCTATCTTGGTCGAATAGAATCCGGAAAAATACAAAAAGGCCAAACTATTCAAGTTTTACCAAGTGGGCATGAGGCTAAAGTAATCGAAATCCATGTTGGCAATGATCATGCCAACAATATTTCAGAAAATGGCTCTGAGCAAGCGGTTGCTGGGCAGGTAGTTACGATTTGTTTAGACCGTGATGTAGATGTTTCGCGAGGAGATATGATTGTTGCAAAGGCAAACTCTGGTTCAGTTGAAGTTTCTCAGCCCCATTTAGCAAAAAATATTATTGCTGATATTTGTTGGTTGGATCAAGATGCTTTATCTCTTGCTCGTAAATATATCCTGCGTCATACTACTAATCAGGTATTTACAAAAATTAAGTCTATTGAAACGGTTCTAGATGTGAAAACCCTGTCCAATGGATCGCAAACAAATCAAATGAAAATGAATGATATTGGTAAAGTACAACTCACTTTGCAAAAACCGATTGTGACGGACACGTTTAATCAAAATCCATTAACAGGCTCCTTTGTGTTGATTGACGAAAGTACTAATCATACGGTTGCCGCAGGAATGATTCGAGAGATTTTAGTTTGAATTCTCCCTCCGATTCTTCTTTACAACAGATGACTAATCTTCAAGCAAGATCAGTTGGGAAAGTTTACTTAATCGGGGCTGGACCGGGTGCGGCAGATTTAATCACTGTTCGTGGAGCAAAACTTTTAGCAAAGGCTGACATTGTTTTTTATGACGCCTTGGTCGATCCGAGTATGTTGGAACTTTGCCCCCAAGCAAAGATGGTACTAGTTGGTAAACGTTGCGGTAAATTATCTACTGCGCAAACTTTTATTTCTAAAAGATTAGTCGATGCGAGTGAACAGTTTAGTTTAGTGGTTCGACTCAAAGGTGGAGATCCGATGATCTTTGGTCGTGCTGATGAAGAAATAACAACTCTTAGAAAATATGGCGTCCCTTTTGAAATAGTTCCAGGTATTACCTCTGCCTTAGCTGCAGCGGCTAGTATTGAACAGTCTCTTACCCTGAGAGGCGTATCGCGCAGTGTTGCGTTTGTAACCTTGGCTAAAGCAAAAGAAGAAGACGATTCAACGGCAAATCATCCTACCCTATCAAACTTAGCAGATACGATGGTCTACTATATGGGTAAAAAAGATACCTCCACCATTGCTCTTGGGTTAATGAGTGCTGGGAAAGCAGCTGATACGCCGGCGGTGATTGTAGAGTCGATTAGTACGCCTGCTGAGCGAATCTTTAGAACTAAGCTGTCAGAACTCGCTAATGGTGCAGCTCTGCCATGGTTGAGTGAAAACGCACCGGCTATTTTGGTGATTGGTGAGGCGCTTCGCACCAACTCAATCGACTTGCTCGAAAGTGAAACCCAAGATGGCTTGCAAAATCAGATCACTTTCACCGACAGCGCACGAAGCGCTTAAATCGATATTAGGGAATTTTAATTTCGCATCCTCTAGTAACACTGGAAAATCTTTGCGTAAATGTCCACCCTGACCAAAAAATACAGGAATGATTTTGATACCTTGGATATTTTGATTGACTAGATTTTGAATTGCCTCCTCCAAGCTTGGATTCATCATTTCTAAAAAAGCCAGTTCACATGGAATGTTGGGATGATCGGATTGCCACAGTTCTTTTAAACGATCAAACGGCTCGCGCCAACGAATATCTCTGGCGCCATGTCCAAAATAAATTATTCCTGTTAGCGTCGTGATACCCATAATAAACCGCCGATTCCTAAAAGTAAGTAAATTGCAGGAGGAATAATGGCTGTGACCGGAGCTGTCCAGTCTGCCAGTAAGCCTAAGTGTGAAAATAAAGTATTGAATAATTGAAAACTCATCCCGAGCATGATCCCGCCGAATACTTTGATACTAATTCCTCCTGACCTTGCATGGAGATAGCCAAAAGGTAAGGCGAGACTGAGCATGACTAAAATAGTAAACGGATAGATAATTTTCTTCCAAAGAGCAATGCTGTAATTCTTACTATCTTGTAAGTTTTCTTGTAGGTGATTTGTAAATTTAATTAAGCTGCCTATCGACATTCTTTCAGGGCTAATTGATAAGACCGAGAGAATTTCAGGGGTTACTTCAGACTTTAGTCGTTGAGTCGGCAACTTAATTGAACTTGCTTTATAACTTGTATCAAGATCAGTAGCACCAACTTGTTCTTTTACTCTTGTTTCTGTCACATCCACTAAATTCCAAAAACCTCTTTCATCGTAACTTCCAGAAGCAGCCTCTCGGATCACAATCAAATAACGGTTCTCGTCAAACTCGTACATCCTAATTCCTATAATTTCTGCACGATTTTTAATTGTGTTGACATTCACAAATCGTACACCTGGCAGGATAGGACCGGGCCCATCTGGATCTTGTAACTTATCTTTTACCCAAGTACCGGATTTGAAACTCAGTCCAGTTGCTGAGCCCACTGCGTTTGACCGAATTTCTTCGGCTTTTGTATCGCAATAAGGACCGATAAACTCACTTAACATCAAGGTAAAAAGAACAATTGGGATGCCAATTTTAAACAGCGTCCAAAGTCCTTTTGGAATATTTAAACCGGCCATTCTTAAGATGGTAAATTCTGATTGACTTGCCATCTGAGCAAAAACATAAATCGAACCAATTAATCCAGCGATCGGGATAATTTCAACCAACCTTCCTGGCGCCTTGAGCAGGATGTGAATAAACGCTAAATAATTATTGTAGTTCCCCATTAACGAATTAATTTCATTGAGGTAATCAAAGAAGATAAAAAGAGTAATAAGGGCAAAGAGAATGAATGCAAAAATCAGATAAATTTGCCTAGCTAAATATTGCTCGTAAATTTTAGGAAACAGTAGTGAGAGCATTATATTTTTGTCCCACCTGGAATTTGTCTTTTCCACCAAACAATTGAAGGATTTAATCGGTGATTAACTAATAGAATGGCCGTAATGAAAGCCAATACATGCAGTGGCCACACTGCGTTCGTAAAGCTTTCTTTAGAGTCAGAAACCAAAGTTTGAGAAATGTTTAGCAAATTACTATAAATAAGGTAAATCAAAACAGCGTAAAGGAGTGCTATGTAGTTACCCCTTCTTGGATTTACATAGGCTAAGGGCACGGCAATTAAAATCAGTCCTAAAGCCATTAAAGGCAGGCCGATACGCCACAATAACTCCCCCTTTGCTATTGGGGAAGGCGTTTCAAGTAGTTCTACAGTTGGTGTTTCTTTGGAACTTAAATTAATTGGTGATTGGGCTTTTTTTTCAATATCAACGGTGTATTGTTTAAATTCTAATATCTTAAAGTCACCCTCAGTGGGCTTGCCTTCGTAACGGCGACCATTAAAAATTTTTACTACTTTAGTGCCATCTGGTAAGTTTTCAATATAACCTGACTCAGACATGGCAACAGTCAATCGTTGGTTACGAAAGTCAGTAACAAAGACATTTTGAATTTCATTCGAAATACTATTAATCTTTTCCACAAAAAAAACCCGCCCTGAGTTGGCTGATTCAAAAAACTGCCCAGGAACAATCATAGAGGCCTCATCTCGGCCTTTAAATTTTTGTGTAATTTCAGTGGTTTTTGCATTGGACCAAGGCCAAATGAAAATTGACATAGCTGAAATAACAACTAACCAAGGGAAGGCAAAGCGCAATACTGGGTAATAGAGCATTTTGAGACTTAAGCCACTGGCGTACCAAACGACCATTTCAGAGTCTTTATGCCAACGAATCAAGACAAAAATAATTGCAATAAAAATAGAAACTGACAAAATTACAGCAATATAACCAATCATTGCTAACATAATGAGTATGATGACATCTTTAGGGCTGACAGAGCCGGTTGCGGCAAAACCCAAGATTCGAATCACTAAGGTAGTCATCATGATGGTGATTAAAACCAAAAAGACTCCGCCCGTAGTGTAGGTGAGTTCTTTTCTTAAGGCTTTTTCATAAATCATGGTGCTATAGAGTGGATAATATAATTTTAATTAAATGACTTTTAACGAACGGCAAAAGAGTATGCAAACAAAATTCAATACTAAAGTTTTCGCTGATGGCCCAAATCGCTTGCATTTGCAATTACAAACAACTTCAGATTGCATTGTAATTCCATTTGCATTAGTTGATTTAGCAAAAAACAATAACCTAGGTCCCCATTTTAAACATTTAGACGAATCTTTAGATGGTGCTATTTCTTTTGCGATGGAACGGCGTGACTTTACAGGTAAATTAGGTGAGACTTTATTGTTAAATCAACAACAGACCTGGATTGCTGAAGGGATAAAAGTCCCTCGTATTTTATTAGTTGGTGCTGGTGAAATCTCAGAAACGCAATCAGTTTCTGATGTGAAGATATTGCAGGACTTCATTAAAGCAAGTAGGGCAGCTATCAAAACTTTGCAAACCACTCAAGCTCAATCATGCTTGTGGCTATTAGATAGCGGCTTTAGCGCGGCATTCCCGTCATCCTCCGTAGATTTTATTCGGCATTCTATTCTCTTATTTGAAGAAAATTATTATCGATTTAGCCAGCGTTTTGATCATCTCAAATCCTATAAATCGGATAGCTTCTCACCAACTTTGAAATCGGTGACATTTGCTTGCTCAAGTAAAAACGAAAAGCAAACAAAGGACTCAATTAAAGTTAGTGCAGCTATTGCTCTTGGAATGGGCTTGACTAAAGATTTAGCTAACTTGCCACCTAACGTTTGCAATCCATCTTATTTAGCAGAAATAGCCACCAACTTAGGGAAAGATTCAACTCTTAAGGTTCAAGTTTTAGAGAAGAAGGACCTAGAGAAACTCGGTATGGGCGCTTTTTTAGCGGTTTCTCAGGGATCAGTAACGCCCCCGAAATTTATTATCATGCAACATCTCGGCGGCGTTGCGAAAGAAGCTCCAATCGTGCTGGTAGGTAAAGGAATTACTTTTGATACGGGTGGAATTTCTTTGAAGCCTGGCGAAGGTATGGATGAAATGAAATACGATATGTGCGGTGCTGCTTCTGTCTTTGGCACGATGCTCGCTATTACAGAAATGAAACTTAAAAAGAACGTTATCGGGGTGATTCCAACTTGTGAAAATATGCCTTCAGGGATTGCTTCTAGACCTGGAGATATTGTGAAAACAATGTCTGGTAAAACGGTTGAAATTTTAAATACAGATGCGGAAGGTCGTTTGATTTTGTGTGATGCATTGACCTATGTGGAAAGATTTAAGCCTCGTACCGTAATCGATATTGCTACCCTTACAGGCGCGTGCGTGATCGCTTTAGGTTCAGTCCATTCTGGGCTTTTCACGAAAGACGAGAAGGTCAGTCGCGACCTAGTTGAAGTTGGTAAATTGACATTAGACACCGTCTGGCCAATGCCGCTAGATGAGGCTTACCAAGAGCAACTGAAATCTAATTTCGCTGATATGGCCAATATCGGTGGACGTCCCGCTGGTAGTGTTACGGCAGCATGTTTCTTAGCCAGATTTACAGGGGCTTACACTTGGGCTCATTTAGATATCGCCGGAACAGCATGGAAGTCAGGAGCAAATAAAGGGGCAACTGGAAGACCAGTTCCATTATTAACTGAATACCTCTTACGTCATTAAGATTTATTGTGGCTAAAGTTGATTTTCATAGTCAGGTAAAAGACAAAGTTCATTATGCTTGTCGGTTAATTCGCAAGATTATTTCGCTATCGTCTGAAAATGAGCCTTTTCAGACGATTGTAGTGCTTGGAACTCAAGATGTTTTGCAGGAATTGAATGAGAAGTTATGGACTTTTAGTGAGGATGATTTTTTACCGCATTCCTTTCTAGATGAAGATGCTTTTGAGTTATGTCCAATTATCTTGGCTGAACTTTCAGATGAGAGCCGGATTGATGAATTACCCCACCAAGATGTATTAATTCATTTAGGACAAAATCCTTTAGAACGAATTGAAGTATTTACGAATCGATTTAAGCGTGTAGTTGAAGTAGTTTCAATCGAAAATACAGATTTACTGGCTGGGCGAGATAGGTATAAAAAATATCGAGAACTCGGCATTGAGTTGCAAAATTTCGACCAAAAAGGTGCTTGATGATTCACCCACAGTTTGACCCAATAGCCATTCAAATAGGGCCTTTAGCAGTTCATTGGTACGGGCTCATGTATTTGATGGCCTTCATGCAATATTTATTTCTTGGTCGCCTGCGCGTTAAGCAACCCCAAATGCGGGAAAAAGGATTTATCGCTCAGGATATTGAAGATCTTCTTTTTTATGCCGTTTTAGGGGTTATTTTGGGTGGCCGTTTAGGGTATTGTTTTTTCTACCTACCGAGCTATTACTTTGCTAATCCACTCGATATTTTTAAAGTATGGCAAGGTGGCATGGCTTTCCATGGTGGTTTTTTAGGTGTCATTATCGCCATTGCTTGGTTTGCAAAAAAGCGCGGATTACAATTTTTCACAGTTGCAGACATGATTGCCCCATTGGTTCCATTTGGCCTTGCCTTTGGAAGGGTTGGTAATTTTATAAATGGAGAGCTATGGGGACGTCCAACAACAGTTTCTTGGGGAATGGTTTTCCCACAAGCGGGTGACCAACTATTAAGACATCCCTCCCAGTTATATCAATTTGCGGGTGAAGGATTTCTTCTTGGTGTGATGCTTTGGTTCTATTCAAGATACCCAAGAAAAATTGGCCAGACCTCAGGTGCTTTTGCACTCGGTTATGGCATATTTAGATTTCTAGTTGAGTTTACCCGAGAGCCAGATCGCTTTTTAGGAACCTTGTCATTAGGGTTATCCATGGGACAGTGGTTATCTTTACCGATGATAGTGTTGGGAATTTATCTTTTATGGAGAAAAACTCCCTAGATTGTTACTGTTTTATGTAAGATAGGCGGAATTGGATTACTTTGTTGTCAATTCACCACTTATTTAGAAAACAGTCATGGCAATTTTGCAAAAACTAGCTCAAGTACGTTCTCTGTCCAGAGCAATCAACGCTGCTACAAAATTACTTACCGAAAGAGGTGAGGCCAATTCTGTCAGCATGGCGAATGAAATCTTAACTCAATATAAATTATTAAGTGAGGATCAAAAGATAAGTTTTTACCAAGCCTTGGCTACTAAATTTAACCCTAATCCTGAAATCGTGTTGAAGGTTGCTCAAGACTATGCAAAAGATCCTAATGCGAAAAATTTAATTCAATTAACTAAGGTTACGGAGCCTCCTCGGCAGGAGTTACTCCGCCGAATTAATCGAGTAGAGGGTGGCACGAAGGAAATTGTGGCGATGCGTCGTCACCTGATAAAAGTCTTAGGTAAGAAACCTGACTTATATCCCCTTGATTTTGATATGCATCATTTATTTGTTTCATGGTTTAATCCAGGCTTTTTAAAAATGCATCGCGTGGATTGGAATTCTCCGGCTCAGATTCTTGAAAAGATTATTCAGCATGAAGCAGTGCATGAGATTGATGGGTGGGATGATTTAAGAAGACGTCTTCAGCCTGATAGAAGGTGCTTTGCCTTCTTTCATCCACAATTAAAAGATGAGCCATTAATTTTTGTGGAAGTTGCTTTGGTACCAGAAATTTCTGGTGCGATTGGCCCTCTAGTCGATAAAAAATCAGAGACAGTCAATCCTTCTCAATTTAAAACTGCTGTTTTTTACTCAATTAGTAACTGTGAACCTGGATTAAAAGGTGTTTCCTTAGGTAACTTTTTAATCAAACGTGTTGCAGGTTATCTAAAGGAAGAATTTCCAAGTTTAAAAAATTTCGTTACCTTATCCCCATTACCAGGATTTATGGATTGGGTGATTGCTGGAGCGAATCTTGGGGAACCTAGCATTTCTGCTCAGGCAAGTGAGAAAATTAATCATGCCTTGCAAGTTCTTAATCTAAAGGAAAAGTCTTGGCCCGAAAGAGTCTCTAGCGGTTGGCATCCAACAACTGCATCTGAAGAAGAAAAAAATGCATTGATGCAATTATGCGCTCATTATTTAACCACCCTTACTGTGCGCAAAGGTGGTAACGCAGTAGCTAAATTCCACCTAGGTAATGGGGCTAGACTGCACAGAATTAATTGGGCGGGAGACGTGTCGAAAAAAGGATTAAAACAATCCGCTAGTCTTATGGTGAATTATTTATATGACTTGGAAAAAATCGAAGAGTACCACGAACGCTTTGTTAAGGGCGAGGTTATTTACTCAAGACCTGTTGGACAAATGCTATAAATTTAAAATTCAAGGAAGAGTTTATGAAAAAAAATCTTAAAAAAATCCACTTTATAACGATGCTTTTATTCGGTATATTTACCTTATTCAATCAAGCTTCTTGGGCGAATGATCCCAACTGGCCATCAAAACCAATTAATATAATTGTGCCCTTTCCAGCTGGAGGCGGTACGGACGCTTTTGCAAGACCACTATCGGCAGTATTGACAAAACAATTAGGCAAGCAAATTGTGATTGATAATCGTGGTGGAGCGGGTGGTACCTTAGGAGCCAGCATTGCAGCTAAAGCTCCGAATGATGGCTATAATTTTTTCATGGGTGCTGCGCATCATGCAATTGCACCGTCAGTTTATCCAAAATTAGATTACGATATTGAAAAAAGTTTTATTCCGATGATGCTCATTGCAGCGCCTCCTCAAGTGATTGTTGTAACTCCAAAATTACCTGTTAATGATTTAAAGGGACTGGTTAGCTACATGAAGGTTAATCCAGGAAGACTCAATTACGGTAGTGCTGGTAATGGTAGTTCCCACCATTTAGCTGGTGAGCTATTTAAGATGCAAACGAAAACATTCATAACCCATATTCCATACCGTGGTGCTGGACCTGCGTTAGCTGATCTGATGGCTGGGCAGGTAGACATCATGTTTGATGGCTTAGGTTCCTCAGCGCAGCATATTAAAAGTGGCAAAATCAAAGCTTTAGCAGTTGCCTCTGAGAAAAGAGTGCCTGCTTTTCCAAATCTTCCTACCGCGACTGAAGCAGGAGTGCCTGGTTATGTAGTCAGCACCTGGTACGGTCTTTGGGCGCCAAAAGATACTCCGAAAGAAATAGTTGATAAAATGACAGCAGAAGTCACCAAGGCAATTAACTCTCCAGAGTTAAAAGATATTTGGATGAATAACGGTTCAGAAACCCCAAATTTGACGGGAGATAATTTCGGTAAATTTGTTTCTGAAGATATTAAAAGATGGGCGGCCGTTGTTAAAGCATCCGGCGCTAAATTAGATTAAATAACTTAATTATGAATTTATATTCAATATTGGAAACAGGTTTTCCAAAAGATAAATCCGCATGCGCGATTGAAACTCCTGAGGGTCTTTTTTACTCCTGGGATGATTTAGAAAAAGCTACTTCAAAACTAGCTAACTTGTTGACATCTTTACAACTACCCAGTGGTTCAAGGGTTGCTGTCCAGGTTGAAAAATCACCTGAGGCTTTATTTTTATACTTGGCAACGATTAAAGCTGGATTGGTGTATTTGCCTTTGAATACAGCCTATCAATCTGCAGAAATTGAATACTTTTTAGATAATGCTAAGCCTGGGGTTGTGATTTGTAGTCCTAAAAATTTCGCATGGTTTTCTCAAATAGCATTTAAAGCTAACACTGAATTTGTCTTTACTTTAGGTGAGAATCGAGACGGTACTTTAATTGAGCGTGCCGCAGCACAATCAGATCAATTTCAGACAGTCCCAAAAGATGATGATGAGTTGGCCGCTATTTTGTATACGTCAGGAACCACCGGAAGAAGTAAGGGTGCAATGTTGTCGCATAAGAACCTAAGTAGTAATGCGAAGGTTTTAAAAGATTTCTGGCATTGGCAAAAAGGGGATGTTTTATTACATGCATTACCTATTTTCCATGTCCATGGACTTTTTGTTGCATCACATGGCGCCTTAATTAACGGTAGCAAAATGATTTGGTTACCAAAGCTCGATATTACCCAGCTTCTTAAGTATTTACCGCAAAGTACGGTCATGATGGGTGTACCTACCTTTTATACAAGACTTTTAGCAGAACCAAAATTTGACGCTAAAGTTTGTGCAAATATGCGCTTGTTTATTGCTGGTTCAGCACCTTTATTAACCGAGACCTTTAATGATTTTATCGCTCGTACAGGTCACACGATTTTAGAGCGTTACGGTATGAGTGAAACAGCAATGTTGACATCAAACTCCTATTCTGGCAAACGTGTTGCTGGGGCTGTTGGAGTCCCTTTACCAGGGGTCAAGGTCAGAGTAATTACCGATGATGCAAAATTATGCGGAGTGGATGAAGTTGGCAATGTTCAGGTTCAAGGCCCTAATGTATTCTCTGGATATTGGCAGATGCCAGAAAAAACCAAGGAAGAATTTACAGCCGATGGTTGGTTTAAGACTGGTGATGTAGGCCGTTGGGGTGGAAGTACTACAGCAGGGCCAGTGCCAGATGATTACTTGTGTATCGTCGGTAGGAGTAAGGATTTGATTATCTCTGGCGGTTACAACATTTATCCAAAAGAAATCGAAAGTTTTATTGATGAAATGGATGGTGTCGAAGAGAGTGCGGTCATTGGTATCCCTCATCCTGATTTCGGTGAAGCAGTATTGGCTGTCGTAGTTCCTAAAAAGGGTGCTGAAATCGATCCAGTGCAAATTATTACTGAATTGAAAGGCAAAATTGCGAATTTTAAAGTGCCGAAGAAAGTCATTGTCGTGGCTGAGTTACCTCGAAATGCAATGGGTAAAGTACAGAAAAATATCTTACGTCAGGAATACACGCCTTCTTGATTTTTTATCTCAATCAGATAAGTTAGAAACCTTTATATTCTTTTTTAAAAATTAGAATATAGAGGTTTAGTATTTACAGAAACCCAAACAGCTGTAGGCTCTTATAAATCATAAAACTAGCAATTACCAACAATAGAAAAGCAAAAGTTTTTCTCAATTGCATGGTATTCATTGAGTGAGCTAATTTCACTCCCAAAGGTGCAAACAGTACACTCGTGATTGAAATACAAACTAGTGCTGGAAGATAAATATATCCTAATGAGTAGCTTGGTAGGCCTGGCAAGTCATAAGCGCCGTAAATATAACCAATCGCACTAGCGATTGCGATCGGAAATCCTAAGGCTGAGGATGTTGCCAGAGCAGCATGAATGGGCACGTTGCACCAAAGCATAAACGGGACGGAAATAAAAGCACCTCCTGCACCGACTAAACTTGACATGAGCCCAATCAAAGTACCCACCCCAAATAATCCCACAAAACCAGGCAGTTCCCGACTTGGCTTCGGCTTTTTATTGAGTAACATTTGGTAGGCTGAAAAAATTTGAAAACTCGCAAATATCAGAGTCAACCAAGGAGTTTTGAGTAAATTAAAAACCTCACTTCCACCTACAATGCCACCAAATAAAATTCCAGGTACTAAAACTTTGACAATGTGCCAATGAATCATCTTCTTTTTCATTTGTGCACGCACACTTGATAGAGAAGTGAAGGTAATAGTTGTCATAGAAGTTGCGATAGCAATATGAAAGAGGTGTTCTTCTGAAAATTGTGCTTGTGTAAATATAAAGCTTAGAAAAGGCACCATGATCATACCCCCGCCAATGCCTAATAAACCTGCAATGACACCAGTAGCCATGCCAAGTACAAGCAAGGATAATATTTGTAGGGTGGTCATGGGAATACTTTCAAATGTAGGTCTCCGCCTTGGCCGCTAGGTCGTCATCCTGAACCCAGAGAGTTCAAGTCGGTGCGGTAACATCGTTTTGGGCACATCAGTATTCCCAGGGAGAGAAACACTCGAGGTGTACTCTATAGCAATAAGGCGCGCACGCCCACAATATATACTTGGCACCATATGCGTTAGCATCGGTTCAAGGAACTATTGACCTTGGCAAACCAGGCAGAGATAGATATTCTAGTGCATTATTCACTTCTTGTTCAATTGCACTAATTTGTGTAGTTAATTGCTGCAATATGATGCTATCTACTTCAGGATCGACTGTTCTAGCAAGTTGGTCTTGAAGTTCTTGAACTTGACCGGCTAGTTTTAAAGCAGTCATAATTGCTGCTCTTTCAATACTTCGATTGCCCCCTGAGGTAATTGCTGCAATTTGTTCATTCACCATTTGACTAGCAGACCTAAGTTTTGCTTCGTCTTGCGGTGTCGTTGCTAAAATCATGCGTTGACTAGCAATTTCTACTTCAATTCTGACAGCGTCATTACTCATCTAAGGAGCTCTCCACATTACCGTTGTCCAGCAGGTTTAATTGGCGTGTATCTGTAGTTTGAGGTAATTTATTTAATATTTTTTGAATTCTTGTTTGTGCATCAGAAATTTTGTTCTCCATTGTCCGACGCTCGGCCATCAAGTCACTCAAATGAAAATTCAATTGAGCGAGCTTACGTTGCAAAATCTCCATTCGGGCAATGAGTTCCCCTGGAGTTTGTGAAATGGAATTTGAATTAATTTCTGTCATATTCTTTATTGTATATAATTATTGAAGCAAGGTGCTCACGAATGGTGTCAATCATTCGTAGTTAAACGGGAATCACGAGTAGATATTTGCTATAACACTGTTATTTGCAAACTAGAAACGAACTGAGCTGCCCCCGCAACGGTCAACATTCGCCATTGAATTAATGGCAACTTTATTCATAAACCACTGGTTAAAACTGGGAAGGTAAATAAAGTGAATGCCAGCCCGGATACCGGCCTGCTAAGCATGACTTTGTTACGGGGTAAGTAACTTGGCCATAAAGAATCCAGTGCCTGCGGGGGAACAGGTCAGAGATTGTTTTATCTGGAAACATCAATGAAATCTTTAGTTAGTAAGAACCGTCAATTCAAACACGGTATGCAGTTCAATTCTTTGTCCATCTCTATTTTTGCCGCAGTTACTGGTTTTGTCGCCCCTCATTGGGCGCAAGCACAAGTCAACCAAATCAATCCAATTGTTGTCAGTGGAAATACTTCTGATCAACCCTTATCGGAGGTTATGCCGTCGGTGAGTGTCATTACAAGAGAGGATATTGATCGTCTCAATCCTCAAGATATGATGTCTCTCTTACAAGCTGAGCCTGGCGTTGATGTTTTTCGTAATGGTTCAGTAGGTTCACCTATCTCGGTTTTCTTACGAGGCAGCTCAAGCTCTCAATTTTTACTATTGATTGACGGCGTAAGGATGGGCGATGAAGGCACAGGAATTTCCGGCATTGAATATATTCCGATGAGTCAAATTGACCATATTGAAATTCTTAGGGGAAACGCCTCGGCTTTGTATGGTTCAAAGGCCTCTGGTGGAGTCATCCAGATTTTTACTAAGGGTGCCAAAGGGCTAAATGGACCTAATGCGGAAGTTAGTTACGGCAGTAGAAATTCCATTAGTACCTCGGCTGGATATGGGGTTGCAGATGATGGTTGGAAGGCCAGTATTCAACTTACACACCAACAGGGTGATGGCTACTCATCTGTCAATTTGAATCAATACCCTGGTACGAACTCTGAGAAAAACAACTATCAGTTCGATAGTATTAGCGCAAATATCTCTAAACAAATTGCAACTGGTCAAGAACTAGGTACCAAGTTGTTCTATACCCAAAACAACTATAAGTACAACAATCCTGTTAGCGTCAACTCAGGAGGGCCGGATACTGGCTTGTATAGCACGGAAAACAGGATGCAAACTCTCCAAGCTTATAGTCAAAATGAAATCACTAATAATTGGCTCTCAAAGTTAACGATAGCAAATTCAAGGATGAACTCAACAACTAATTATTTGACAAAGGATAACGATTTTTCACTCAATTATTACGGAGTTTCGCCTTTTCCTAATCCGTACTCAAAAGGACAAACAGAGCAGAATGATTATCAATGGCGTAATGAATTTCATTTGGGACCGGCGCAACAAATTATTGCAGGAGCCGAATTAAATACGATTCAATATAACTATCAATCTTTATATGATCAGTCGCTTGGTGATAGAAAACAAGTAAGCTTTTTTGGTGGTTACTCGGCAAAATACGATCGTATCGGCGTTCAACTCAATGTAAGAAATGATCAGTTAAGTAACCAAGATCAGAAACAAACTGCTAACACGGGCTTGTTCGGACTCAGCTATGATTTAACTTCCTCTTTAAAGCTTACAACTTCAGTATCGAATGCATTTAATGCTCCAACGGTTTACCAACTCTATAGCTCTAATTATGGTAATCCGAGTTTGAAACCTGAAAAGGCAAATTCAATGGAAATGGGGATGCAATATTTACAAGAAAATACATTATTAAAAGTCGTTGCATTTCAATCGAAATATCAAGATTTGATTACGAGCGATCCTGCCAATAATTTCCAATACATTAATGTGAACAATGCGTCGATTCAAGGTGTAGAGGCATCGCTAAAATCGAAATGGATGGGTAACTACGTACAACTTGGCATGAGCTTTCAGAATCCAACAAACGATGATGACGGTAGCCAATTAATTGGTAGATCGAAAAGTTTTGGATCCTTGGATGTGAGTAGAAAGATTGAACATTGGACTTTAGGCAGTCAGGTCATTGCCGTTAGTTCTAGGACCTATCCAGATGATTCTGGGAACCAAGTTACCTCTGGGGGATATGCCATTATGAATCTCTATGGCGGATATCAATTTGATAAGAATTGGTCAACTCGTTTACGAATTGATAATGTATTCAATCGAGACTATCAAAATGCGTATGGTTATAACACCCCCAAAGTTGGAGCCTTTTTGACCTTAAGATATCAGCCTAGTTGAGTTCAGATTTCTAAATTATCAATTAAGCGTGTCTTACCTAGTTTAGCTGCAGCTAACATCACCAAGGGATCCTTTTTAGAAAGGTTCTCTTGGTTAGGTTTATCAAGATTATTTTGTAGTCTAATTGCAGTGTAATCAGGATTCCAACCACGTTGCTTTAAAGCATTCATGGCTTTTTGTTCAAAAGATTGAATAATGACCTCTGTTAGATCTTTGGTGTTGTGCAACTGATCTTGAATTTCCCCTAGTAATTGATATAAATAGGGTGCTTCAACGCGCTCTTCAACATTTAAGTAGCCATTTCTAGACGAAAGCGCTAGGCCATCTTGGGCGCGTACCGTTTCAGCCGGAACGATTGTTACTGGCAAGGCTAATTGATGCGCCATCCGGCGAATAATCATGAGCTGTTGGTAATCCTTTTTTCCAAAGATTGCAGCACTGGGTTGGACACAAGAAAATAATTTCAGAACAACTGTACAGACCCCTTTAAAAAAGCCAGGTCTGAATTCTCCCTCGAGCATATTCCCTAGGTTCTTTGGTGGGTCAATTTGGTAATCTTGGGGTTCTGGATATAAATCTTTCTCAGTCGGTGCGAATAGAATATAAACACCTTCCTTCTCTAACTTTTCAATGTCTGCCTCAAAAGTACGAGGATAGGCCTCGAAATCCTCATTGGGTCCAAATTGCAATCGATTAACAAATATACTAGCTACAACAGGATCACCATGAAGTCTTGCTTGACGCATCAGGGATAAATGACCTTCATGTAAATTGCCCATCGTAGGGACAAACGAGGCTCTATTTTGTCCTCTTAAATGGTTCCGTAATTCATGGATGTCACTAATAATTTTCATTCGGCAGGGGTGTAAGTTAAACGAACATAAATAGGAGCAAAGGGCTCTGCTTGGGTAATCTCAACAAGAGACTCTCTGGATAACTCTAACAAGGCAATAAAGTTGACGACTAATATGGAAATACCCTGGCCAGATTCTATGGCATCAGAGAACAACTCGAAGAATTCGATAAACTTATGATTTTGAAGCTTGCGCAAAATTCTGGTCATAAAATCACGCACTGACAAGGTTTCACGGGTAATGGTATGGTGTTGAGTTAGCTTGGCACGTGATACCAAATCACGCCATGCTTGTTGTAAATCAACTAGTTCAACGGTAGGTGGAACTACATTAATGGTCCGATCAATAAATGCATTCGCTTTTAGAAAGTCACGGCCCATTTGTGGAATCTGATCTAATTCCTGAGCAGCCAGTTTCATTTTTTCATATTCCAACAATCTTCTAACCAGCTCAGCTCTCGGATCTTCAATAATCTCATCACTATCCGCTTTTTTCATAGGCAATAACATACGGGATTTAATTTCAATCAACATTGCAGCCATCAACAAATAATCAGCTGCTAACTCTAAATTATGATGACGAATTTGATCTACATAAGTTAAATATTGATGAGTGACTTGTGCCATTGGAATATCCAGCACATTAAAGTTTTGCTTACGGATGAGATACAACAGTAAATCTAAAGGTCCTTCAAAAGTCTCTAGAAATATTTCTAAAGCATCTGGAGGTATATATAAATCATTTGGTAAGGCAAAGAGAGGTTCTCCGTAAAGCTTAGCAAACGATTCGGACATTCCATCCATTAAAGATGGAGTGGAATCAGTCATTCGAATAAACGTAAGCTTTTTGGGCTACTTTAGCCAATTTAATACGCTTTTGTTCATCAAGTCGAATCGGTAACTTATCCCAAAGTAGCGCACGACCTAATAATTGACCCTTTTCGATTTCAGGGTTATTTTTTTTAAGGTCATTCAAAAATTGTGTAATTTGTGATTGATAGTGAGCCATATATTCAATTCAAGTAGTTAAACAATTAAAATTTGTTTGCAGATACCATTGCAAACATGGAAATACCAATTGTAGATGAAAACCTCTACATGCTAGCTTTATTAGCCTCTAAAAGACGGTCAATCATTTCACTTTCAACGCGAGACATTAAATGTTTGTAGGCATTAATCGGTCGATCTTCACTCAAAGGTACTTGTACGCTTTCCCAATCCATTTCAGGGATATTTAAAAATTCCTCAACACCCTTCGCTAAGGTGGGTAAAACAGGTTTTAAATAGACTGAAAGAATTCTAAATGCTTCTAAAGTAATAGTGCATACAGATTGAAGCTCATTTTTTAAATCATTAGAATCTGATGTTTTGAGTTGCTTCGCGATATCCCAAGGCTTATTTGCATCTACGAAGATATTTATTGAATCAGCCATTTCCATGACGAGTCGGATAGTCTTAGCAAATTCTCGCTGTTCATAAAGCGCGGCAACTTCTTTACTTCTTTCGCGTAAGTTTATTAGTAAAGGGTTATTCAGCGCAGAGGTGAGTACTCTCCCACCAAAGTTTTTCACTAAAAAACCAGCGCTTCTACTAGCAATATTGATATATTTTCCAAGTAAATCACTATTCACCCTAGCAACAAAATCTGTTAGATTTAAGTCTAAGTCTTCAAGAGAGTTATTGAGTTTTGCAGCAAAATAATAACGTAACCACTCAGGTGATAAGCCAGCTTCGATAAAGCTATGTGCCGTGATGAAAGTGCCCCTTGATTTACTCATTTTTTCGCCGTCTACCGTTAAAAAGCCATGTGCGAAAACATTAGTGGGGGTTCTTAAATTGGCAAACTTTAGCATTGCAGGCCAAAAGAGGGTGTGAAAATAAAGAATATCTTTACCAATAAAATGGTACATGTCTGTGGCGGTATCCGACACTGTCCATTCTTGAAAATTTAAATTGTTTTTTTCACAAAAAGCTTTAAAACTTCCAAAGTAACCAACGGGAGCATCTAACCAAACGTAAAAGTACTTGCCTGGCGCGTCCGGTATTTCAAAACCAAAGTAGGGTGCGTCCCTAGATATATCCCAATCACCTAATTTTGATTCTCCGGGTTCGCCAACCCACTCTTTCATCTTATTTTTTGCTTCAGATTGCAATGGAGTGCTTACTTGCGTCCAGTCGCGTAAAAAATTTTCGCAGCGTGGATCTGATAGTTTGAAAAAATAATGTTCAGAAACTTTTCGAATTGGGGTGGCACCACTTACCGCAGAATAGGGGTTAATCAAATCTGTTGGACTGTAGGTCGCGCCGCATTTTTCACAGGAATCACCATACTGGTCTTTGGCATGGCATTTTGGGCACTCCCCTTTAATAAAACGATCAGGTAAGAACATTTCCTTAACGGGATCATAGGCTTGCTCGATTGATTTTTTCTCAATCAAGCCATTTTCTTTTAAGGCAAGGTAAATTTCAGAAGATAGTTCTTTGTTTTCTTGACTATCTGTAGACCCATAATGGTCAAAGGAAATGTGAAAATCGTCAAAGTCTCTCTTGTGTTCTGCCCAAACACGATCAATTAATTCCTTTGGAGTTATATTCTCAGCTTGAGCGCGAAGCATGATGGGGGTGCCATGGGTATCATCCGCACCTATATAATAAACTTCTTTATGTTGCATTCTGAGGAATCTGACCCAAATATCAGTTTGAATATATTCCACAAGATGACCAATATGAATTTGGCCATTGGCGTAAGGGAGTGCAGAAGTGACTAAAATTTGTTTAGAGAGTGGTTTCATAGCAAGATTTTATCAAATTAGCTTGAAAATGCTTTGTTTTAAAGCAAAAACTCTCTAACCACAGTAGAGTGTTACATTATTTTGAATTAGGTTTTTAGGGAGAAAATTTTGCAATTATCAGAAAGTCAGATTCTTAGTCAGTTAAAGGCAGTTATAGACCCCAACACAGGAGTCGATTTAGTCACTGCTAAAACTATCAAAAACCTTAAAATTGATGCAAATGAGGTTATTTTTGAGGTGGTATTAGGTTACCCATCAAAAAGCCAATTTGATTTGATCAGAAAAGCATGTGTAGCTGCAGTAAGACAGATACCTGATGTAGCTAATGTCAGCGTTACAGTTCGCATGGAGATTGCATCGCATGCGGTTCAGCGAGGTGTCAAACTGATTTCTGAAGTAAAGAATGTGATTGCTATTGCGAGTGGTAAAGGTGGCGTCGGAAAATCTACTACCGCTGTAAATCTAGCATTAGCCTTAGCAGCTGAAGGCGCTAATGTTGGCATTTTAGATGCCGACATTTACGGACCAAGTTTGCCAACGATGCTAGGTATTACAGGTCGCCCAGACTCCTATGCTGAAAACTCAATTGAACCAATGCATGGTCACGGCTTACAAGCAAGCTCGATTGGTTTTTTGATTGAAGCTGATAGTCCGATGGTTTGGAGAGGTCCTATGGTTACCTCTGCCTTGGAACAGTTACTACGCCAAACTAATTGGCAAGGTCTAGATTATTTGATTGTCGATATGCCTCCAGGTACCGGGGACATTCAATTGACCCTTTCGCAGAAAGTGCCTGTCACTGGAGCGGTAATTGTTACAACGCCCCAAGATATTGCTTTACTAGATGCTCGAAAAGGTCTAAAAATGTTTGAAAAAGTAGGTATCCCGATTTTAGGTATTGTTGAAAATATGAGTGTTTATGTTTGCCCATCTTGTGGTCATCAAGAGCATATTTTTGGATCTGGAGGCGGACAGAAAATGTGTGACGATTACTCCGTTTCTTTCTTAGGAAGTTTGCCCCTCAACTTATCGATTCGGGAGCAAGCTGATGCGGGAAGACCTACTTTAGTTGCAGAGCCTGAAAGTCCAATCAGTGAGATTTACAAGTCGATTGCTAGAAAGATAGCGATTCAAATTGCTGTGATGTCTAAAGATATGTCGAGTAAGTTTCCTAATATTGTGATTCAGAATACTTAATGGGTCTAGCCCTAGCCATTTCTATGCGATTGGAAGCCTTGGATAATCCTTGGCAATCCCATCGTTGGGTTTTGGATAGTGTCGAGGCTGATCTTGGACAATTTACTCAACCAGTGAAGTTTCAACTTGCAATTGGTCGGGAAACCATTACAGCACATCCAATCGATGAAGAGAGTTCGGATCGCTGGGTCTTTAAAGGATTTAATCTCGATTTATTTGTCGATGAAGCAGAAGGCTATTATTTGAACGTTAGTTCACCAGAGCCAAGTTGGTTTGTTATGTGGCGATTAGAAGAGGCTCCTTGGCACCCTCTAAATGAAATTGCAGTTCCTCATAGAGTAATGTTAAGTTATAACGAAGCTGGTAGATTAATTGATGGTGGTGAACAGGTTGATCGGTTTCCACTTCCTGCAATGATATTAAATTCCGTTCAAGAATATGTTGATGAATATTATCGACCAGAGCCAAAAAGACGGATTCGTCCTGCATCCTTCGAAGGTGCTTATCGACCTAAGGATAAATTTTCAGGTGGTTCAAGGTGAGTAGCTTTTTTAAAAGATGGTCCAGCTTAAAAGCTGAAAATACGGTCAGTAAGCCAATTGAGCCGATAGAGGGTCAAAAAAGTCTTGAGACGGATAAATCGATACTTGAAAACTCTTTATCTGCTTCAAACGCTGAACACAAAATCATCAATCAAGAATTACTTAATGGGCAAAGTTCCGAAGATATTACACAAAACTCTATTCAGCCGCCCAGTTTAGAAGATGTCGGTAAATTGACTCCGGAGTCTGATTTTTCAACTTTTATGAATAAAGAAGTTGCTGGAGACGTTCATCAAGCAGCGATGAAAAAGTTATTTAGTGATCCCCACTTTAATGTTATGGATGGCCTTGACATTTATATTGGTGATTATTCAATAGAAGATCCCCTCCCTGAAGGGATGCTAGAAAAAATGTATCAATCTACCGCTCTTGGACTTTTTAAGCCTTTAGAAGTTGAGGCTACCGATTCTAATCAAAGTGCCTTGTTGCAATCAAACAATGTAATGAGCGAATTAGACTTACAGCCTAACTCCGAACCCAATTCCGAAGCAAACGATTCATTGAGTAAAAATACAACTGTAGATCTTATTACACATCAAGAACAATTTGATTTCACCGAAACAAATTCAGTAGATTTGAAGGAAGAAGCTTTGCGAGAAACAAAAAACTTAAATAATATTGAGGTTGAGAATAAAGATGACCACACTAGTTTGTAATTGTAATAAGACGATTCCTTTAGATCAAAGTAATCTTGCCAAAGTTCTAGGACAAAGCCCAACAGTTCATGAAGGCTTATGCCGTCAAGAAATTGGGAGCTTTATGCGTACTTTGGATGCTACTGATGAAATTATCGTGGCATGTACCCAAGAAAGAGCACTCTTTCAAGAGGTTGCAAATCAGTCTAATAAGCCGCTGATAGCACCCATTCGTTTTGTAAATATTCGTGAAACAGCGGGTTGGGGACGTCAGGGTACTCAAGCTCAGGCCAAAATTAATGCTTTATTAGCGCTCGCACAAATGCCCCCACCAGAACCATTAGCAACTGTTAGTTACGACAGTTCCCGTGGCAGAGTATTGATTATCGGTGGGCAGGATAATGCACTTGAAATTGCTCAAAATTTAAGTCAAGACTTAAACGTTACAGTACTACTAAATCATGCTACGAAGTTGCCAGAGCAAAAATCATTCGTCTGGCTAAATGGACGAATTGAATCAGTTCAGGGGTACTTAGGTAAATTTCAGGCGAGTTGGAAAATAGAAAATCCGATTCAATTAGATTTATGTACGGGATGTGGTGCTTGCATCGAAGCTTGTCCTGAGAGTGCGATTGATGATCGTTTTCAAATTCAGTTAGATAAATGTCAAGATCATCGAAGTTGCGTTAAAGCTTGTGGATCAATTGGTGCAATTCAATTCCATCAAGTGGGACAAGCCGTAGATGAAGAATTTGATTTTATTCTTGATTTGCACGAAACATCATTTTTAAAAGTTCCAGAATTACCACAAGGTTACTTTGCGCCAGGTTCTGATCTAATGAACGTTCAGCGGGCAATCCAGAAATTACAGCAATCTGTCGGTGAATTTGAAAAACCACGGTTTTTTAAATATCAAGAAAAATTATGTGCTCATGGTCGTAATGGTCAAACAGGTTGTACTGCCTGTATTGATAGTTGTTCGACAAAAGCTATTTCATCAGTTTTTTTTGCTGGTAAAGGAAAAGTTGAAGTAAATGCTCATCTTTGTATGGGCTGTGGAGCTTGCGCTAGCGCCTGTCCATCAGGTGCAATGACTTATGCAAATACAACCGTAGAGTATTTGGGACGTCAAACGACTACGGTAGTCAAAGCTTTTCAATCATTTAAAAATTTAGAAGATGTAGCACCAAGTTTGTTGTTTCATTCTGGTTCCGCAGGCGGTGAAAAAATAATTGATCAATTAGGTCAAAGAAGTCGCACTCACTCTAAATCGGTTGCTGGTTTACCTGCACACCTCGTTCCTTTGCCGGTCCACCATATCGCTTCTATCGGACTAGAGTACTGGTTAACTGCTTTGTGTCACGGGGTTGGAGATGTAATCCTTTTTTCTAGTTCTGAGGAATACAGTGGTTATCGTGCTTTGATTGAAGAGCAAATTCAATTAGCGAATCAGATTTTAGTACAGTTAGGTTATGAACCTCGGGTGCAACTGATTCAATTTTCAAGCATCGACCAGCTGGATAAAGATCTAGCGAATACTCAAAAGAGAAAACCTTTAGTACCTTTAGCAACTTTTGCTATTACATCGGATAAACGTCAAAACTTGGAATTTTCTCTAGACCATCTTTTACAACATGCTCCAAAGCCTTTACTACTAGACCAACAAATTGATTTACCAAGTAACTCACCAATTGGTGCAGTAAAAATTGATTCAAATCGATGCACACTTTGTATGTCATGCGTGGGAGCCTGTCCCGAAAGTGCATTGTTAGATCATCTGCAAGCACCTCAATTAAATTTCATTGAAAAAAATTGTGTGCAGTGTGGTTTATGTGTTTCGACTTGCCCAGAAAATGCCTTAGCATTAGAGCCTAGGTTAATCCAAACTGAGCTCAGAAAACAAAAGAAAATTATTCATGAAGCAAAGCCGTTTCATTGTACAAAGTGTGCCAAACCTTTTACAACTGAAAGAATGATGGAAGCCATGTTATTGAAAATTGGTAGTCATCCTGCTTTTCAGGGCGTTGCTCAAAAACGGCTAAAAATGTGTTCTGATTGTAAGGTCATTGACATGATGGAACATCAGGACTTTAAATAGGACAAATATGAGTGATTTAAATTCCAGTGAAACAATTCAATTAGATACCGGCTTATCTGCTGAAGATTTAGCGCGCGCTGATCTTTATGGTTTGTTAGCCTTAATGTTCTATAAAGCACCAGATCAAGCTTTACTTGAAATGATCGGAAGTTCTTCAGACGTGGATCAAAGTAGTTCAACCGAGGCGACTCTTTTAGAACAAGTTTGGAACCCCTTGGTGCAATTGGCGAAAGCTACCCCAGTAAAAGATTGGGAAGATGAGTATGAATCTAATTTTATTGGAGTAGGCAAGCAAGAAATTTTCTTGTATGGCTCATATTATTTAACGGGTTTTTTGCATGAGCGTCCCTTAGTCAAGTTGCGCAATGACCTTAGGGAGCTTGGACTTGAGTCATCAGAACTGGTGGTAGAGACCGAAGACCATATTGCCTGTCTGTGTGAAGTCATGAGGTATTTGATTGCGGGTGAGGATTTAAGTATTTGCAATCTCCCTTCACAAAAGCAGTTTTTCAATGACCACCTCCGTCCCTGGGTACATCAATTATTTGAAGTGATCGAAAATCATCCTAATATTCACTTATATCGACAACTTAGCCTACTAACTAGGTCATTTTTTGAAATAGAAGGTCAGGCTTTTGATATGGTTTAGTCATTTATTTGAAAAACTAGGGTATATACCTAATTTATGACAAATTAATGTGTGGCATATTTAAATTACCTCAAAAAATGTGTAATAATTTGCGCATACAGCGTTTACTAAAAATAACAAATTTAAAATAATAAAAGGATGGTTCAATATGCCTGATAACATTCAAAAAACCAGTCGAAGAGGTTTTTTCATTGGTGCTGCAGCTTTAACAGGAGCTGCGGTGGTTGCATATCAAACACCAACTGGTAAAAAAATTGTGTCCGAAGTTGAGGAAGTTATTACACCATCAAAAAAGAATGGTTACCAACTTTCTGAGCATGTAAAAAAATATTACAAAACAACCTTAGTCTAATCAAGTTGTATTGATCCTTCTCGTGTTTTTATTGGATAACTCATGAACCTTACTCGCAAAGCAACTCTTCAGTCTAACTCAGGCTCAACCACCCATTTTATTAATAACTTGTCTAGAAGTTTGAGCCAAGTTATCCCTACCATGGATCGTCGCTCTTTTTTGAAGCGTTCAGGTCTCGGTGTTGGCGTTGGAATCGCTGGTTCACAACTAACTCTTGTTAAAAAAGCAAAAGCAATGGGTTCCAAACCCAATGCAGAGCAGGGAATTGTTGTTAAAAGAACAGTTTGTAGTCATTGCTCTGTTGGTTGTGCGGTCGATGCGGTTGTTGAAAATGGTGTTTGGACTCGTCAGGAAGCGGTTTTCGACTCTCCAATCAATATGGGTGCCCACTGTGCAAAAGGCGCTGCTTTGCGTGAGCATGGACATGGTGAATACCGACTTAAATATCCAATGAAGTTGGTGGACGGTAAATATAAGCGTATTTCTTGGAATACAGCATTAGAAGAAATTTCTGCCAAGATGTCAGAACTCAAAAAAGACAATGGACCTGACTCCTTATTCTTTATAGGTTCATCAAAGCATAATAATGAACAGGCTTATTTATTAAGGAAGTTTGTTTCCTTTTTTGGTACCAATAATACTGATCACCAAGCTCGAATTTGTCACTCAACCACGGTTGCTGGAGTTGCTAACACTTGGGGTTACGGTGCCATGACAAACAGTTACAACGATATGCAAAACGCAAAAGCAGCGTTGTATATTGGTTCTAACGCTGCTGAGGCGCATCCAGTTTCCATGTTGCACTTGCTTCATGCTAAAGAAAGCGGCTGT
>CAISYI010000056.1 GCA_903889595.1 uncultured beta proteobacterium
CGTTAGGCTCAGGATCAATGCTGAAAGAATGCGGATGGCGTTTATATTCATTTAAATAATTCCCTTAAATTAGCTCATACATTTGAATTTTTAAATTAAGCATAAACTAGGATTATTAACAAACAAACTATTTTTGGATTAGTGTTTGTTCTCATTACCATTCTTTTAAAGGACATTTCATATTCTGAGTGCCCTAATCATGACAAGGACATCGCATCCTTGAGTCACTCAATTCCCCCTGCGCCACCACGAAGTCTTGAAATCCTTGCGTGGGTCAAAATAACTTAACCAAATCAACCCCATACAAACACCCAAGAAAGTTTTGTGCACAAAGTTTGCCTATGGTAGGGTGAACCTTTTGAGTATCAAACGAAGTCGAGTCTAGCAAGGGAGTTGAAAATCCTTGTGTCGGTGGTTCGATTCCGCCCCGGGCCACCAAGAAATATCAAAACCACCTTCGGGTGGTTTTTTCATTTGGGTTTGGTCTAACTCTGTCTAACCGTAGCAAGCCATCAATCATGATTGCTTGGGAACGCTGAATCATGTAATGTCGTTTAAAACGACATGTAGAGGCGCTGAATAGTGATGGAATCAATATTAGAATTTTTTTGTAAGCTAAATGATGGTGATAAAGCTGGGTGGCTTCAAGCTATTGGAGCAATTTTGGCTATTTTTGCTTCAGGGTGGATTGCAAGTCGACAAGCAAAATCTCAATATAGAAATAGCCTCAGATTACAAAATATCCAAGATAAGAATAAACAAATAGTGTTAACTGAAGTTGTAGTTCAGATTATTAAAAATAGTGCCGCAAGAGTGGAGTATCTATTTAATGAGATTCAAAATCCGAATGATTTGAGTGCTATCGATAGCAAGGCAAAGTATTACGATTACGATGGATTAACCGATGTTCTTGTTTCATTAAAACAAATACCACTCAAGGATTTGCCTTCGCCGCATCTTGTTAGCTCAATAATGATTTTGATATCTGGAATAAGGCAACTCCAAATTCAAGTAGATAAAGCGATTACAGGTCACAGAAGTATGAGCGCAAGCGATTTCAATGTATTTTTTGGAACGCTACAGCAGATAAAAGACTCAACAGCTAAGACTTATGAAGAAGCTAGATTACATCTAGAGGATTTACGGCGGAATGATTGAATATAGTCGGCTCGATCTTATTGAGCATGTTCCACGTCAATTCAAAATAGACTTACATAGCTTACATGGCGCTGAGTATGCTTATGGAATGAATGGCGATTTATTTCATCTAAACAGCGCTCAATTAGATGATTTATGTTTTGCTATACGAAATCATTCGGGTGGCGATATATCAACTAATGCAACCATACAAACATGTTGGGATTCAGACAGATTGGATTTGGGAAGGGTTGGTATTATTCCCTCCCCAAAATTCATTTCCGAAGTTGCTTCAGAAATGATTGATTACGCATTTGATTTAAGTATTAAGTAATTAAAAATCAGTTTCTGTTGGCGCAATCCGACATATAAGCAAGCTCAAGCTGATAGAGCAAAGCAGGCGGTGAAGGTTGAGAAGGCAAGACATGCTCTAGTTAAGGAGCAAAAGCCCGTCCCTATGCATGGTAATTAAAAAGATTGCTAATTGTAGATAATGTATGCTTTAATTGTACTTAATGTATTCGTAATGCTTCATTTAGTTTGCTGATTATAAAGAAGTTTTATAAAATTTAATGTAGTTTTATTTCTTTAGAATTGTATTTTATGGATCCGTGCTTTGTAGATTTTAAGCTTGAATTACCTGCGCTATCTTTTGATTCCCCGCTAACTGATGTTGTGATGGAGTTGGAGCAATTGCGTCGCCTTACTTTGCAAGGAGATACGCCAACTTCAATATTTTTCCAGCTAAAAAACATATTTCAACTTTTGGAGAGTTTAGGTTCCGCACGCATTGAGGGAAACCATACAACGTTGGCTGACTACATCGAGGTAAAAATTGAAGATGGGGACAGTAAGGATGAAGGTGTTTTGGAAATCCAAAATATCGAACATGCGCTTGAGTACATTGAGGAAATAATTAAGCCTGATGAAGTTATTACGGAAGTTTTTATAAGAGAGCTACATGCCTTAGCTGTAAAAGATTTAGTTAGGGAGGGCGATAAAACTCCAGGTCAATATAGGGGTGGTAATGTGAGAATTAACGGCTCAACACATGTGCCGCCCGATCATTTGGCTGTACCAAGTTATATGCAAGAGTTAGTCGACTTCATTAATAAGGATGATGCTCGCAAGTATGACTTGTTGAAAATCGCTTTGGCACACCATCGCTTTAGTTGGGTGCATCCGTTTAGTAATGGTAATGGTCGCGTAAATAGACTATTGAGTTATGCGCTTTTGATTAAAGAAGGTTTTAATGTTCGCGTGGGTGGCCGAGTATTGAATCCAACCGCAGTATTTTGTATGAATCGTGATCTTTACTATTCAAAGCTAAATGCCGCAGACCAAGGTAATCGTGAGGCTTTACAGGATTGGAGCCTATATGTTTTATCGGGCATTGAGACCGAGCTAGAAAAAGTCGATCAGCTGACCAAGTACGACTACCTGAAGAAGGAGATTCTTTACCCTGCATTAGCTCATAGCAAACAGCGCCAGTTAGTTAATGAGGTTGAGCATGATATTTTGCATTTGGCAATTGAACTTGGCCAATTAAAATCCGACGATATTGCAAAAAAATATACTGATATGACGCCAAGAATGCGGACTTACTTGATTAAGAAATTGATTGGCAACAAATTAATTAAGCCAATTAAGCAGGGTTCAAGAATTTATTCAATCAACTTTATCAATAGCAGCCTATTAAGAAGTGTCGTCAAGTTGCTCGAAGAAAAAGGATTTATTCCTCCTTTTATTAAGTCGCCTGAAAATTAGGCTTTACTTCCTACTTAATATTGTAAGCGCCTACATAAGCCAACAAGAAAAAATTAGATTCTTTTCGACTCCAATTTTTATTCTGCGTATCGTGAGTTGAGTTGCTGACAGATTTAAAGCAATGTCTAAAATGTAGAAAACAATAAATTTAGTGCTTGAAAATCCTTGTGTCGGTGGTTCGATTCCGCCCCGGGCCACCAAGAATCTAAAAGAGAGCTCCTAGCCCTCTTTTTTCATTTCTACCCTAGCGCCATGTACGAAAAAATAGCTTACATTTTGTACCGAGGGCATACTTTACACCTTTCAGAACAACTCATTTTCTATTCTTTGTAATTCTGCTCTAACCCCAGTATTTTTTAGCATCTCCGAAAGCATTTGTTTGTGAGTTAATAAGTTACCATTAAGTTTTTTAAGACCCCTCCCAGAAATAATTCCTGATTTATTTAATCCCTCTAAAATCTCTTTCATTTCTTCAATAATCCTACTTTTATTTTTGACGGTTGTCATTTAGAGACCCCAAAACTTTCTAATTAATTTGAGTTAAAAGAATACCTCAAGAGTAAAAATAGGAGAGACTTTTCATAAATAAACCCACTATGCATATGGTTATTGACGCCATATTAAAGAATGTTTACAATAACCATATGAGTGCTGAGAGAATCTTCTACGATAAAACCCTTTTCGCAGATGGACTGATTGTAGAAATGGTGATTTGGAAATTACCTAAGTCGACTAAAGAGAGACCTCATGGTTTGAAGTACAGATTATTTTATGGGCGAGATGGCTTAAGAATTGTTGGGTATGACAATGAGCGTGGTAAAGGCGATCATAAACATATTAATGAAGTTGAAGTTCCTTATAAATTTGTTAGTGTTGAAAAACTTGTCGCAGATTTCTTAGCAGACATAGAAAGGATTAAACATGAAAAATTCAACTAAAGTTCAAGTCCATGTCGGAAGTCTTAAAGATATGGCCACTCGATTTACAAATGCTTGGAATCAAGCGTCTAAGGGAATTGAAGTAAAGGAAACAAATGTTACATTTTTGGATGTTCAAACGATGCTGGACACCCTATCGCCACGGCGTTTAGATTTATTGAAATATGTAAGACAATATGGGGCTGATAATGTTAAATCTTTGGCTGTATCTTTAGGAAGAGATTATAAAAATGTTCATCATGATGTAAGTGTTCTTCTTTCGGCTGGATTGTTGTTACAAGATGGAAGAAAGTTGTCAGCACCTTGGGATGAGTTAAGTGCCCATGTATCTTTAAAAATGGCATAGCCAATTTTATTAAAAGTGACATATGCGTAAAGGATATGATTTTTCTAATGCCCGTAAAAACCCGTATGATTCAATGTTAAAGAAGCCGATTACGATTCGTTTAGATGAAGATTCAGTGAACTACTTTAAGACAATTGCAGAAGAGGTCGGCATTCCTTATCAAAGTCTTATTAACCTCTATTTGCGTGATTGCGCCGCTTCGCATAAGAAATTGAATCTTAGCTGGAAGTAGTCTAAAAAAGGATAAGAAATCCTGAAGTAGTGGTTCGATTCCGCCCCGGGCCACCAAGAATCACCAAAACCACCTTCGGGTGGTTTTTTATTTGGATTGGCGGAAGATGGGTTTTCTTTTCTACACCAAATGAAGCTCAATCTTCTTACCAACAGCGGCCGCATATTTTCGAAGAGTGCTTAGACTGGGAGAATGCTTACCGGTAGCCAAAGAGCTTTCTAATCTAGCAATGGCTGGGGCTTGTGTTCCCATAAGCTTAGCAATTTGAGCTTGTGTTAATCCAGACTCTTTTCTTGCCGCAAGAATTTCATCAAGAATAGCGAACTCTTCGCGATTGAGTTTATCAACCTCAGCTTTAACTGCCGAATTCTTAAGCATCTTATTAACCATTTGTTTATGGCTTAGAGCTTTAGTTTTAATTGTTTTCATTTTTTATCTCCCTCATGCGTTGCTTAGCAAGTTTTAATTCTTTATCAGGTGTCTTTTGAGTCTTTTTAACAAAGCTATGTAGCATTACAATTTCTTGTCTTACCATCGTAAAAAGAAAACTCTTGCAATACCCTCTGCTCCCTTAAGTCTTAATTCAAATAGACCACCACCAAAAGCATCGGTATGCGGTAAACCTAAATTGGGGCCATACTCTATCATTCGATCAGTTAAGACAATGTAACGAGCTTGAAGAGTTATAGGCAAACTCAGGATGTCTTCTTGAACTTCTTGACTGTAATAAATGATTGAATAAGTCATTAACAAATGTTAACAAATTTGTTAATGAAAAACAACTCTTAATAGTTCTTTAAAAGGACAGTTTATTAGAAGGATTGAAAACCCTTGTGTCGGTGGTTCGATTCCGCCCCGACCACAAAGAAACACCAAAACCACCTTTGAGTGGTTTTTTATTTGGGCTAGTAAATTACTGTATTAATTAAGGGTTATTTGCCTCAATTGCTGGCTCTTCACCATACGCGATGTAAGGGAGTTTACTAAATGAGTACCCATTAATAAAAACCAATGTATACTTGTACTATATATTAGACAAGTAGGAGCGCTTGATGCGAGTAATTAATTTTTCCGATGCTAGAAACCAATTTAAACAAGTGATTGATCAGGTGGTAGCTGATTGTGATGTAACCATTATTTCTCGCAGAGATGCTGATGATGCTGTTGTCATGTCCTTAGATACTTATAACAGTATGATGGAAACTGTTCATTTATTAAAGTCTCCAGCCAACGTAAAGCATTTAGAGAAGTCTTTGAGTCAATATCGCAAAGGTCAAACTAAAACTAAGGCCTTAGTTGAAGCGTAGTAAGTTAGTTTGGACAAATGCTGCTTGGTCAGATTACCTTTATTGGCAAGTGCAAGATAAAAAAACGCTCAAGCGAATTAATTTACTCATTAAAGATGCGATGAGAGATCCAGAAGATGGGATTGGAAAGCCTGAAGCACTAAAAGAAAATTTATCTGGGTTATGGTCCAGGCGTATTGATGATGTTAATCGATTGATTTATGCAATTGAAAAAGATCAATTAGTTATTATTGCATGTCGTTACCACTATGAGTAGCTAGGATTGAAAATCCTTGTGTCGGTGGTTCGATTCCGCCCTGGCCACCAAAATCAAATAATGCCCTGCCCTCGTGAACTGACTCCTAAAAGTTGGACGGTTAATTAAGTGGTTAAATGGAAGGGCTGATTTCTGTTTTGCACAGGACTTAGTCATTTAAAAGGACGGTTTTGTCCTCACTGTATCAGTCAATATCGTTTAAAACGACAAGTAAAGCAATCGTGAAATTAATACACCGAATCGTGATCGCCGACATTAATCAACACAATTTCATTTTCAGAAATGATCATCTCAATTGTGACTCGGTATTTGAGGTTGATAGAAATACTATGTAAGCCATCTAGTCTCCCACTTAACCCATGAAGCCGAAGTGAAGGATGATGCGGATTGAGCTCTAGCAACTCTAAGGTTTTGGTGTATTGACTTTCTACATCAGGATGACGCTTTAAAAACATAGCGGCGCGTCTAGTGTATTGCTCAGTAAAAATTAACTGCCAGGTCATTGTGCAGATTTATTAATTTGCTTTAAACGCTTGATGTGTTGTGCAACAGTTTCTTTTACAAATTTTCCACTAGCTAAATTCGCTTTGGATTCAGCTAAAGCAGCTTCAAGTTCACATTCGCGCAAATATTGGTATTGTTGTTGATTCATCACTACATACTTGACTTGTCCGCGCACAGTTACGGGTGCTTCAAGTTGACCTAGTAAAGCCTCTTCAATAGCCTTAATGCCTTTAGTCTTCAAATCATTAGCTACGACAGTACCCATAATAACTCCCTTAATAACACGATTAATAGTATTTTATGTGGGCTTATTAGAAACTGCAAGAAATATTGATAAATATTCGTTATGAAGCTAAAACGTAAGAAAAGTCTGGAACAGAGTTGAAAATCCTTGTGTCGGTGGTTCGATTCCGCCCCGCGGACCACCAAGAATCACCAAAACCACCTTCGGGTGGTTTTGAAGTTTCGATTGATGTAAAAGCTACTTACGACTATCCATTGCTTTAATGGAGCCAACTATAGCGTCAGATCTGACTGAGAGGGTACCCTCAAAAGGATGGTCACATAAAAACACAAGAGTCATAAGACCAACTAGGGCAGTAAGTTCTAGGCTAATTCCGATTGCAGTGAGCCACTTATTCAAAATTAACCCCAACGCTGACATGAAAAGAACTCCAAATATAATAACAATATTGACTACCCAATAAATTACGTGTAAGCCAATATGGGCGCCTTCTAAACGAGTTTCACGCATTTCCACAGATTCATCTAGTTTTCTGAGTAATTCACCGTAAATGACTGTTTCACGAGGGGTAATAGGATTAATTTGAGCAATCTTATCTGCAACATTAGTCAATAAATGAGCTGTTTCAGCACTCTCTTGCTGGAGCTGTAGTTTAGGCCATTCATCAACTAAGATGGATTGAGCGTAGATTTTTAAATCGGCACGTATGGAATTTAACCTTGGGTCTCCATATTGATGCAATAGGCGATCTACATCATTAATACGCGCAGCTTCTGCCGCAACATTTTCGTCTGCATGATTGTAATTAGTGATCACCAATACCAAAGAAAAGCTTAGTACTATTGAACTTAATGCAACTAGGCCAGATTGGATAGCAATTAAAAACTCTTTTTCATGATCAGAAATACCATCTAGAATGGGCGTCTTTTTTAGAAAGAAAGCCATTGTGTACATCAATAAAATTGATGCAATCAGACCAAAAATAAATATGGCTACAGGAGGTTGGGTATAAAGCCAATGGTACATAAGTCGCCTTTAAGTAAAAGTTAACTGGTTCTTTTATTGATGATTTCAATGACATCAATAATAGGCAAAGGTTTAAGCCCTGCATCGCCCTTTAGTGGTTCATCAAAACTAAAAGTTAGGCATAGCAAAGCAGCAAAACACACCATTTGAGCACCAATAACAATATCTGCAGCCATGGTTCGTTCTGCAAAGGCAGATAAAACAGTTTTTAAAAATAACATAAGGATAATGATCAGCCAAAAGATATTGGGGATCGCAAATTCTGCTGCATCCAGTCGATCATTACGTGAATCAGCCAAAGAGTCGGAAAGCTTGAGCATTTCATTGTAGATAGAAATCTCACGTGGATTTGAGGGTTTCATTTCAATGACACCTTTAGATACTGGCTTAAAGAGAGCCTCAGTTTTGGCGCTGTGATGACCTTCATCCATCTCAGGCCATTCATCAACCACAATCGACTGCGCATACTCTTTTAAAGCCATTCGAACAGGATCGGTTGCCTCGGGACTTCCATAGCGAGTCAACAAGCGATCTAGATTATTAATTCTGACTGCTTCTTGGCGAATAATGTGTTCAGCTTGTCTGTAAGTAGATACCGCTTGCACTAATGAGAATGCAACAATTAAGGCTAGCAAAGTAGAGACAGAGTTATGAATATTCAGCGCTAGAGCATCTTTATAGCCAGGAGAATATTTGTCTAGAAATAAGCGAATGATTTTATGCAAAAGCAACATACAAACAATCACCAACACACTGAAAATAATGATGAGCAACAAGGGTGGTGAGTGATTAATGAGATAAATCATGATGTTCTCCGTGTTAGCGTTTTAAAAAAAAAATATACTATCCTAATATTAAATGTAAATATACTGGTTTTAAGCGGACCAAATATAGAGATAAACCAGTGAAATTTGCACAAAATTTTAGCAATCCCAATATATGTCTCGAAATAAATAATAAATCCTTGTGTCGGTGATTCGATTTCGTCCCGGGCCACCAAGAAATACCAAAACCACCTACGGGTGATTTATTCATTTGGTGTATTCTTAAAGGATGA
>CAISYI010000057.1 GCA_903889595.1 uncultured beta proteobacterium
CCTGGTACATCTAATCATATGTCGATTCTAAATATCGAAGAGGCAGCAAAATTACAATTTAATGTAATTCCCTATAAAGGTTCTGCTCCTGCATTAACCGATTTGATTGGTGGACAGTTAGACTTTGTAGTGGATCAAATTACTAGCTCAAAGCCCTTTATCGATGGCGGTCAATTAAAAGTACTTGCCGTGCTTGCTAGAACTCGTGATGGTAACTTTCCAGAAGTACCAACCCTAGTTGAGCAAACACAAATTGATTTAGAGATGGGAACCACTACTGGCATCCTAGCGCCAAGTGGTACACCTCCTGAAGTGATTCAAAAACTCAATGCGGCGATTGGCCAAGTAACTAAAGAAGAAGATTTCTTAAAAAGAATGAAATCAATCGGTAGTACGCCACTGTATTCAACTCCTGCAGCTTGGCAAGAAATGATTGCTAAAGAATCAGTTAATTCAAAAAAACTTGCCCTTTCTGGAAAAATTAAAGCGGAATAAAAAATGACTAAAGTATGCTTACCAGCCATCCCCCTATCTGAATATCAACCTGTTACTTTACAAATACCCAAACTGGCCTGCGATAGTCACGTTCATACGTTTGGCCCATACTCTAAATATCCTTTAGCAGATGATCGGAGTTATACCCCTGCAGCAGAGTTTTTACCTGAGCAATTTGTGGCTCACTTAGATCACCTAGGCTTAACTAGAGGCGTAGTCGTCACCGCTAGCGTTTGCGGCACAAATAATGGCTCTACCTTAGACGCTCTTAAAGCTTACCCTGATCGTCTGCGAGGCGTAGTGGTGCCTGACCCTAATATTACGGAC
Organism: uncultured beta proteobacterium; assembly: GCA_903889595.1. Taxonomy (GTDB): domain Bacteria; phylum Pseudomonadota; class Gammaproteobacteria; order Burkholderiales; family Burkholderiaceae; genus Polynucleobacter. Next base: position 823 of record CAISYI010000057.1, read on the forward strand.
GCGGAATTAGATCAGATGCACGCCTTAGGCGTCAGAGGGGTACGGGTCAACTTATTACAAGTTGGTGGTCACGCGATGTATCGAAACGGTATTGGCCTTGAAACTTTAGAAGCTTTAGCACCGCGCATGCGAAGTCGTGGCTGGCATGCGCAAATTTGGATATATGCACCAGATTTACCCCGCTTGATGCCCCGTTTAGCCGCCTTACAATTGCCCTTGATCGTAGATCATATGGGACGCATGGAAACGACCAGAGGGATTACTGATCCTGGCTTTTTGTTTTTGTGCGACTTACTGAAAACTGGTCAAGCTTTTTGCAAGATTTCTGGGGCAGACCGAATTGGCACAGCCTCAAAAGGTTTTGTGGATGCATTACCCTTTATGCAAGCACTCGTTGATGCCAACCCAAAGCAATTAGTTTGGGGAACTGATTGGCCGCACATTAATTATTTTGAACAAGAAAAATTACCTAATGATGGTCATTTACTTAACTTGCTTGGTGAAGTATTAAATACGCCTGAACTTCTACAACAAGTTTTGGTGGATACACCAGCAATGCTTTATGACTTTTGATTTTCGATAAGTTTCTTAATTATTTAATATCCTTTTAAATCTTATCGACTTTACGATCTAAGTAAGAGCGAACCATTAGTAATCCAGTAAAACCAAATTCTTTAACCATTTCGACAGGGGTTCGGTTTTCAAAGGTTTTATTCTTTGATTTAATCCAACTGTAAAGCTCAGCTTTATTGTTCGGGAACAAAATTCTTAGACTTTTATGGATTGTAAGAAGGTGACCAACCCGAGCATATTGATCCACATCAATACCAATTGGTTCACCATGGCGATACCGACTTAGAGCAGATCTATCAGTTGGGGAGAGACCCAATAATGCAAGTTGATCCTCGGTAGGTAAGTTCCAATGATCAAGTAATTGAATTATCATTTTAGCCAAAGCACTTTGATCTATTTCTGTTTTACTTTTTCTCACTTGCCACCATGATCCCTTTAGCAATTAATTCATCAATGGTGGCTTGTGACAAACCCAGCTCAGACAAAATCTCTTTTGTATGCGCTCCCTGGTAAGGAGGGTCTAATCGAATTCCTAAGCGTTGACCACCAATGGTTAATGGTAATAAAGGTGTGTGAGTAAAAGATCCTGGGTTTGCACCATTCGGAATCTCAATCTTAGCGATACCACCTGTTGCTAAGAGATGAGGATCATTAAATAGCTCTTGAGGTTTCGTAATGGGTGCGTAGGGTAAGCCGTTATCTTCAAAGATTTTGGCAATGTCTACTGCTGCAATATCCACAAATCTAGCTCTTAATTCAGGGATTAATGTTTCTCGGTTCGTTACTCTTAAATTATTAGTGGCATACCTTGTGTCCGCCTGA
>CAISYI010000058.1 GCA_903889595.1 uncultured beta proteobacterium
ATTATTCCTGAAGACTACCAAGATTGCGTTCGTCATCTCAAATGCTTTTCACTATTAAAAGACCATGAAGTAATAATCCTCAATGAACCCCTTAAGACTTTAGATGAACGAGTTGCTGCCCTATCATCAGCAGATGCCTTAGTTCTGATTCGTGAACGTACACGAATGACTAAAGAATTGATTGCGCAATTACCTAATCTCAAACTAATTTCTCAAGTAGGTAAAGCTAATTCACATATCGATTTAGCTGCTTGTAAAGCTGCTGGTATTGCAATTGGAGAAGGTGAAGGGTCTGGCGCAGCTACCGCTGAATTAACGATTGCTTTGATACTTGCTGCCAAGAGAAATTTAGTATCCGAAGTAAATCGCCTTAAAAATGGTCAATGGCAAGGCTCTATTGGCGAACAAATTCGGGGTAAAACGGTTGGGATCTTGGGGCTAGGGAAAATTGGAACGCAAGTCGCAAAAATTATGGCTGCCTTTGGCGCGCATATTTTAGTTTGGGGAAGAGAAGGATCCTTGCAGCAAGCTGATGCCCTAGGCTACGAAAGTGCTAAAAGTCGTGAAGATTTTTTCAGTCGATCCGATATTTTGACGGTGCACATTCGCTCGAACGCTCAAACCCGTGGCATGATTAAAGCAACTGATCTAGCACTGATGAAACCAACTAGCCTTTTTGTAAACACAAGTAGAGCCGAACTCATCGAATCAGACGCTTTGTTGAATGCACTCAAAAACAATCGACCTGGCTTTGCTGCAATCGACGTCTATGAACAAGAATTAGAACCCGTTTTAGATGCAAAGCATCCTTTACTCCATTTACCGAATACACTATGCACTCCGCATTTAGGTTATGTAGAAAAGGATAACTACGAGGCATATTTAGGTACTGCTTTTGAGAATATTCTTAAATACGTGGATGGTCAAACTAGTCATTTAAAAGATTTAAGTAGTTTTTAAATTTTGGGTTTTAAGTGAAAATTCTTTTGAGAATATCCCTAAAAAAGATAATTGAAAGTAAGTTAGGTTGCTTATGCCTTACCTAGTAAATCCCCTTAAAAATCACTAGCATGAAATAAATAAACCACTATTTACAAGGCACTATTTTAGTGCATTACGCACCGATTTAAGTTTTTAATTCCCTATAATGATGCAATTAGATCAATGGGAGGAGTACATGGAAAACTTAAAAACAGGCAGTGATACTTTATTCATATTACTGGGTGCCATCATGGTGCTTGCTATGCATGCAGGCTTTGCATTTCTAGAATTAGGTACTGTTCGTAAAAAGAATCAAGTCAATGCGTTAATGAAAATCTTGGTTGATTTTTCAATATCGACAATCGCTTATTTCTTCATTGGATATAGCATTGCTTATGGTGTTGATTTTTTCTCGAGCACAGAAGTTCTAGCTCAGAAAAATGGTTTTGAACTCGTGAAGTTTTTCTTTTTGCTGACATTTGCAGCGGCCATTCCAGCCATCATTTCTGGTGGTATCGCAGAGAGAGCTAAATTTAATCCTCAGTTAATTGCGACCTTTATTTTGGTAGGATTTTTGTATCCTTTCTTTGAAGGGATTGCCTGGAATCAACATTACGGTATTCAGGCATGGATTAAAGAATTTACTGGTGAAGAGTTTCATGACTTCGCAGGCTCGGTGGTTGTGCACGCAGTTGGTGGCTGGATTGCATTACCAGCAATCATTCTGCTTGGTGCTCGTCGTGGACGCTACAACAAAGATGGGCGCATATCAGCACACCCTCCTTCAAGCATTCCTTTCCTTGCATTAGGCGCATGGACTTTAGCGGTAGGTTGGTTTGGCTTTAATGTGATGAGTGCACAAACTATCGATAAGGTTAGTGGCTTAGTTGCTATGAATTCACTCATGGCTATGGTGGGCGGAACTTTAGCTGCTTGGGTAGTTGGTAAAAATGATCCTGGCTTTACCTATAACGGTCCTTTAGCTGGTTTGGTAGCTGTCTGTGCCGGATCTGATTTAATGCATCCCCTCGGTGCTTTATTTGTTGGATTGTTTGCTGGTGGCTTATTTGTCTATATGTTTACCTTAGTACAAAACCGCTGGAAGATTGATGATGTTCTTGGAGTATGGCCATTACATGGACTCTGTGGCCTTTGGGGTGGTTTAGCTGCGGGAATATTTGGTACTACTGCTCTTGGGGGCATGGGTGGGGTGACCTTTACGGGACAACTCATTGGTAGCTTATTGGGTGTAGCCATTGCACTTACCGGAGGAGTGATTGTCTATGGTGCCCTGAAAGTATTCCTTGGTATTCGTCTTTCCCAAGAAGAGGAGTATGAGGGTGCTGACTTAAGCATACACCGGATTTCTTCAACACCAGATCGTGAATCGAACTGGTAAACATTAAAGTGAAGACTAGCGCAAGTATTTAGATATTTGCGCTAGTACCTCTTCAAACAAATTGATTTGAACCAATCAATTCTTAGTTACTCTGAACCAACACTCATTTTTTTACCTAAGCGCACTTCGACTGCATTCTTAAGTAAAGAGGCTGAGCGATAAATACCGTGGGCAAATTTACCATAAGGCATCATCAAGAAAAAGCCCATGACAAAGCCCAAATGCAAGGCTAATAAAATCCCCATATATTGGGTTTCGCGTAGAGCTAATAAACCAAGACCTGTAACACTAATCATCAAAAGTAACATGATGAACCCGCGGTCCATTGGCTTTTGGGCAGCATCACCGTGCAGTGGATGACGTTTAAGATTGAGATAAAGAAGTCCAACTGGTCCGACGATTAAGCCCAATCCTCCGAGTGTGCCAAGGATGACAGGCAAACTCGTATAAGCATAGGGAGCTTCCCATCCTAATAAATAATGATAAAGAGTGGCAACGCTGGTAGCTGCAAAACACAACATAAAACCATAGAAAGTGGCATGGTGCAAATGTCTACGCGCCAGTGAGAAAGCATCATCCGACTCATTACAACCCGCTTGATGACCACCACCTAAATTTTTCAGCGTCAATGTATCACGCAGTGCATCTACTGTTGCTTTTGGCGGGATTGGATCCGTGGAGATTTCTCCCCAAAAGTTCTTTACTCCCATGCCCAAACAAAACACCATCGCGACAAAGACAATACCAAAACTGAGCGCTAAGGTGTTGTGCGGGAAGATCGCATAAAAGTTACCGTCAGGTGAGCTAGTCCACAAGCTTTGATTCACTTGCATGAGTGCGATTAAAAAGATACCAATCGCAATCGATACGATCAACGATAAAGATAGTCCAGCTTTTTTGTACAGGACTCCGAGGGGTCTTGGCCAAGCAAATTCGGTATAGGTTTCTAAGCGAACTTTAGCCATCGCTTGCGGAATATTGACGCCAAATTCATTGGGCGGAGCATATTGGCAGGCATGTAAACAGGCACCACAGTTATGACACAAATTCGCCATAAAGTGAATATCTTTCACACTGAAATCAAGGCGTCTCGTCATAGACTGAAACGTTGCACAAAAGCCCTCGCAATATCTACAGGCATTACAAATCTGTAATACACGATGCACTTCTGCTACGTTTTCACTACCCTGTGCAAGTCTTGAAGCTTCTGCGATCAATCCGCCTAAGTTCGGACTGGTTGACGTTGGGTTACTCTGCACTTGCATATTCATCCTCTTTATTAATTGCTAGGTTTAATGCACGCGCCGCACTTTGACCTGCCATCCTACCAAAAATTGTTCCAATCGACATACCGATTCCAGCGGTATATCCTTTACCGAGTACATTACCTGCTACGATTTCACCAGCCGCAAATAAATTCGAGCTAGGTTTGCCATCGAAGAATACTGCGACCGTTTCATCCGTCTTTAAACCTAAATAGGTAAATGTAATACCAGGGCGAAGCGGATAAGCATAGAATGGACCTTGATCAATCGGCAATGCCCAGTGTGTCTTTTCAGGATTAGCGCCTTCAGTGTGGCAATCATCCAAGACATTATGATCAAAAGTGCCCACTTTACAAGCCTTGTTGTATTCATCAATCGTCGCTCTCAAGACGACTGGATCTAGATTAATTTGCGCTGCAATTTCTTCAATCGAATTACCCTTGATTGCTGGAAAGACCGGCGGCATAAAACGACCAATGGCTTTTGAGTCAATCACTGAGTAAGCAATTTGGCCTTGTTGAAGTGCGACTAAGCGTCCCCAAATAGCATAACGCTTCGGCCAAAAATCTTCACCCTCGTCATAAAAACGTTTGGCGAATTGATTAACAACCACACCTAAAGATACGCAATCTAAGCGCGTACA
>CAISYI010000059.1 GCA_903889595.1 uncultured beta proteobacterium
CATAGCAAGTCAGATTGAGAGTTTTCACTATTTAAACTCTCTAGATACATGGTGGCTAAGACTGCGGTATTTTCACTTCGTTCTGTGTATCTGCCAAACCAAAATAAATTTTCAGCAGATCGACTCGTAATCACCCTATCTCGATGGGCCTTACCTACCGAAGTTGCTTTGCTTGGAAATAAAATGGGCAACTGTGTATAGCTCTGTCCTTGTACCCAAACATCGGTACTACTACCCCCTCTTTGCATCGAGGCAACGCCGTCTGGATTGGCAGCAATCCTAGCTAAACCGCCAGGTAAAATCTGCCAAGAGTTACCAAGACCATCACTCATTGCAAAAACACGCAACATATAAGACCGCGGTTCAATACACTTTTCTAAATCAGGATTACTATCTGCTTGCCAAGTCGGTATTTGGGCTAGTGGCAAATAGGATTGAATCGTAAAATCATCAGGGGATTTTTTAATCTTCTCGAGAAGTTTAGAGACCTCTTTAGGGTTTAAGTTCTTGACTAAAAAGGAATCAAAATGTTGATGACCATCCAAAGAAGGATAAGTCGATTTGACAACACTATTAACCAGATTTTCTTGAGCAGATTCAAAAGCAGCATCTTCGCCGCACCACCAAGTATCCAGTGCCGGCAATAGCAATGGTTGGCCCAGTAACCGCTCACTAATACTTGGCAAAAATGCCAGTAAGCCAGGCGACTCTAAAAATCCACTGCCTGGTGCATTAGCGATCACCACATTACCAGCACGAATGACCTGCATCAGTCCTGGCACGCCTAATGTCGAGTCTTCTTTTAACTCTAAGGGGTCTAAAAAGGTATCATCTAGGCGTTTAATGATCACATGAACCGGCTCTAAACCATGAATAGTCCGAAGATAGGCACATTGATTGCGCACCGTCAGATCATTACCTTCAACTAGGGTCAAACCTAAATACCTAGCAAGATAGGCATGTTCAAAATAGGTTTCGTTATAAGGCCCTGGTGTGAGTAAAACGATATGCGCATTTTGACCTGCCTTACTTTCCCTTTTTAATGACTGTACTAAACCACGGTAAACTCTCGTCAAGGACTCAATGCGCATTTGCTCATAAGCTTTCGGAAACTGCTTAGAAACTAAGTTACGATTTTCTAATAAGTAACCTAAACCTGAAGGGGCTTGGGTACGCTGCGATAAAACTGACCAATTACCATTCGGACCACGGGCCAAGTCAAAGGCCATGATATGCAAGTGTTTCTTATCTTTCGGAATCGCCTGATGCATGCCTCGTAAATAACCGGGATGGCCATTCACTAAAGCTGGCGGAATTAAGCCTTCTTTAATTAAGGCACCCTCACCATAAACGTCTTGCATCATTGCTTCGAGCAATTTTGCGCGTTGCAAAATCCCTGCTTGAATCACTAGCCATTCTTCATGAGGAATAATTAAGGGAAATAAATCAATGGCCCATGGTCTTGTGGGACCGTTTTCATCCACATAAATATTGTAGGTAATACCATTATCTCGAATTTGTCGTTCGACTTCATTAGTACGAGCGTTAAAGTCACTCAGTCCTTTGGGCTGTAAATAGCTAAAGAAATCACGCCAATAGGAACGCATCGAGGACGCTCCAAGCTGTTCAGAAGCGTACAACTCATCATAATGGGTTGTATCCGCTTTCGAAACAGACTCATACTGCTCGCTATTCGACTGCTGCTGGGTCGTTATTTCTTTAAAGAAACTCGATTGGCTTTGAGATTGGGACATGCCTTATTATCACCTAAGGTGAAATCTAGCGACGTAAATCTAGCGTAAATGGAAACTCCTTACTACCTGCCAAGTCAATATTTGGTACAGTTTGTAATGAAACTCCAGGGGTATGTCCCATCGTAAAGAATCTAGACAAACGACGTGCCTCAGCTTCATAGGCATTAATTGGGAAACCAGCATAATTCGTGCCACCCGGATGAATCACATGATACTGACAACCACCGACTGAACGTTTCGTCCATGTGTCAATTAAATCAAATGTCAAAGGTGACTGAATACCAATACTAGGGTGCAAACTAGACGGCGGATTCCATGCTTTATAACGCACTCCAGCACTAAATTCGCCTGCACGACCAGTTGACATTAGCGGCACAGCTTGTCCATTACATGTCACAACGTAGCGACTTTGATTCAAACCACGCACTAAAATCTCAACACGCTCAAGAGAGGAATCAACATAGCGTACTGTGCCACCGTCCTCTTCACCCATCACGTGCCAAGGCTCGAGGGCTGTGCGTAATTCCAATTCACAACCCATCGTGCGAACTTGGCCAATTAATGGGAAGCGGAACTCAAAATGGGGTGCAAACCACTCCAGTTCAAAATCAAAGCCAGCAGTTTTTAATTCTTGGATGACATCAGCAAAATCTGCTTTTACAAATGATGATAACAAGCAACGATCATGTAACTCAGTTCCCCAACGGGTTGCTGGAGCAAGATAAGGCTCATCCCAGAAACGGGCAATTAAAGCTCTTAGTAAGAGTTGTTGCACAATACTCATACGAGCATGGGGCGGCATTTCAAATGCACGAAGTTCTAACAAACCTAAACGACCAGTAGAACTGTCCGGTGAGTAAAGTTTATCGATACAAAACTCACTACGGTGGGTATTGCCAGTAACATCAATCAAAATATTTCTCAGCGAGCGATCCACTAACCATGGTGGCATTTGTGTGCCATATTTTTTACGATTGGCATAAATTTCTTTAATCGCGATTTCTAATTCATAGAGTTGATCATTTCTAGCTTCATCGACCCGTGGTGCTTGGCTTGTTGGGCCAATAAAAATACCACTAAACAAATAAGAAAGACTTGGATGGTTATGCCAAAATAAAATCAAGCTAGCCAAAAGCTCTGGTCTTCTTAAGAAGGGGCTGTCGACCGGAGTTGCACCACCCATCACAAAATGGTTACCACCACCAGTACCTGTGTGGCGTCCGTCCATCATGAATTTTTCAGCCGTCAAGCGCGATTCAAAAGCCGCTTGATATAAGAACTCGGTATTGTCTTTGAGTTCAGTCCAGTTATAAGCCGGATGAATATTCACCTCAATCACACCTGGATCAGGCGTCACACTTAAGGTCTTCAGTCGGAAGTCTTTCGGTGGTCCGTAGCCTTCGAGCACAATCTTATATTGCAGTTGATCTGCTGTTTTTTCTATCGCAACGAGGAGTGTTAAATAATCCTCTAAGCGTGAAAGTGGCGGCATAAAGACATACATCACGCCGTTCTTACCACCAAATTCAGCGACTGCATCGGGTCCGTTGGCACGCATTGGGTCACGCACTTCAACGCAAATTGCTGTACGAGTAATCCAGTGGGCTGACTCTTGAAAATCGGGTACCTTACGGATATCTGTCACCATCTTACTAGTCACTTTACCAGGGCCTGTTACGGCAGTCATATTGGACTGTTTCCCACTAATATCAAACTCTTTAAGACGCGGATCTGTCTTGGCAGCACCAAATGTTACAGATTGCATACCTGATGGGAAATGTCCGTCATCTAACTGTTGACGAATTTGTGCATGCGAAGCAAGAGGAGCTTTAGGGGCAAAATGATCTTCTTCAATCAGATAAGGATATTGCTCTTTAGAGACCCACGGCAAAGAATTTAACGGCAAGCGATAACCCATTGGCGAATCACCAGGTAACAAGTACATGCGGTCATCTCTGATTAACCATGGGCCAGTTGACCAAGTGGTTTCAGAAAGACTATGACTAGGCTTGGCACTAATCGGTAAAACATAACCAATCACTGCATCATTTTTTTGTTCAAACACCCGTTTTAAACGTTGACGCTCAAGTGGGTCTTCTAAGTTTGATTCAAATGGATCAACATTGACGGGAAGCTTAGATTCACGCCACAAATAATAAAACACATCCTCATAAGCCGGGCGAATAAACTCATCGGTCAGGCCAAGGTTTTTTGTTAGTGTATGAATAAACTTTTTAGAATCGGCGCTGGTGTAATGTAAGTCATCGCGTTCATCGGCAAACAACTCAGGCTTACCCCAGACTTTTTCACCATCAGCACGCCAATGAATTGACAAAGCCCAACGCGGTAACTGCTCACCGGGATACCACTTACCTTGACCAAAATGTAAGAAACCACCTTTGCCATATTGCTCATAAAGATGACCGACTAATTCGGTAGCAAAACCACGCTTAGTAGGTCCAAGTGCCTCGGTATTCCACTCTGGAGCATCTAGATTATCGATACCCACATAGGTTGGCTCGCCGCCCATGGTTAAACGAACATCACCATCAACTAATTGTTGTTCGACATAATCGCCCAACTCATTAATTTTTTCCCACTGCTCTTCGGTATACGGTTTGGTAACCCGTGGAGATTCGTAAATACGCGTCACTTGCATGTGATGCGCGAACTCTACTTCAGACTCGTCAACAGCACCCTCAATTGGCGCTGCACCGCTTGGATCTGGCGTACAGGCGAGTGGCACATGGCCTTCACCTGCTAAGAGTCCAGAAGTCGGATCTAATCCAACCCAGCCAGCACCTGGTAAAAATACTTCACACCAAGCGTGTAAATCCGTAAAGTCTACATCAGTTCCACTAGGACCATCGAGAGCCATTACGTCTGCTTTTAATTGGATTAAATAGCCAGAAACAAAACGCGCTGCCAAGCCACAATGTCTTAATAGTTGCACCATTAACCAAGCAGAGTCACGACAAGAACCACTGCAAAGTGTCAGTGTTTCTTCAGGAGTTTGAACTCCTGGCTCCATGCGGATGAGGTATTTAATATCTTTTTGTAATTTCTGATTTAACTTCACCAAATAATCAATAGTCCTGACCTCAGTACGGTCAACGCTAGCCAGGTACTTCTTAAAATTTGGTGATAACTCGATGAGTTCTAAGTAAGGTAGGAGTTCCTTTTTTTCACTCGAGGTATACGAAAAAGGGTATTTCTCAGCATGCTTTTCTAAGAAGAAATCAAAAGGATTAAAAACAGCCATTTCAACCACGAGGTCTACCGTCACCTTAAAGATATTGGTTTTTTCGGGGAAGACCAGTCTTGCCTGATAGTTTGCAAAAGGATCTTGCTGCCAGTTGACGAAATGGGTTTTGGGTTCAATCTTGAGGGAGTAAGAAATAATCTTACTACGGGTATGGGGTGCAGGCCTTAAGCGAACAACTTGAGGTCCTAAGTTGATCATACGATCATATTTATATTCGGTAACGTGATTTAAAGCAATATGGATTGACATAGTTTCAGAATAAGATAGATTTCGTTGATAAAAGAAGACCTAAAGTAATACTAGGATATTATTTTGCACTTCATTCATGAAATAGTCATGTAAATAGTAATTTAACAACACATAACAATGCTCTGAGACTTTAAATACCCTATTTAAAGAGTCATGCCCCACTTTGAAGCATATGCACAGTTAAGACTTACTTATTTGTTAGATTAGAAAGGAACATTATTGGAGCTAGAGCCACCAGAGTTACCCGTAAAAGGATTTGATTGGTAACCATGCGCTAAGTTATCGAATTTAGTAAACTCGCCCTGCCAAGACAGTTCAACGACGCCAATCGGACCATTTCGCTGTTTACCAATGATTACTTCAGCAATACCGGGTCGATCCGTCTCTGGGTGATAAACGCTATCACGATAAATAAAAATAATTACGTCCGCGTCCTGTTCAATCGCACCGGAGTTGTGGCAAACGATGCCACCAGCTAACCAAGAGCCATGACTAGGTACAGTTAAATCAAAAACCTCTTCTTCACCAGCATCCTCAATAGTAAGAATTGGATCCCAGGATATGCCCAAAGAGTTAGCCTGAGCTAGAGTTTGAACGGGTTGATTCGCAATTGCAACCTCGTCCCCGCTCGTTAAATCGGCAACAGTCTGCCAGCCTTTTTGGGTATAAATACGGTGATTTTTTGTTGCTGTAAGGGTCAAGCCACTTTGTGTCTGAATCCGTTGAACAGGCTTTACACCGACTGACCAAACACAATCACTCACTGCACTTTGCAATTGCTGTTGTTCATCCATCGCAATCACAGACGGGGTAGAGCCGACTAATTCTTTAATCGGTCTCAAAGTACCATCAGCAAGAACAACTTGGGTATTGCCAGAGACGCACTCACGTAAATCGGACATGATTGGGCGCTTGTTTTCGCGGTTTTCTAAGCTACGATTTAACTGCGATAAGGCAATCACAGGACAGCCCATTTCTTTAGCAAGGGACTTTAAAGAGCGAGAGATTTCAGAGATTTCGGTTGTCCGGTTATCGCCTGAAGTACCACCTTTACCAGCCATCAATTGCAAATAGTCAATCACAACTAAACCAACCTTACCGTACTTACGAGCCATCCTTCTAGCGCGAGCACGTAACTCAAGAGAACTCAAAGAACCCGTTTCATCGATGAGCATTGGCGCTTTATTAAGTAAGCCAATCGCATTAGTAAAACGGCTCCACTCTTCATCGTTTAAGTTACCGGTCTTTAATCGTCCTTGATTAACCCGACCGACTGAACCGAGCATTCTAGTCGCTAACTGAGAAGCGCCCATCTCCATCGAAAACACTAGAACTGGTAAGCCCTCTTTAATCGCCACATGCTCAGCGATATTCATCGCAAACGACGTGTTATGGGTAACCACATAATCATCTGTGAGATAGGTTTTACTTGGATGACTAACCGAAATACATTGTGCCTGCGCTCTTCTTACAGCTTGAATATTCGCAAAAGTAACAACCGGAGTATGGCCATCCACAGGTAAATCTATTTCTAAGCTATAGCCTAGGGATGAATTATCTTTAGCTTGATTTGTGAGCTCACAAGTACCGCCTAATGACCTCACTAGAGAAGTAATCTCTTTAGCAAATGACCCTGATAATACAGATAGTGATTGCTGTCTGGGCGAACCAGTTTGGTTACTTGCAAAGCCAGCTATGAGCCCCTGCAGGAGTGCCTGACGAACCGGCTTTTTCGCCAGTAAATAATTACTTGGAATACTAGGTATAAAAGAGTTCAGAGATAAACCAACTTGACTGAACGCTTCATTGATTGGACAAGGTGCAACAAACGATGCGCCATTGACGAGTAATTTACTTGGCAACACTCTGCGCCAGCGCAACTGACCTAAATTTGTTTTTACTATTGCGAAAGTAGTCGCGATTTCTTGAAATTCTTGGGTGAGTTCAGTTTGAAGTTTTTCTAAAAAGGCCTCATTCAATTCTTTAAAAATAATTTCACCCGCGTCCACTGTCTCGATACTACCTAACAAAGCTCCAAGTAACCAAGGGTCCATGGGCAAAGATTTTGTCGCTCCAAAATCACCCGTAATCGCATCAATTGATAACTGACTTGGCTGAATATCCTGTGCTAAAGAATTTGCAAGTTCTGCCGTGGATAAGACTTTTGCAACAATCCAATCAGGATGTGAGACTCGCCACAAGTGCTCAGCGCAACATTGTGTAGCTCTACCATCTGAAAAAACCACTTCATAAATTTCTTTTAATCCTTGTGGAAAGATACCCGTCACAAAGGATGCTTGACCGTCGATTGAAGCAAGTGCATCACCGACCATCAAATCTTGCATCTGCTTCCAACCGCTCCATGTTTTAATTTGAGCGTCCAGTGGTTGTGCTTTACCCATACTAGGACGACCCGCAACAATGATCAAATCGCCTTTTTGTAAACCACTGGTTTTTTTGTCTAGATCAATAAAGCCTGTCGCTACACCGGTAATTTCGTTCGAACCACCGCGTGCTTGGAGTTCTTGAATACGAACCACAGCTTCAGTCATTAACTCTTCCATCTCGAAGAATTCGCGGGTGCTACCACCGATTTCTCCAATGGCCAGGATTCTGGACTCTGCTTCATCGAGCAAGGTACGCACTGCTTTACCCTCAGGATCAAAGGCAGAGTTAGCAATACTATCCGCCGTCTGAATGAGCCGGCGCAAAATACTTCGATCACGAATGATCTGGGCATAGCCTCGGACGTTCGCCGAGCTAGGCGTATTACTACTGAGCTGATTTAAATAAGTGATCCCATAATTTTCGCCAAGACCTGTCGATTTAAGTTCTTCATGGACTGTCAGCACATCTGCTGGCTTGTTTTCATTGACCAGTTTGCCAATTGAGCGAAAAATAACTGAGTGTTCAGTGCGATAAAAGTCGATTTCACCAAGAATTGGCGCGACTAAATCCCAACTGTTGTTGTCAAGTAACAAAGCACCTAGAACGGACTGCTCTGCTTCTACTGAATGAGGGGGAGTTTTTAGACCTTGTACAGCCCGATCCAACTCACCCGTAGGGGTTTGAGGTAGAAGGGGATCTGTACTTGGCATCTTCAATCTTTAATAGTTGAAGATTTAGACTTAAGCAGCTGCGCCAATAACCTTGACGTTGACTTCAACTACTACATCTGTATGAAGTGCAATCGCTACTGGATATTCACCAACCGCTTTTAATGGACCATTCGGAAGACGAACAGCACCTTTTTCGATCGTGAAACCTTTACTGCTTAAAACTGCAGAAATGTCGTGGTTAGTTACTGAGCCGAAGAGACGACCATCAACACCAGCTTTTTGGCTGATTTCGATAACTTGACCGAGTAATTTCTCGCCCACAGCTTGTGCCTGTGCGAGTTTTTCTGCAGCAATTTTTTCTAGTTCTGCACGACGAGCTTCAAAGTCAGCAATAGCTGATTCAGTAGCGCGACGAGCCATACGTTGTGGAATTAAGAAGTTACGTGCAAAACCATCTTTAACACGAACTACATCACCTAGATTGCCTAAATTGGCTACTTTTTCAAGAAGAATGACTTGCATGAATATTTCTCCAATTAGTGTTTATGTTGATCAGTGAACGGCAAGAACGCTAAAAAACGTGCGCGCTTGATTGCTGTATCTAACTGACGCTGATACTTTGCTTTTGTACCAGTTAGACGGGCTGGAGTAATTTTACCGTTTTCGCCAACGAAGTCTTTTAATGTTTCGACATCTTTATAGTCGATTTGATCAACGTTTGCTACAGTAAAACGGCAAAAACGCTTACGCTTAAATAGCGGGTTTTGTGCCGGCTTTTTCTTAAAATCTACATTTTTTTTGCCAAAGGCCATGATATTTCCTTAATGTATTAAGTATTAATGTTGGTTATATGAAAGACGAGTGCTTTACGATTTATTCCCATCTGTGCCATAAATCCTGTTACATCAACTAACTGCCCTATTTCTAATTGGTCTAGAACTTCTACAACTTGTCCTACTCCAATTGCCATCAAACTCATTTCCACTTTTCGCACCTTATTTGCTTCTAATGCTGTACCGGAATGTTGTAATTCGCACTTCAGTACTGCTTGTCCTGCTGGTGTATATCGAATAGCTTCTTTTGAACTGATGCGAGCTGTTAATCTGAAAGAATTAATGTTCAGACTCGGGTCAATCATTGAGCAGCAGGTGCCTCCACTTGCTGAGTTTTGCGAGATTCTTCACGCTGAACTTCTTTCATCATGATGGAAGGTTCAGTTTCAGCTTTTTTCATTTGAATAATCAAATGACGTAAAACAGCGTCGTTAAATTTAAATGCATGCTCGAGCTCAGACAAAGTCGCCTGATCACACTCAATATTCATACATACATAATGGGCTTTGGCTAATTTGTTGATTAGGTAAGCCATCTGACGACGACCCCAATCTTCAACACGATGGACCTTACCGTTAGCAGCCGTTAAAGTTGCTTTGTAACGATCAATCATCGCGGGCACTTGCTCGCTCTGGTCCGGGTGGACGATAAATACGATTTCATAATGACGCATCAAACACTCCTTGTGGTAATAGCTACCTGGGCGTCCAAGTCTTTAAATGACTTGTCAGTGTAGCAAGGGTGAAAACAAATAAACTTTACACAATGAGAAAATACCTCAATACGTAAAGGGTAGCCCTAGATTGTATCAAATAATCGGCCTAAATCCAAATCCTTCTTAGTTCTGAGTGAATATAGGAATAATTGCAAGGCAATCCGAGCTTTAGCTGGGGATAGGTTTCTGGCAGCAACCGTGCCTAAAAATTGATCACTTACCGGCACTTCTGGTCGAATATCACCCAAAAGCGTACGTGAAGCTCTAATCATAGGTATCTTCTGCTCTTTAGCTTCTAGAATGCTCTCGATTAAATTCTCATGAATATTACCCTGCCCCGTACCCGCCAACACAATGCCATCAACTCCTTGATTTACTAGAAATCTCAATAAGTCTGGTCGAGCACCCGCGTGACTTGTTATTAGCTCAACCCAAGGCCAAGGCTCCCCTCGTTGAGGAAAATCCAAAGCAAATTCAGAGCAAAGTGATTGTGTAGAGTTGGTAGCTGAACATAAATCAGGACTATCCATCACTGGCGCATTGATCTGATTAGAGCTTCTTTTTAGGTAATTTTTAGCGCAAATTACCTTATCCGCAAAGGCGCCGTAAATCCCCCCGTCCAATTGAAGCCTAGGCTCAAAGGAAGCGCCTAAAAATGCTGCGAGCTCTACAGCCTGGGATAAATTTTGTGGTCCATCCGCTAAAGGGGCATTGGAAGGTAACATAGCCCCCGTTAATACAACTGCCTTCGACAGATTCTTCGCTAACTGAGAGCAAACCAAATGTAGGAAGATACCGGTCTCTTCCATCGTATCCGTACCGTGCGTAATGACGATTCCGTCATATTGGGGATTTTTTAGGGCGTAGCAAACTGACTGTCCTAGTTCAGACATTAATCCCTCAGTTAAATCAGCACTATTGATATTTGCGAGTTGTAAGGTTTCCAGATGAACTTGCTCGCTGAGCTCAATAGGCAAGCTATTTTTCAGGAGGTCTGCAATACTCACTTGTCCAGCAGCATATTGCAAAGGGTCCAAATCAGGATTTGGGGCAACACCTGCAATCGTGCCACCCATGCCAATGATTAAAATATTCTTCAACTTTACTATCTCCTCGACCATCCTTAGACCCAAAAACCCACTTTTCTTGGTTATTAATTTTATAACTCAAAACTCACTTCAAACTCAAAAATCGATAGCACCATAGAAAATAAGGCCAAACTATTGTATTTACTTAAGAAACTGTATAAAATAACACCATGTATATATCAACATAGAAAGTTACCCATCATGAGTGATTTACCTAAATTAACCCCTAGGCAAGCTGAGATATTAAAGTTAGTAGAAGACTCGATTCGTGAATTTGGCGCACCTCCAACACGCTCTGAGATTGCACAAAAATTTGGCTTTGCCTCTGCGAATGCTGCAGAAGAACATTTAAAAGCCTTGGCTAAAAAAGGTTATTTGGAACTCAGTCCTGGTACCTCTAGAGGGATTCGTTTAGCAGAGCACCTCAGACAAGCTGCAAAACAATTAATCCTGCCATCTCAAGCTTTTGCTCAGTTAACTTTGCCGCTAATAGGAAGAGTTGCAGCAGGTTCACCGATCTTAGCAGTTGAGCACGTCGAAAAACAGATTCCCGTTGATCCCTCTTTGTTTTCGCAAGGCGCTGACTATTTACTCAAAGTCCGGGGTATGAGTATGCGCGATGCTGGCATCCTAGATGGTGACTACTTAGCTGTAAAAAAAGCCCACGAAGCACGCAATGGAGATATCGTTGTGGCTAGAATTGAAGATGAAGTCACTGTCAAACGTTGGCTCAAACTCAAAACCGCACAAGGTCCGCAAATTCAGTTAATCGCTGAAAACCCTGACTTTGAACCGATTATCGTTAAGTCAGGCTTAGATTTTGCGATTGAAGGGCTTGCTGTTGGTTTAATCCGACCAAACGGCTTGTAGTAGATTCGTATCCATCAATATTTCTACTCTGATAACGTTTTATTAAATAATATTTAGAGGGCTTTTGGAGGTTGTTCAAACTTATGGACGAACAAAATAAATTCATCTTCTACGCATCCAAAGATGGTGATTTATCTATCAAGGTTTATGTTGAGGATGAAAACATTTGGGTTACTCAATTAGGAATAACCGAGATATTTGATGTTTCAAAATCAACCATCAGTGAACATTTAAAAAACATATTTGAGGAAGGCGAATTAGATAAAGATTCAACTGTTCGAAATTTCCGAACAGTTCAGAAAGAAGGTATTAGGGAAGTTACCAGAAACATAGATTATTACAATCTTGATGCAATAATTTCTGTTGGTTACAGAGTTAACTCCTATAAAGCAACTCAATTTAGAATATGGGCAACTAGCGTTCTTAGGGAATACCTATTAAAGGGCTTTGCAATGGACGATAGTCGTCTAAAGCAAGGAAAAGCACTTTTTGGCAAAGACTATTTTGACGAGCTTTTAGAAAGAATCCGTGACATTCGGGCATCTGAAAGACGCTTCTATCAAAAGGTTACAGATATATATTCAGTGTAGTTTCGATTACGACCCAAACTCTTCAACCACGCGTGATTTTTTTGCACATGCACAAAATAAACTTGAATACGCTGTAATTGGCATAACTGCTGCCCAAATAGTTCAAGAAAGAGCAAACCACAATCTCCCAAATATGGGTTTAAATTCATGGTCTGGACAAGGAGCAGGCGGGAAAATAATA
The DNA here is from genome assembly GCA_903889595.1 of uncultured beta proteobacterium. Taxonomy (GTDB): domain Bacteria; phylum Pseudomonadota; class Gammaproteobacteria; order Burkholderiales; family Burkholderiaceae; genus Polynucleobacter. The sequence continues at coordinate 12,605 of CAISYI010000059.1, forward strand.
CAAAGAGATGTTGTTGTCGCAAAAAACTATCTTACAGAAAATGAGATTAGTGATTTAAATAGACTAGTAAATATGTTCTTAGATTTTGCAGAAAATATTGCAAAAAAAGGAAAGAAGATGTCTATGGCAGATTGGCACCACAGGCTTGATGGTTTTCTAAATTTCAATGAGTACCAAGTGTTACAAAACTATGGCGTTATAAAAAAAGAGATTGCCGATAAACTAGCTATTGAAGAATACAAAAAATTTAAGCCGATTCAAGACAGAGAGTATCTTTCAGATTTTGATAAAGCCGTCGAGAGAATAATATCCTCAGGATCATTGTCTAGCAGATCAATAGGCAAGATAAAACCAGAATGATCAAACACTGACAAAACGATATAGAAATCAACAGTTCCCAATCCAAAAGATAGCGTCTAGGATTATTAAGTTTAATTTAAAAACTATATTTTTACTTAATAAATGTAAAGTTGTTTTACGGGGACCAAAATAATTTTGGTCAATATGTATACTTTTTAACTTTCGAATGCGTTAATAGAATGTCAGTGATGTTTTAGTTAAAAATAATTCGAAACTTAAGGTATTTTTTAATTTTACGTAAGTAATTTGCACTTTGAGAAGTCAAAATTAAAAGCCCTAAAGAATTTAAATCAATTTTTAACTTAGCTTTAAAAGTTTAGTAAAAAAAACAACATCAATAAATGGGAGTGAACATGAAAAAACTACAATTACTTATACTGTCCTTGGTTTCGGTTTTATCAATCAGTAATGCTGGTGCATATGGTTACGGTCACGGCCACTATCATGGTGGTTGGGGTGGTGGACCACGCTTTGGGATTGGCATTAATTTAGGCCCTTACCCCTATTACGGACCTGTTTATCCAGCTTACCCCTACCCTTACTATAATCCAGTAGTTGTGCCGGTTAACCCTGCTCCAGTGATTATTCAGCAGCAAGCGCCGACCTATATTCAACCTGCTCAAGCCGCAAATAACTGGTATTTCTGCGAAAGCAAAAACACCTACTACCCTTACGTAAGAGATTGCGCTGAAGGTTGGAAAACAGTTCCATCACAACCACAAGCTCCGAACCCTAATTGAAAATTAATCTTTTAAGCTTTAGAGTAGTAATTTGATTGATCAATTTTTTGAAAGAATGTATCAAGATGAATAAAACAATAATTGCTTTAGCACTACTGGCCACTTTATCAGCCTGTGCGACAAAACCTCCAGGACCTAGTGTTGCGGTAATGCCTGGCGCGGGTAAACCATTTGATGTCTTCAAATTTGAAGATTATGAATGCCGTCAATTTGCAGATTCTTCTGCAACTGACCCCAATAAATCTGCGACAAGGGATACAGCAAAAACTGCTGCGATCGGCACAGCACTTGGTGCGGTAGCAGGCGTATTAATTGGTGATAGTGGCAGATCTGCTGCTACAGGCGCAGGTATTGGCTTGATTGGTGGTGCTATCGCTGGTTCTGGAGCAGGATCAAAATCTTCAGATGATGTGCAACGTCGTTACGACATCGCTTATCAACAATGTATGTATAGCAAAGGTAATCAAATTCCTGGCTACCGTTCACAACCAAATAGCTCACCACCGGCGCCAATGAATCCTCCGCCGCCACCTCCTGGCTATGCTCCACGTTAAGCATTAAATTAAAACCTACCAAGCTGAATCCACAAGGCTTAAACCTTGTGGATTTAGTTTTTTTAAGCATTATGCTTCATCGTTTTGCCTAGTTACTTAAACCGCCCCCTCCCTTCTCCTTTAAGAAAAGAGGAGGATAAAAGTAAAAAATCGCGATTAAACAAGCAAACTCCGCTGAAATAACCTACAATTGGGCACTAATTATGGGCGATCCTAAACTACCTTTCTCAATACCGTCAGCACCATCCCTGAATTCTTACCCTAAATACTGGGCAGAGTGTTACGGTCGTGCTCCTTTCTTTCCGATGAGTCGTAAAGAAATGGATGATCTCGGCTGGGATAGTTGTGACATCATCATCGTTACAGGTGATGCCTATGTGGATCACCCTAGTTTCGGTATGGCTATTATTGGTCGATTACTCGAATCACAAGGATTTAGAGTCGGTATTATTTCTCAACCGGCCTGGCAGTCCGCTGACCCGTTTAAGATTTTAGGTGAGCCTAATCTCTATTTTGGCGTCACTGCGGGCAATATGGATTCCATGATCAATGGCTATACGGCCGATCATAAGATTCGCAGAGATGATGCCTATACCGCCGGCGGCGTAGGTGGCAAACGCCCTGATCGTTGCTCTCTTGTGTATGCTCAGCGCTGTCAAGAAGCCTACCCTGGTGTCCCCATCATAATGGGCGGAATTGAAGCCTCACTGCGCAGGATTGCGCACTATGATTATTGGCAAGATAAAGTTCGTCGCTCCATCTTAGTGGATGCCAAAGCTGACATTTTGTTATACGGTAATGCAGAGCGCGCCTTAGTTGAAATTAGCCATCGCCTAGCTAATGGTGAAGCGATTGGTGATATTACAGACGTTCGCGGTACAGCTTTTATTCGTAGAAGCTCAGCCAAAGGTTATTTAGAAATTGATTCTACCGAAGTGGATGAGCCCGGTAAGATTGATCCGCCCATTAATCCGTACTTAATGCCGGATGAACAGGCAGCAGCGCAAGGTGAAACTTGCGCCAAAGAAGACGCTAATCTTGCCAGTAATTTAAACGCAGAAGCACCGGCTCCCGCAATGACGAAGCCTGTTTTTACGCCGGTACAGATTTCCTTATCGCCTAAACAGCGATTAACCAGAGATACCACTGTGATTCGTCTGCCGAGTTATGAGGCAGTTAAAAGAGATCCTGTTTTGTACGCACATGCAAGTCGTATTTTGCATTTGGAAACCAATCCAGGTAATGCTCGCGCACTCGTGCAACAGCATGGTGATGGTGCTTCTCAACGTGACGTTTGGTTAAACCCGCCGCCGATTCCGCTCACCACGGAAGAGATGGACTTTGTTTTTGACCAACCCTATGCCCGTGCACCCCATCCAAGTTATGGCGATGCCAAAATCCCAGCATGGGAAATGATTCGTTTTTCAGTTAACATCATGCGTGGCTGTTTTGGTGGTTGTACATTCTGTTCGATTACAGAACATGAAGGCCGTATTATTCAGAACCGCTCGTCCGATTCGATTATTCGTGAGATTGAAGATATTCGGGATAAAGTCCCTGGTTTTACTGGTGTCATTTCTGACTTAGGTGGACCGACGGCGAACATGTACCGGATTGCTTGTAAGTCAAAAGAAATTGAGGCACATTGCCGTAAACCTTCTTGCGTTTATCCTGATGTCTGCCCTAATTTAAATACCGATCATACGCCACTGATTCAGCTTTACCGTCGTGCCCGCACCCTCAAAGGTGTGAAGAAGATCTTAATCAGTTCTGGCTTAAGATACGACCTCGCTGTTAAAGCACCAGCCTATATTAAAGAACTCGTAACGCATCACGTTGGTGGTTATCTCAAGATTGCTCCGGAGCACACCGAAGGTGGCCCGCTATCGAAGATGATGAAACCAGGTATTGGTAGTTATGACCGCTTTAAAGAGTTATTTGATAAATACTCTAAAGAAGCCGGCAAAGAACAGTACCTCATCCCCTACTTCATTGCTGCCCATCCAGGTACGAGTGATGAAGATATGATGCATCTCGCGATTTGGCTCAAGAAAAATGGTTTTAGAGCTGATCAAGTACAAACTTTTTATCCATCACCAATGGCAACCGCTACGGCGATGTATCAC
>CAISYI010000060.1 GCA_903889595.1 uncultured beta proteobacterium
AACAATCTCTTCCTCACCAAATTGGTAAGTTGAGGGGATTGTTTGTGAAGTTTTTTCAAGGGTAATTTGCTTCGTATTTCTAGGCAGTCCATAAAAATCAGGCCCTCGAAAAGATGCAAAAGCCTCAAGCTGTTGTAATTTGCCAACAGAATCAAAAGCTTGAGCATAAAATTCCATTGCTTGAGGAGCCGTAAAACACCCCGCACAGCCACAATCGTTTTCTTTTAAATGCTTAGAGTGCGGAGCACTATCAGTCCCTAAAAAAAAGCGTTTCGAATCACTTGTTGCAGCCTTGAGTAAGGCTAGGCGATGTTGTTCTCTTTTTAACACGGGCAAGCAATAAAAATGAGGGCGAATCCCCCCGAGAAAAATAGCATTACGGTTATAAAGTAAATGATGAGCTGTGATGGTAGCGCCAATATCACCCAGTTTAGTCGTATCTGTTGAATTGACATAGTCAACTGCTTGCGAAGTAGTAATGTGCTCAAACACAACTCTTAATTTGGGGTGGCGAATTCTTAATGGATGCAAGACCTCTTCAATAAAAACTGCCTCACGATCAAATAAATCGATGTCTGCACTCGTCACCTCACCATGCACTAACAATGGGATTTGATGCTGCGCCATTGCGTCTAAGACCTCATCACATTTTGCTAAATCTGTAACCCCTGCATCACTATTGGTGGTGGCACCAGCAGGATACAATTTCAGTGCAACTATCCCAGCCTCTTTTGCTCGAGCAATTTCAGATGCTTTCGTGTTATCCGTTAAATAGAGCGTCATTAATGGCATAAAGGATCGAGAATGCTCAGGCAAGTCTTTTACTGCTTGCAGAATTCGTTCTTGATATTGCTGGGCCAGGGCCACTGTAGTAATCGGTGGGCGTAAATTAGGCATGATGATGGCCCGACCAAATTGTTTACTTGTATGGGCTAAAGCATCTTTCAGCACAACGCCGTCACGAAGATGAAGATGCCAATCATCGGGCTGGGTAATCGTTAATTTAGTAGTTGAAGTCATTTTTTTAATTGAGGTTAATTAAAAGTATTCTAAAGTCATTTACGTTGGATAGAGTTGGTCCAGTCATTACTAAGCCTTCGGCTTGAGAAAAAAAGCCATAAGAATCATGGATTTTTAAATAGTATTGGCTATCCAAATTAAGTTTATCTACTTTTTCTAAAACATCTTGATCAAAATAGGCGCCCGCATTATTTTCACTACCGTCAATACCATCCGTATCGGCAGCTAGAGCAAATAAGTGCTTCATCCCTTTACCTGCATCAAGTAGCGCTAGTAAAAACTCTGCGCATCGGCCACCCCGTCCACTCAAGTTTGGAGGAATCGTTACAGTTGTCTCGCCACCCGAAATCAGAGCAAAAGATTGGTTCGGATTGTTTTTTAGTAATTCTTTAATTTGGTTCAACTGGACAATAGCTTGCTCTTTAGACTCTCCACTAACTCGATCACCCAATATGATTGTTTGGATGCCGAACTTATCACAATATTTTGCTGCCATTGCGAGACTCTGCATAGCAGTGGCATATACATAATTATCAATCTGATTAAGCTCTGGATCCGTTTCTTTTAGTGTTTCAGGCACTTTACCTAAAACACCATTTCTCAAATGCTGAAGTATTTTGGGACTAATTTGCGTTTCATCCAACTGATATTTATGCAACACATTAATTGCATCTTGATAAGTTGAAGGGTCAACTGCACATGGGCCACTAGCGATATCTGCCGGATGATCGCCGATAACATCAGAGATAATAAAAGCTTGGACCCGAACACCCTTTGATACGGCAAGCCGCGCTAAATTACCACCTTGAATTTGAGACAAGTGTTTTCTGACCACATTCATTTGCTCAATGGGAGCACCACTTTTCAGCAAGGCCTGCGTCAGGATTTGCATTTCTGAGAGTTCAATTCCTGCGACTGGTAATGTCAGAAGACTAGAGCCTCCTCCTGAAATTAACACAATGAGATGATCACCCTTATTTAGCTTCTCAATACGTTTTAAAATTTCTTTAGATGCCTCTACACAGGCCTGATCTGGTACGGGATGTGCAGCTTGAAGTACAGAAATTTTTCTACTCGGTATTGGATCAGGCATATCATGGTGATATCTCGTCACTACCACACCACTAACATCGAGTTTTGGCCAATGAGATAAGGCATGTTTTTCAAAAGCATCAGCCATTGAGGCACTTGCTTTACCAGCACCAATTACCAAACATTTGCCCTTTAACCCATCTGGAAATACTTTTTCTAAAGCTTTAGGAAGTGCAATTTGTGGGTCTGCCACATTCAACGCTGCTTGATAAGCTCCAAAAAGTATTTGTTTTGCGTTAACTTGGCTCATTGATTTAAATAACTTCCTCGTCCTTTGCTTCTTTTTGTTGGAGTTGCCAAATTTCAGCATACTTTCCTTGCACTCCAATTAATTCCTCGTGAGTGCCTCTTTCAACAATTTTGCCATCATCCATGACTAAAATCTGCTCTGCATTAATGACAGTTGATAGGCGATGGGCAATCACTAGAGATGTTCGATTAACAGTTAATCGATCAATTTCCAATTGGATTGCATTTTCTGTTTTTGAATCCAACGCAGAAGTTGCCTCATCAAAAATAACAAGGGCAGGATTTTTTAATAAAGTTCTAGCAATTGCGACGCGTTGCTTTTCCCCCCCAGAAAGTTTTAAGCCACGCTCACCAACAGCAGTTTTGTACCCGTCAGGAAGGCTCATAATAAAGTCGTGTATATGCGCTGTTCGAGCGGCAGCCTCAATTTCTTCTTGGCTTGAGTCTGGTTTACCGTAAGCAATGTTATAGCCAATATTGTCGTTAAATAGCACGGTGTCTTGAGGCACTATTCCTATTAACATTCTTAAACTACTTTGCTGATATTTACTAATGTCTTGGCCATCAATGGTGATAGCACCAGATTGAATGTCGTAAAACCTGAAGAGTAGGCGGGATAAAGTACTTTTTCCAGCCCCACTATGGCCCACTACTGCAGTTGTAGTACCAGCCTTGATTTCAAAGGAGACTCCTTTTAAGATGGCGCGATTTGACTCGTATGCAAAATAAACATTATCAAAAACAATGGTCGGACCAATTTTGGGATTGAGTAACTGCAAAGGTGGTGCATTGGGTACGTCTTGAACTTCCTTGTTTTTTGAAAGGATGCCGAACATATTCCCCATGTCAAGTAAAGCTTGCTTGATCTCTCGGTAAATGACCCCTAAAAAGTTTAAGGGAATATATAGCTGAATCATCAGGGTATTGATCAATACCAGATCACCTAAGGTCAGTTTGCCTGCCTCTACACCTGCGACCGCTCGCCATAAAATTGCAATTAAACCCACCACGATGATACATTGTTGACCAACGTTTAAAACAGCCAAAGACTTTTGCGATTTGACTGCGGCAGATTGATAACTCACCAAAAATGAATCGTAGCGTTTCGTTTCATAAGATTCATTACCAAAATATTTCACTGTCTCAAAATTTAATAATGAATCAATCGCTTTTTGATTGGCACTGGTATCCATCTCATTCATTTTGCGACGATATTTGCTTCTCCATTCAGTGATTTTTACCGTAAAAAGAATATAAAAGGCAATGGCTACAAAAGTAATACCCGCAAAGACCCAATCGTAATTCCAGCCAAGGTAGACTAAAACGATTAAAAACTCTATACAAGTAGGAACGATACTGTAGAGCGAATAAGAAATCAGTGACTGAATCCCTCGGGAGCCACGATCAATATCTCGACTGACTCCACCGGTTTGCCTACCTAAATGAAATCTTAGGGACATTGCATGTAAATGTTGAAACACTTCAATCGCTATCTGGCGAATGGCATTTTGTGTGACTTTAGCGAATAAAAATTCCCGGAGCTCTGTAAAGACTGAGCTAGAAAGTCTCAATAGTCCATATGCCAAAATCAAACTTAAGGGAAAAATCAAATAGCGTTTCGGGTCATTTGGTGCCAAGGATAAGTCATCGATGAGATGCTTGAGGACTACCGGAATACCAATATTGGACACTTTTGCTAGTATCAAACAACTCATAGCCAAAGTTACTCTTAAGGGGTACTTTAAGACATAGGGTATGAGAGTTTTAATTGTCTTGGCATCATCTAATGGCTGTGATGGTGGGACAGATGATCCTCTATCTGCGGAAGGACGCATAGATGTATTTCCAAAAAAATCCCACTTCTAGAGTGGGATAGTGATTTATAAAGTGGTTTGAGTTGTGTTTCGTAAACGAATATGTAATTCTCTGAGCTGCTTCTCATCCACAAAGCTCGGTGCTTGCGTCAACAGACATTGTGCTCTTTGTGTTTTAGGGAATGCAATCACATCACGAATTGAATCGGCGCCTGTCATCATCGTCACAATACGGTCTAGACCGAAAGCAATACCACCATGAGGAGGAGCTCCATATTTCAATGCATCCAATAAGAAGCCGAATTTTGCTTGCGCTTCTTTAGGACCAATTTTTAAGGCCCGGAATACTTCACTTTGTACTGATTCTTTATGTATACGAACAGAACCACCACCAATTTCCCAACCATTGAGAACCATATCGTAAGCCTTAGCAATACAGTTTCCTGGATCTGTATCCAAAATACTTAAATGCTCGTCTTTTGGACTAGTAAATGGATGGTGACAAGCAACCCAACGGGCGTTTTCCTCATCGTATTCAAACATTGGGAAATCAACTACCCACAATGGCTGCCAAGCCTTTGTGAAAAGACCTTTTTGACTACTCCATTCAGAGTGCCCGATTTTTACGCGTAGTGCACCCATGGCATCATTAACTACCTTGATGGTATCAGCACCAAAGAAAATAATATCCCCGTCCTGCGCGCCCGTTCTTTCTAAAACTGCTTTTAAGGCTTCATCGTGCAGATTTTTGACAATCGGTGATTGTAAGCCGTTGCGACCTTCGGCAATTTGATTCACTTTAATCCAAGCTAAGCCTTTAGCACCGTAAATACTGACAAATTTTGTGTATTCATCAATTTCACTTCTGGAAATTTCAGCACCTGAAGGAATGCGTAAACCAACGACTCGTCCATTATCTGAATTAGCTGGGCCAGAGAAAACTTTGAAGTCTACGTCTTTCATAACATCTGTTAGCTCTGTGAATTTCAAATTCACACGCAAGTCTGGTTTGTCTGAACCGTAGACTGCCATCGCCTCTGAATATGGCATGACTGGGAAAGGATTTGCAAGTTCGACATCCATAACAGTCTTAAAGATATGACGAATCATATTCTCAAATAAATCACGAATTTCCTGCTCATCCATGAAAGAAGTTTCACAGTCAATTTGTGTGAATTCTGGCTGACGGTCTGCTCTCAAATCTTCGTCACGGAAACATTTAACAATTTGGTAATAACGCTCGAAACCAGCCACCATTAATAATTGTTTAAACAATTGCGGAGACTGAGGTAACGCAAAAAATTGTCCGTCATGCACGCGAGATGGCACTAAGTAATCTCGTGCACCCTCTGGGGTACTTTTGGTCAACATTGGCGTTTCAATATCAATAAAACCTGCATTATCCAAATATTTTCTACACTCCATCGCTACGTTATAGCGCAGGCGCAAATTCTTTTGCATCTGCGGGCGACGTAAGTCTAAAACGCGATGAGTTAGGCGTGTTGTTTCAGATAGATTGTCATCATCTAATAAAAACGGGGGAGTAACTGAAGCATTTAAGACAATCAACTCTTTACAAAGAATTTCAATCTTACCGGTTGTTAAATCGGTATTTTGTGTTCCGTCAGGACGAGCTCTAACTAGACCTTTTACTTGGATACAAAACTCATTTCTAACGTCTTCGGCATTTTTAAAAACATCTTCTCTATCAGGGTCACAGACCACTTGCACAAAACCGTGACTATCTCTCAAGTCAATAAAAATGACCCCACCGTGATCTCGCCTTCTATTTACCCAACCTGCAACACTGACTTCTTCGCCAATTTCTTTTTCTGTAACTAATCCTGCTGAGTGACTACGAATTGACATACACAAACCTTTTGATAAAAATTAAATAATTAAAGCTCTTGACCAGTTGGAGGAACCGTACCCATCGAAACAATATGCTTTAAAGCATCTTCGACTGAGATTGACAGCTCAATAACACTATCCTTTGGCACAATCATAAAAAATCCTGAAGTAGGATTTGGAGTCGTAGGAAGAAATACATGAATGTGGGGAGTTCCCAGTTTTTCAGCTACTTCGCGCATTGGGGTACCTGTCTGAAATGCTAATGCCCAAGAATCTTGGTGGGGATAACGAATCAGTACTGCTTTTTTAAAGGCCTCTCCACTACTCGAAAGTAATGTATCTGAAACCTGTTTCACACTAGAGTAAATCGATCTAACGATTGGAATTTTGTTAAGAATTCGTTCCCAAATTTTTAACCACCAACGGCCGGCGAAGGTGATTGCTATCATCCCAGTAAGCATCATGCTGAAAATGACAATCAGAATTCCAACCCCAGGAATATTCCTAAAATGTACTAGTGGTATGGTTGAACTCGTTGGCATGACGGTTATGATTGCCTGCATTATTGATCCGAAAACACCATCTAAAATACCAATCGCCCAAGTTATTACCCAAATGGTAATAGCCAGCGGAGCCCAAACAAGTATTCCTGCAACGAAGTATTTTTTCATGATTTTTTGCCTTAATTATCTATTATCCATCTTTTGAGTTGATGATGGAAGATTGGAGAAATCTAAGCGAGTGGTTCTGACTCACTAATCAGATCGGAAGATACGAAAAGGCTACCAGCAACCATCCCAAACAAACTAAAGAGTAAGCCAATCATTTGGGGTGGCACCATGCCGTTTGGATAAGCAAATTCAGCTAATAGCCAGGTACTAATGCCGAATAATACTGATAAAAGTCCGCCAATCGAATTTGCTCTTTTCCAATAAATTCCAAAGACTAAAGGTATAAACGCAGCGACAAGAGTTACTTTATAAGCATTTTCTACCATTTTAAAAATGGATAACTCTGAATGCATAGCCAAAATTGTGACCATTACTGCAAAAACTAATACAGTTAGTCTCATTATTATCAACATTTGACGAGGATTTAAATGTTTAAAAGTTCCTTTGATAAGATTCTCTGAAATCGAGACAGAAGGAGCCAAAAGAGTTGCGCTTGCGCAACTCTTTAGTGCTGAAAGTAATGCGCCAAAAAACATCACCTGGGCAAATAATGGCGTATGTTTCAAAATTAATTGCGGCAAAATTAATTGTGGATCCGTTTCCATATTAGTTTTAACTAGCACTGGGTCAATCATTGTTGCTGAGTAGGCTAAAAACATCGGTAAAAAGGCAAAACAGAAATATAAAACACCACCTAAAATTGCCGCATTTTGAGCAATTTGAGCGGTTTTAGAGGATGTCACTCTTTGAAATACGTCCTGTTGTGGAATCGAACCCAACATCATTGTGCATAGTGCAGAGACAAACCCAATAATCGCTGTTGCATTTGCCTCGGGGAAGAAGTTAAAAAGGCCAGCCTGATTTGCATGTTCGATTACCGGCATTACGCCACCAGTAAGGTTTGTAATTTCATGACCAATAAAAAATAGTCCAATCACCACAATAATCATTTGTAAAAAATCAGTCACAGCAACTGCCCACATCCCACCAAAAAGTGTGTAGATTAAAACACTTCCAGAGCCAATGAGCATGCCCGTACTTTGACTAATTGCCCCTTCAGATGCAACATTGAATACCAGGCCAAGGGCCATAATTTGAGCAGAGACCCACCCCAAATAGGAGGCTGCGATACATAAAGTAATTAAAATTTCTACCGTTCTGCCATACTTTTCACGATAAAAATCACCAATGGTTAGAAACTTTTTTTGGTAAAGTGGTTTAGCAAAGAATAGGCCGACTAAGACAAGGCAGAGGGAGGAACCAAATGGATCAGCAACCACAGCTGCCAGTCCACCGTTGAGAAAGGTGGCTGGAGCACCGAGAACGGCCTCAGCTCCAAACCAAGTTGCAAAAACTGTGGCAGTAACGACATACATGGGCAAACTATGTCCTGCTGCAGCAAAATCGGTCGCATTCTTGACTTTCAAAGAAGCAACTAATCCAATGGCAACCGAGACAACCCAATAAGCAATTACATACCAAAAAAGCATTAGGAAAAATGAATTAGTTAATCAATAAAAGAAGTGTGAATCCGCCGGTACAAAATCCTATTAAGAAGATACTAATCAATTTCCATGACAAATTTGTGTTTTTTGACATTTTTAACTGATGAATCAATTCATCTAATTGCTGCTCTTGTTTAGTATTGATATTCTTTTCTAGCAGAGCAGTGATGAGTCTGGGAATGGTAGGAATAGTTTGGGCCCAATGTGGTGCCTCTTTTTGAATTTTGTGAAAAAACCCTTTGAACCCGATTTGCTCATTCATCCAATTTTGCATAATCGGTTTAACCGTCTTCCACAAATCTAAATCCGGATCAAGTTGGCGCCCTAATCCTTCTACATTGAGCAAGGTTTTTTGTAATAAAGTTAATTGGGGTTGAATTTCTACCTTAAATCTTCTTGAAGTTTGGAAAAGTCTTAGCAGGACCAGTCCTAAAGATATATCTTTGAGGGGACGATCGAAATATGGCTCGCAAACTGCTCGAACAGCTCCCTCTAATTCTTCCACTTTGGTTTCTTCTGGAACCCATCCGGATTCAATATGCAGTGCTGCAACCCGATGGTAGTCGCGATTAAAAAACGCTAAAAAGTTTTGAACTAGATAGTTTTTATCTACCTCAGATAAAGTCCCAACAATACCGAAATCTAGTGAGATGAGTCTGCCAAAAGTTTCCGGCGCTGTACTCACCATAATATTACCGGGGTGCATATCTGCATGGAAAAAACCATGCGCGAAAGCTTGGGTAAAAAAGACTTCAACTCCGTCAACTGCGAGCAACCTTAAGTCAACACCCGCTGCCTTGAGCTCATCGAGTTTCGCAATGGAAATACCATACATTCTTTCCATTACCATTACATTGGGGTGGCAATAATCCCAATGTACCTCAGGGATCATAATCTTTGTAGAACCTTCGAAATTTCTACGTAACTGACTACAGTTTGCAGCTTCACGTAACAGATCCAATTCATCATGGATTGTCATATCGAAACCTTCTACTACTTCTCTAGGTTTCAAGCGTTTACCATCATAAGAGAATTTTTCTATTAGACGAGCGATGCTATGCATTAGTGCTAAGTCGCTTTCAATCACTTTTAATATATTAGGTCTTAGAACTTTGACAGCAACTGCTTTGCCAGCCAGCTCTGGATTCTTTGCATCGCCTTTTAATATGCCAAAATGAACTTGTGCAATCGAAGCACTGGCAATTGGATCTTTATCAAAAGACTCAAAAACTTCTGCTAGTGTTTTACCTAGTGCTTTTTCAACAATTTTGGCTGACTCTTCACTAGAGAATGGAATGACTTGATCTTGCAACTTGGCAAGTTCATCAGAAATATCTTCCGGTAATAAGTCTCTTCTGGTCGATAAAACCTGTCCAAACTTAATAAATACTGGCCCCAGAGCTTGCAAAGCTAAACGTAATCTTTCCGCTCTTGGTCGATTGCGGGATGGATTGAAGATGGTAAGTGGGTAGATACAGACTGATAAGATACTTGGTTTTAGTGCTTTTTTTAATAAATCAAATAGTCCATAAAACCATAAAATATGGAATATCTTAATAATTCGACTAATTTTTTTCATGGTTTATTTTTATTCTGCAGATGTTGCATTAGTCGTTCTATTCGTTTTTCTGATCGCTCAACATCATCTCTTAAAACCCTTAATTCTGATTTCAATTCAACTAAAGTTGATTGATCGACAAGGACATTTTTTTCATTTACCAAATACCCCTTGATGCCTGTTTGAAGATCAGCAATTGCGGCCTGACCTTGCGCCATCATAGTCTTTGATCGTTCGGTAATTTTAGTGGCGACTGCGTCACCAAATAATTTAGAAAGATCCTCTTCAACTTCCCAATGTAAATCTGTAGCTAAACGATTGAGATCGGAGGCAAAATCAACGTCCCCAGCAATTTTGACATGTTTGAGAGCTGCTGTTTTACCGCCAGATAAATATCCCCAAACCGCGTCTTGACTCACCGTAAAAGTGACGGAGGGTTGAATAAGGGTCTGATTATCTTGCCGGTCTGTTACCGACCCTTCAGTTCGCAACTGATAGGAAGAAAAATATCCTCCGCTGATTTGTAGCATCACTTCACCTACAGGCAGTTGAAGTAACAACAATTTCCCTTCATGCTGACTCAGTAATCGATTCGCCCATGCTTCCTGCATGATTAGATGATTTAATACTTTGCAGGCTATCTCTACGATTGGTAACATATTTTTTAAAACTTATAGCCAATATGAAGAGCGACAATTCCACCCGTTAGACGATGTACATCTACACGATCAAAACCACTATCCAACATCATTTGCTTGAGTGAATCTGCATCAGGATGCATCCGAATCGACTCAGCAAGATACTGATAACTTTCAGAATCATTGGCAATTTTTTTACCTAACCAAGGTAAAACTTTAAATGAGTAAATATCATAAATCGGCTTGAGTTGATCAATCGGTTTAGAAAACTCTAATACCATTGTTCTTCCGCCTGGTTTAATAACTCGACACATTTCTTTGAGTGCAAGTTCTTTATGAGTCATATTTCGTAACCCAAAAGAGACCGTTACTAGATCAAAGTAATTTTTAGGAAAAGGGATGTTTTCAGCATCTAACTGCACACAAGGCAAAATCGCACCTTGGTCAATCAGGCGATCGCGTCCAACTTCTAACATGGATGAATTGATATCACTTAACCATACTTCACCAGTTGGTCCGACCTTTTTTGAAAAGGCGAGGGCTAAATCTCCAGTACCGCCTGCGATATCCAAAATCTTCTGGCCAACTTGAATATTAGCCACACCAGTAGTAAAGAGTTTCCAAACACGATGCATCCCGAATGACATTAAGTCATTCATGATGTCGTACTTATTAGCTACAGAGTGAAAAACTCCAGCCACTTTATTAGCTTTTTCTGACTCATCAACTTTTTGATACCCAAAATGGGTTTGTGTCATCTTACAAACTCCAGTAAAAAATTATTTCATTGGGGTGTCACGGGTGACACCTGCAGCTTCTAATCTGGCTAAATATTCTTGCCACATTTGATCTTGATTCTGACAAAGCTCATACAAGTATTCCCAAGTAAACAATCCTGAATCATGACCATCTGTAAAAGTTGGCTTCAGTGCATAATTGCCCACTGGTTCAAGGCTCAAAATGCTCACTTGACGTTTACCAGTTTGAAGAACTTCTTGACCAGTGCCATGTCCACGTACCTCAGCAGATGGAGAGTGGACTCTTAAAAATTCAAAGGGTAGCAAATAGTTCTTTTGATCAGGATATGCCAACTCTAGCACTTTGGTCTTTTGATGAACAACTAGATTTTCTGGAATAGGAGTCTTAATCATACTAATACTCTTTCAATACCACCTGAGTTGGCGTTTTTGACAAAGTCTGCCATCCAATTTTTCCCTAAAAGATGATTCGCCATTTCTACAACAATATAATCTGCAGTTGTGCCAGAATCTTCATCAAAACGAGATAGACCCTGTAAACAGGATGGGCAGCTTGTGAGAATTTTTACATTTCCGTCAAAGTTCTCTTGCAAATCAGATGCACCTTTTTTCATTTCGATTTCTTTTCTAAAGCGTATCTGAGTTGAAATATCAGGACGAGAAATAGCTAAAGTTCCGGACTCACCACAGCAACGATCATTTTTAGTGATTTGAGTATCATCAGCTAACTGAATCAGTTGATTCACTGTTTTCAAAGGCTCTTGGAGTTTCATTGGCGTATGACAAGGATCATGGTACATGTATCTCGTGCCTTGCACACCCTCTAGTCGAATCCCTTTTTCTAATAGGAATTCGTGGATATCAATAATTCTAGAACCTGGGAATATTTTCGGAAATTCATATCCAGCAAGCTGGTCATAGCAAGTGCCACAAGATACAACTATTGTTTTGATATCAAGGTAATTCAGCGTATTTGCTACACGATGGAAAAGCACGCGATTATCTGTAATGATCTTATCGGCTTTATCAAAGTCCCCAGCACCTTTTTGTGGATATCCACAACATAAATAACCAGGAGGTAACACGGTTTGAACACCAGCTTCCCAAAGCATTGCTTGAGTAGCAAGACCCACTTGAGAAAAAAGTCGCTCTGAACCACAACCAGGAAAATAAAACACTGCTTCCGAATCCACTGTAGTTGTCTTCGGGTTACGAATAATTGGCACAATCGATGAGTCTTCGATATCTAACAATGCTCTAGCAGTTTTTTTAGGTAAATTACCAGGCATTTTCTTATTAATAAAGTGAATGACCTGCTCCTGAATTGGAGGTTTTCCTAGGCTCTTCGGCGGCAAGGCAGTTTGCTTTTTAGCTAATTTCTTAAATAAATCGTTAGCGATGCGCTGAACTTTGTATCCTGTTTCAATCATTAGCGTTCTTGCTAATTTAATCGTTTCAGGATTTGTTGCATTTAAAAAAAACATTGCTGCTTGTGCGCCTGGATTAAACTTTTTTTGCCCCATTTTGCGCAGTAAATTACGCATATTCATACTCACATCACCAAAGTCAATCTTGACTGGACAAGGTGTCAAACATTTATGGCAAATGGTGCAATGAGCCGCTACATCATCAAACTCTTCCCAATGTTTAACTGAAATACCACGGCGAGTTTGTTCCTCATATAAAAATGCTTCAATGAGCAAAGATGTCGCCAAAATTTTATTACGTGGGCTATATTGAAGGTTTGCGCGAGGAACATGCGTTGCACAGACTGGTTTACATTTTCCGCAACGTAAACAATCCTTAATACTTGCAGAAATTGCACCAATTTCGCTTTGCTGCATGATTAAGGATTCGTGTCCCATGAGGCCAAAGCTCGGAGTGTAGGCATTATGTAAACCAGCACCGGGCATCAACTTACCTTTATTAAAGTGATTATTTGGATCCACTTTTAATTTATAGGCTCTGAATTCCTTCAGTTCATCATCGGTCAAGTATTCTAATTTAGTAATACCAATCCCGTGCTCTCCTGAAATGACCCCATCTAATGATCTAGAGAGTGTCATGATCCGATCAACAAGACCGTGAGCCTCTTGCATCATTTCATAATCGTCAGAATTCACTGGAATATTTGTATGAACGTTGCCATCACCAGCATGCATGTGCAAGGCAACAAAAACACGTTTACGCAGAATTTTTTTATGGATTGCGTTACATTCATCCAAAATTTGAGTAAATGGATCGCCCATAAAAATCTGGCGCAATTTTGCTCTAACATCCAACTTCCAAGAAACTAGAATCGTGCGATCTTGCAATTTTGCAAAATATTGCATTTGATTTTTAGCAAGGTCTAACCAATGGGACCGAACTTCACGAATCAGCTCCAATGCTTTGATGACACGGTCTTCTAACAAATCAGCCGACGGAATTTCTGCCGCATCATCTGATTTACCTAGTGGCATAGTGCCATTCACAAAAAAATCTTCTAACGCATCTAAGAGAGCTATTTTATTTTTTAATGACATCTCAATATTGAGATATTCAATACCATCGGTATATTCACCCATTCTTGGCAATGGGATCACCACGTCTTCATTGATCTTAAAAGCATTGGTATGCTTTGAAATTGCGGCTGTTCTCGCTCTGTCGAGCCAAAACTTTTTCCGCGACTCAGGACTAATTGCTACAAAGCCCTCTCCAACCCTTTGGTTCGCAATCCGGATTACTTCACTCGCAGCACTCGCAACCTGATTAGCATCATCACCGACAATGTCGCCAATTAAAACCATCTTAGGTAACACGTTACGTCTTGATTTTGTTGAATATCCAACGGCTTTTAAATACTTTTCATCCAGATGCTCAAGACCAGCAAGAATCGCTCCGCCTTGCTTTGTTTGCTGATCTAAATAGTCTTTGATTTCAACAATACTTGGAATTGCATCTCTAGCTTGACCAAAGAACTCCAAACAAACTGTGCGTATTTCCTTTGGCATTCTGTGCAAAACCCACTTTGCACTAGTAATTAGGCCATCACAACCTTCTTTTTGTACGCCAGGTAGGCCGGACAAAAACTTATCCGTTACATCTTTACCTAAACCAACTTTTCTGAATTTACGGCCTTCAATCACCAGGGTTTCTTCACTCAGAATTACCTCTCCAGGTGCTTTATTACCGTCTGACAGAGTGCACTGAAATGTAGCAACAGGGGCATCATGAATCTTAGAAAGGTTGTGATCCATCCGCTGGATTTCTAACCAGTTACCATTAGGATCAACCATCCTCCACCACAATAGATTATCTAATGCAGTACCCCATAAGACAGCTTTTTTACCGCCGGCATTCATGGCAATATTACCGCCAATACAACTTGCTTCAGCAGAGGTTGGATCTACAGCAAAAACCAAACCGGCCTTATCTGCTGCGTCAGCTACCGTCTTGGTAATAACACCAACTTCTGTAAAAACAGTAGCTACATCTTGCTCATTGCCAGGGATTTTTTCAAAACGAACGGGCGCAATTGTCAATAATTTCTCTGTATTAATAACGGCTGACATTGGTGTCATAGGTATCGCACCACCTGTGTAACCCGTTCCACCACCTCTAGGTATGATGGTCAAACCAAGTTCAATACAGCCTTTAACTAAATTAGGTATTTCTAATTCGTCATCCGGTGTCACAACTACAAACGGATATTCCACACGCCAATCGGTAGCATCGGTAACATGCGCTACTCTAACAAAACCGTCGAATCCGATATTGTCTTGGGCCGTAAATTTACCAAGAACTTTCTTTGTTTTGATGCGTAATTCGCGCGCTAAAACAAGTTCTTCTGAAAACTTCTTAACGGCCACCCTAGCTGACTCAATTAACTGGCGAACGGGGATTTCTAGATTTTTTGTGACACGTTTTTCAATTTCTTTTAAACGGTGTGACATGGCATCCGTCAAAGCAGTTAGTCTTTTAGGATTGTCTAATAGGTCGTCTTGTAAATATGGATTTCTTCTAACAACCCAAATATCACCTAATACCTCGTAGAGCATCCGAGCCGACCGGCCTGTTTTTCTTTCACCCCTGAGTTCATTGAGGAGATCCCATGCTGACTCGCCTAATAGACGAATCACGATCTCTTTATCAGAAAAAGAAGTGTAGTTATAAGGGATCTCTCGCAACCTAGACGGCGGATTGGCTATTTCCCGAAGGGGTTCAATATTCAGGGGTGCGTTCATAATCGATGCTCAGTAAATAATCATTCTAACGGAGGGGGCAATTCTTTGCTAAAACTGCCTCTATTTGGTATTTCTTATTCAACATTTTGATTTTCAATACCAATTAACGTATCTGTAAAAAAGTAACGACAATTACGATGTAACGAAGCGACTTACCAATCAACATATAAATAAAACAAGGCCCCAGAGGAAGTTTCATCCATCCAGCGAGTCCGCTAAGGACATCTCCCACCACGGGCAACCAACTAAAAATCAACACACTAGCACCATATTTTTTCATATATTTCAATAATTTATGGTGATTCTCAAATTTTGAAGTACTACTCACAAAGCGATTACTTAGACTTCCTAAATACCAGGTACTAACTCCACCAAGCGTATTTGCAATCGAAGCAATCACAATTGCTTCTAAATATTGCTGCGGATGAAGCGCTAAAAAAGCCAGCAGATACGGCTCAGATCCTAAAGGCATCACGGTAGATGCAAGAAAAGAAGTGATTCCAATCGCAATCAAGCCCACTTCAGCTATCGATAAAAACTGCCAAATTGACTCAAAATAAGTACTCATGTGGCATTTTAGCAAATCAAATTTGAGTTAGCTTTCGCAGATGCGTAATTGAAACCACTAAAATGGTTGAATATTGTCCATTTTTTGAGAATTACACTCATAATATATCCATGCCACATACCTATTTAAGAAAAATCCTCAATGCAAAGGTCTACGACGTTGCAAGGGAAACAGAGTTGCAGCCGGCAAGACACCTTTCTGCTCGCTTAAAAAACAAAGTATTTTTTAAAAGGGAAGACAATCAACCTGTTTTTTCCTTTAAATTACGCGGCGCTTACAACAAAATGGCGCATCTTAGCTCAGAAGAGTTAAATAAAGGTGTCATTGCAGCATCCGCAGGTAATCATGCCCAAGGTGTCGCGCTTGGAGCTGCAAAATTGCAATGTCAAGCCACCATTGTGATGCCGACCACCACGCCTAAATTAAAAATTGATGCCGTCAAGGAAAGAGGTGGCAAATGGGTAAAAATCGTT